>CAZDOS010000010.1:0-44358 GCA_964507095.1 uncultured Oscillospiraceae bacterium | reverse complement strand
CAAATATCTTTTTTATTTCGTTCGTTTTTGGTCTCACATCATTGACTAATATACAATTGCATTAATTAAATGCCATATACTCCGTAAAGCCAGACTACTTTACATGTATTTCAACAGCTTTTAGGGATAGATGGTACATTATTGATTTTCTCTGTAAATTACGCGCTTTTTTGTGACCATTGGTTTACAATTATGTTACAATGACCGGGCAAAATTTGACTGTATATTGAATATATGGTATATTTAGCATGCCTATAGAGTGTTATAGGTTCTTTAATTCTCGCCTCTGTCTGCATGGCAGTTGCGATATATCCGCATCAGCCGCGTGTGGCAGGTGTGGAAAACTAAAAAAGGATGTACATTGGTTTATGAAAAAGATTCTCAGCCTGATTCTGTCCGCAGTTCTTGCGTTCGGCACGCTTACTGCATGCAGCGGCAGCGGAGCCGGCCTCGATCGGACGCTCGTCGACGGAGTATACAGGACGGAATTTGAGGAATTTGACGAATATGGCTGGAAGGACTATGTCGTAGTTACGATCAAGGACGGCGAGCTTTATGAGGTCGTTTTTGACGCAGTGAACGAAGACGGTACCAAGCTCAAGAGCGAGGATGAAGGCTATAAGAGTCAGATGGAACAGATCGTCGGCACCTACCCTGCCAAGTACAACAAGGATCTCATCAATCAGTTCCTTGCAAGCGGCAAGGTCACAAGCGTCGACATCGTAGCCGGAGCAACTGAGTCCACCGGCAACTTCAAGACCCTTATCATAGCCGCCATGGAAAATGCCGTGGCCGGTGAGACGGGCACGGAAGTCATACCAAACATTTAACAGTTTACAACTTACCAGACTAACGGGAGATATTAAGTAATGAAAAAGATACTTGCTTTGGCTTTTGCAGCGGTATTTGCTCTCTCCTGCCTTGCCGGATGCTCCGGCGGCAAGACCGAGCCGAGTTCCGATCCTACATCCGATCCTTCAGAGGTGACAGTTGAGTTCACCTGCAAGGACAAGTACAACACGATAGTTGAGACTCTCGGTCTCGATATCGGCGGAGAATGGAACGATGTAGGCGATGACTACATGTCATGGCTGGGCTTTGACGGCAGCGAGTACACCGACTATGCCGGTGCATTCAAGAGCGGAAACGTTGATGTCTTCATCATCGTCAACCCTGCCGAGGGCAAGGCTGAAGACGCAAGGACCATCCTCCAGAAGCAGCTCGACACTCTCATCGGACAGAATGAGAACTATCCGGGCGTCAACAAGGACAAGGTCGATGCGGGTCAGGTCATTGACACTCCTGAAGGCTTCATCGCACTGTGCATCTACGGAGACAGCGATGAGACAGTCGAGAACGATGGCGGACGGGCAGCACTTGAACCGATGCTTGCCGCCATGAAGTCCACGGCTTACAAGCAGTAATGCAGTAAAGAACACTTCCCTTTCACGGGAAGTGTTCTTTTTTGTTCCCATTTTGCACCCTGAATTCTTTCCGTTAAAATGTTCATAAAAGATGTAAAAATATTTCATTTGATTGTAAATTTGTTGTATTGCAAAATGAAATAACGGGGTTTATAATGAAATCGTGGAAATTTGTTTTCCATTATCAAGGTCAATATATTTTGGAGGAAGTATGGCTAAGAAGTATGTATATCTTTTCAGTGAGGGCAACGGCTCGATGAAAGAGTTGCTGGGCGGTAAGGGCGCTAACCTCGCTGAAATGACCGGATTGGGAATGCCTGTGCCTCAGGGCTTCACAATTACCACAGAGGCCTGTACGGAATACTACGCACACCACAGAGAGATATCAGACGAGATCAAGGATCAGATCTTTGAATATCTTGAGAAGCTTGAAAACATCACCGGAAAGAAATTCGGCGATCCGAAGAATCCTCTCCTCTGCTCGGTAAGAAGCGGTGCAAGAGCATCCATGCCTGGCATGATGGACACCATCCTTAACCTCGGACTCAACGAAGAGGTGCTTGAAGGTCTTGCGGAGCTCACAAACAACCGCCGTTTCGCACTTGATGCCTACAGACGTTTCATCCAGATGTTTTCTGATGTCGTCATGGGCATTTCAAAGGACGGCTTTGACGTCATACTTGACGATGTAAAGCTCAGAAGAGGAATAGAATACGATTATCAGCTTGAGCCTGAAGATCTGGAAGAGATCATCGAACGCTACAAGCAGTTATACAAGGATGACCAGGGAGTCGATTTCCCTACCGATCCTAAGGAGCAGCTCTTTGAAGCAGTAAAGGCTGTTTTCGCATCATGGGAGAACCCTCGTGCCATCTACTACAGACGTATGAACGACATACCTTCATCATGGGGCACTGCCGTAACCGTACAGTCGATGGTATTCGGCAACATGGGAAATGACTGCGGCACAGGTGTTGCCTTCACTCGTAACCCAGCCCCAGGCGAAAAGAAGCTCAACGGTGAATTCCTGATGAACGCTCAGGGCGAGGATGTCGTTGCAGGTATCAGAACTCCGAAGACCATCAAGGAACTTGCAGAGATAATGCCTGATGCATACAACCAGATCATCCAGATCGCCGACACTCTTGAAAAGCACAATCAGGACATGCAGGACATGGAGTTTACCATAGAAAAGGGCAAGCTATACATGCTCCAGACCAGAAACGGCAAGAGAACGGCCCAGGCTGCCGTAAAGATTGCTGTCGATCTGGTGGACCAGGGTCTGTGCACCATCGAGGAGGCTCTTCTCAAGGTCGAGCCGAACCGGCTTGACAGCCTGCTCCACCCTCAGTTCGATCCTGAGGCTCTCGCAAAGGCAGAATCCATAGCAAAGGGACTTCCTGCTTCTCCTGGAGCCGCAAGCGGCCGCGTATACTTCAATGCAGAGGACGCCAAGGAAGCAGCATTGAAGAGGAACGAGCCTGTAATCCTCGTAAGAGCCGAGACCAGCCCTGAGGATATCGAAGGCATGTCGATCTCACAGGGCATCCTGACTGCAAGAGGCGGAATGACCAGTCACGCAGCCGTTGTGGCCCGTGGAATGGGACGCTGCTGCGTATCCGGATGCAACGACCTGAGAGTCGATTCAGACAACAAGGTCTGCTACTTCAACGCTATCAAGGTCAACGAAGGAGAATACATCTCCATAGACGGTACCACAGGCCGCGTATACCTCGGACAGATCCCTACAGTCGAAGCTACCCTCTCAGGAGACTTCGGACGCTTCATGGAGTGGGCTGACCAGGTCAGAACGCTCAAGGTAAGGACCAACGCCGACAACCCTAAGGACGCAAGACAGGCCAGACTCTTCGGTGCAGAGGGAATTGGACTTTGCAGGACCGAGCATATGTTCTTTGCCAAGGACAGAATCCTTGCTATGAGACAGATGATCCTTGCAAAGACAAAGGCAGAAAGAGTCGCAGCACTCGAAAAGATCCTTCCTATGCAGCAGAAGGACTTCGAAGGAATGTACAGAGAGATGGCAGGACTTCCTGTTACCATCAGATTCCTCGATCCTCCTCTTCATGAGTTCCTCCCTCATGATGACGATGAGACCGCCATCACGGCCTACGAGATGGGCATCTCCTTCACAGAGCTGAAGAACAGCGTCAACAGACTGAAGGAAGTCAACCCGATGCTCGGCCACCGCGGCTGCCGTCTGGCTATCTCCTACCCTGAGATCGCCCAGATGCAGACAAGGGCTGTCATGCAGGCCGCCATCAACGTAGTGAGAGAAGGCATCAACGTGACACCTGAGATCATGATCCCTCTGGTGGCAGACGCAGCAGAGCTCGGCTTCGTTAAGAACATCGTTGACGAGGAAGCGAAGGCTGTATTTGAAGAACAGGGCATCACCCTTGACTACAAGGTCGGTGCAATGATTGAGATCCCTCGTGCCGCACTTCTTGCGGAAGAGATCGCCAAGTACGCTGAGTTCTATTCATTCGGTACAAATGACCTGACACAGACTACCTACGGTCTGTCCAGAGACGATGCAAGCCAGATCCTTGATGACTACTTCAAGCAGAGGATCTTCGAGTACGACCCAACGACCAAGCTCGACCAGAATGGTGTCGGCAAGCTGATCAGAATGGCCGCCACATGGGCAAAGCAGGGACGCAAGGACATCCACCTCGGTGTTTGCGGCGAACACGGCGGTGACCCTGTTTCAATCCAGTTCTTCCAGAGCGTAGGTCTTGATTATGTATCATGCTCACCTTACAGAGTCCCTGTTGCAAGACTGGCTGCAGCTCAGGCTACGATTAACAACAGAAAGTAAACCATATTTCACATACTTAAACCTCTTGAAGAAGGGACTCCGGACCATATCCGAAGTCCCTTCCCTTCTTTCGGGATTACGAGGATTGTATTGACTACAAATAGACGGTTGAATGGACCGTAAAACGGAAATATAATGAAAGCAGAGATAATACTGTTTTTCAAAAAGGAGGATCATCGATATGGTCAACAAGGATCTGGTATATGAACTTGCCCGGACCAGAGACAGTTTCTATGTATATGACGGCCGGAAAATAGAAAGCAATATTCAGACAATGAAGGAACGGCTTCCGATGGCGACCTTTCTGTATTCGGTAAAGACCAATCCGTTCCCTGATATCATCGACCTGTGCACGGATAACGGTTTCGGTATCGATGCAGCAAGCCGGAACGAGGTAAGGATGGGCGTTGAGAGAGGTCTCGGCACGGACATGATATACTTCTCAGCTCCGGGAAAAACAGACAGAGACATAGAATACGGTCTGCTTCACTCTACCCTCACCGCGGACAGCATCGGAGAGCTTGAAAGAGCTGACAGGATCGCCGGAAAACTGGGAATTAAAACCAAAATTGGCGTCAGGATAAACCCGAACTTCACAATGGATGATCCGTATAACGGTGCAGGCGGCAAGTTCGGTATAGACGAGGACCTGTTCACAGAGAATATAGAGAGCATAAGAAACCTTTCTAACCTGGAGATTACAGGCATCCATGTGCACTCAAGAAGCCAGGAGCTGTCCTTCTCCATACTTTCCAGATATTATGTAAACATGCTGAAACTCTGCGAAAGGGTCGAAAAGCTTCTGGGAAGAAAACTGGATTTCGTGAATATGGGCGGCGGACTCGGCATCCCATTCGTCCGGGAGGATAACGAACTTGACATATCATCGCTCGGCAGGCAGTTCAGTGACCGGATGAACAGCTTTGCACGGGAACTTGGCTCCACCAGGATACTGATTGAATCAGGAAGATACGTTTGCGGCAATGCCGGCACATACTGTTCAAAGGTCATCGACAGGAAGACGAGCCACGGCGTGACTTACGTTATCCTCCACAACACTCTGAACGGTTTCTTCCGTCCCAGCGTGGCAATGCTCGTGGAGAGAGGCAACCCTTCACCCAAGCCGTATGAGCCCATGTACATCAAGCCGGGTGCTTCAAAGATAGAGGTGCTGACTGATGATGAAACCCTCGAAACCGTGGCTCTGGCCGGAAATCTCTGCACCTCTGCTGACATGATATCAAAGGCGATCACTCTTAACACTTCAAAGGTCGGAGATATCGTGACATTCTCAAACGCAGGATGCTATTCATACGTTCTCAGCGCGATCCAGTTTGCAAGCCAGATCCCGCCTTCACAGATATTTTTGTCAGCTGACGGAAATATATCAGAAAAATGAAAAGGGAAAACTGAAATGAAAGATTTTCTTGAACTTGCTCATGAAAGATATTCGGTAAGACAGATCAGCTCGAGGCCTGTTGAAAGAGAGAAACTCGATAAGATCATCGAAGCCGGACTTATCGCTCCCACTGCCGCAAACAGGATGCCTGCAAAGATATTCCTTTTTTCTTCAAAAGAAGCAAAAGAGAAACTTGACACGGTACATCACTTCCCGTTCGTCAAGAACGCTCCGGCAGTATTTGTGGTTGCCGCAGTTCCTGAGCAGGCCTGGACAAGGCCTTTTGACGGACACAACTTTGCGGATGTGGATGCCTCGATCGTAGCCACTCAGATGATGCTTGAGATCCACGATCTCGGTCTTGGTTCTACATGGTGCGGATACTTCGATGAAGCAAAGCTCAAGGAGCTTTTCCCTGAGCTGGAAGGACTCACTCTCATAGCTCTCTTCCCTGTCGGATACATTGAAGATGGATGCGAGCCTTCGGAGTCCCATACAAAGTATCCTGCAATGGAAGACTTCCTTAAGGAGTTCTGATCTAAATAAAAATGGGATGGAGCCCTCTCCATCCCTTTTATTATTCCTTTATTACTTAAGCTCGGCCTTGATGTCGCTTATCGCAACAAGAGCAGCGTTTCCGCTTATGGCTATCCTTCCGTCATCCGAAAGCTCGCAGAACAGATATCCGCCTCTCTTCGAAGCCTGATATGCCTTGATGTCGTTTCTGCCGAAGACTCCTGCCCAGTACGGGATTATCCGGCAATGCGCCGAACCGCAAACCGGATCCTCGGCTATGCCGAGTTTCGGAGCAAAGCTTCTTGATACACAGTCAACGTCAGTTCCCTTAGCGGAAGCATTCTGTATCCTTCCCTCTATTCCCATTAAAAGCTCCTGGTCGGGATTCATCTTTCTTACCGTCTCTTCGTCATCGAATACGCAGACAAGGTCAAGTCCCAGAACGGCCTTCACCGGTCTTGCTCCGAAAGCCTTTTCCATTGCATCAGTGACCGGTATCTCCTTAATCTCGAACACCGGGAAGTTCATCTCGTATCTGTCCCCTTTTCTGGTGACAGTCAGTTCGCCTGAAAGAGTGTTGAAGGATATCCTCTCCGCATCCGTATCATAGTAATTGAAGATGACATATGAAGAAGCGAGCGTCGCGTGTCCACAGATCTCTACTTCGGTCGTAGGCGTGAACCACCTGAGATGGTATCCTTCCTTTTCCTTTACGATGAAGGCAGTTTCGGAAAGATTGTTTTCTGTCGCAAGCTTCATCATGGATTCCTCGCTGGGCCATGAGTCCATCACGCATACTGCTGCAGGATTGCCTGAAAAAGGTTCGGATGTAAAAGCGTCTACTATATATTGTTTCATCGTATTCCTCCGTTAAGTATTACGGTTATATTATATCATTTCTATCAGACACAAAAAAGTGCCCCGGTGTATTACCGGAGCACTTTTGGCACTGTTATCAGTCCTTCTTCTTGTTCATCTTTGCAAGTGCATCCTTGCGTGAAAGGTTGATCCTTCCCTGATCGTCGATCTCAGTTACCATTACCAGGACCTCATCGCCTACGCTGACGACATCCTCGACCTTCTCGACATACTTCGTGTCGAGCTTTGCGACCCTTACAAGACCTTCCTTGCCAGGGGCTATCTCAACGAATGCACCGAAGTTCATGATCCTTGTTACGACGCCCTTGTAGATGGCACCGATCTCAGGATCCTCAACGATCGTCTTGATGATCTGGTATGCCCGGTTGATGCCCTCGATCTCTGTGCCGGCAATGTATACTGTGCCGTCTTCCTCGATATCGATCGTTACACCGCACTCTGCAGTGATCTTCTGAATGACCTTGCCGCCCTTTCCGATGACATCCTTGATTTTGTCGACATCGATATTCATGGTCTTCATCTTCGGAGCGTACTTGGACAGTTCCTTCCTAGGCTCTGAAATGACAGGTGCCATTACGTCGTCAAGGATGTGGAGCCTTGCCTTGCGGCACTTCTCAAAGGCCTCTGCAACTATATCATATGTAAGTCCATCGACCTTGATATCGACCTGAATGGCAGTGATGCCGTTCTTTGTGCCGCCTACCTTGAAGTCCATGTCACCGAAGAAGTCCTCGAGTCCCTGGATATCGACCATTGTCATCCAGCGGTCACCCTCTGTGATAAGTCCGCAGGAGATACCTGCTACAGGAGCCTTTATAGGAACACCGGCATCCATCAGTGACAGTGTTGAACCGCAGATCGAAGCCTGGCTCGTTGAACCGTTTGAAGAAAGGACTTCTGAAACGACTCTTATGACATACGGGAACTCTTCCTGGCTTGGGAGCACCGGTACGAGAGCCCTCTCTGCAAGAGCGCCGTGTCCGATCTCTCTGCGTCCCCGGCTCCTGAGGCTCCTTGCCTCTCCTGTTGAATAAGGAGGCATGTTGTACTGATGCATGTACTTCTTCTCATACACAGGCTGAAGCGCATCAATGAGCTGTGCATCCTTCATGGTGCCGAGAGTGGTGACTGAAAGCACCTGAGTCTGTCCGCGGGTGAACATTCCGCTTCCGTGTGTCCTCGGAAGGAGTCCGACCTCTGCTGAAAGCGGACGGATCTCATCGATCCCTCTTCCGTCGACTCTCTTGCCCTCGTCAAGCAGCCAGCGGCGGACGACGAACTTCTGCAGCTTGTAGAGGCATTCCTCTATCATTGCTTCCTGTTCAGGATATTCTTCGTCAAACTTCTCGTGGACTTCTGAGTAGACCACGGCAAGTCTTGCGTCTCTTTCCGGCTTGTCGTCTGTATCAAGGGCGTATCTTACCTTCTCGATGGCGAAATCGCTGATGGCGTCATACATGTCATGGTCGACATCGATATGCTCGAACTCATACTTCGGCTTTCCGATCTCCCGGACGATGCTCTCGAGGAAATCGATGAACTTTCTGATCTCCTCGTGTCCTGTCTCGATTGCCTTGAGCATTACATCCTCAGGCACTTCATAGGCGCCGGCCTCGATCATGACGATCTTCTCGCGGCTGCATACAAGAGTAAGATCAAGCTTGTTCTTCTCCTGCTGCTCTGCATTCGGCATGAGAACGATCTCATCGTCAACAAGTCCGACGGAGATGCCGCCGATAGGTCCGTTGAACGGAACGTCTGAAATGCTTGTTGCGATGATGGCTCCAAGCATTCCTGTTATGACAGGATCGCAGTCGGGATCGACTGACATGACTGTCATTACTATTGAAACGTCATTTCTCATGTCCTTAGGGAACAGAGGACGCATCGGCCTGTCAACGACTCTGCTTGAGAGTATTGCGCTCTCGCCCGGACGGCCTTCACGGCGCATGAATGATCCCGGGATCCTGCCTACTGAATAAAGCTTCTCTTCAAAATCGACTGAGAGCGGGAAGAAATCGATCCCTGCTCTTGGCTTCGCACTCATCGTGATGTTTGCAAGGACTACGGTCTCGCCGTATCTTACAAGGCATGAACCGTTGGAGAGTGCGCACATCTTGCCTGTCTCTACGACAAGCTCTCTACCTGCAAAGGTAGTTCTGAATTCTCTGTAACTCATTATTTCCTCCTAGTTACCGTTCTTCTGACGGCACCAGGTCCATACCATTAGCAATTAATTCAACCCTCAAGTCTCTCTCAAAGGCTCAATTCACTGCTAATTTGATATGTGTCCCTGTGCCGATGCAGATCCTTAGTTACACACAAAGGCAGATGTTTCCATCTGCCTTTTATGTTCGTTATTATCTACGCAGACCAAGCTTTGCGACGATTGCACGGTATCTCTCGATATCTGCCTTCTGCAGATAAGCGAGAAGATTCCTACGGCGTCCAACCATCTTGAACAGACCACGGCGTGAGTGGTTGTCCTGCTTGTTTGTCTTCAGATGCTCGGTGAGGTGGTTGATCCTTGCTGTGAGCAGCGCAATCTGAACCTCAGGTGAACCTGTGTCACCTTCATGCATCCGATACTGAGCGATAATTTCCTTCTTGTCGATCATTTTCTTTTCACCTTTCTATATATATTCCAGTGACTCAGCAAAGGGTCGGTGAATACCGATAACGGTTGATCCCTGAACCGATTCACAGGCACTTAGTGATTATATCAAAGAGAAATAAGTTTGTAAAGAAAAACCTTCATATTCTCTTATAATTCGGGCTGCTTCTGGCCTTATGCGAGGCCTCTCTCCTCCAGGTACTTTCTGGAAGACTCCCGGGCATCCCTTATCATCTTTCCGAGCTCGTCCAGCGAGTCGAATTTCCTGACCGGGAAAAGATAGCTGTAGAATTCCACCTTGACTTCCCTGTCATACAGATCTCCGCTGAAGCCGAGGATGTAGGTCTCGCAGGTAGGGCTGGTGCCGTTGACCGTCGGCCTGTTTCCGAAGCCCGTTGCCGAAGGATATCTCTTTCCGTCAACGACTGTTGCGGTTATATATACCCCCTCTTTAGGAGTGCACATCTGTGCCGGGAATATCTGGTTTATGGTCGGAGTGCCCATCAGATGGCCGTTCCTCTTTCCGTGCCTTACCGGAAGCTCCACGGAATATGCCCTTCCGAGCAGCCGGTTTGCCTTTTCGATCTCACCCTCCGCAAGATGGTTCCTTATCGCGGTGCTTGATACATACTCTTCTCCGAGAAAGACCGTTTCAACCTTATGAAAATCTATCCCGTACTCCCTGCACAGTTCCTCGAGGACCTCGGCATTTCCCCGCCTGTCCTTGCCGAAGAAGAAATTGTCTCCGCAGAAGACAGCCTTTGCACCCATGCTCCTGATGAGTATCTTCTCTACGAACTCCCTTGGAGTTTCGTTCGAGAACCGTGAGAAATCAGGAGAATAGAACAGCCGGACTCCCATGTCCCTGACTATGTCTATCTTCTGTTTCTGGGTATATATGTCGTTGCCCTTGTGGTTGAGCTTTATCCTCTTCGTGAACGTGAAGATGGCAGACTGCATTCCGTTCTCTTCGGCGTATTTCTTCATCTGACCGATCAGCGACTGATGGGCTATATGGATACTGTCAAAATAGCCCAGTGCAACTGCGCTCTTTTCAGTATTTATCCATGAAATGTCATATACCTCTATCAATGTTAAATCACCTCAGTTTCTTTCGAAACGAACATCTTGACGGCTCTCATCTTCTTTTCCTCAATCCGGGCGACGCCGAAGAATCTGCCCTGATAGTAGACCCTGTACTGTCCGTCGGGCTTTGAGATCCTGCTCCTTGCTCCGTTGAGGAGCCTTACGGCAAGTTCTCGCGTGATATCTATCCTTTCCAGATGCATGAACAGCGAGTCGACGGGCCTTATTATGCTGTCTATCGTGTCTTCGTCCCTGTGCTTCTGCAGTTCGGCAAGTGTCAGGGCTTCATCCAGCGTATATCCGCAGGCCCTGGTCCTCACAAGACTTGTGAGCACGGCTCCGCATCCCAGCTTTTCTCCCAGATCCTCGACTATGCTCCTAATATATGTCCCTTCTGAACACAGGATCCTGACCTTGTACTCGTTCTCAGCCAGCGTTTCGTCATTAAGCATCTCAATGGAATAGACATTTACCTGCCTGGGTCTCCTTTCGACGGTCACCCCCTGCCTTGCCAGCTTGTACAGCGGCTGCCCGTTGACCTTGACGGCGGAATACATCGGCGGGAGCTGGGTTATGAGACCCTTGAATGACCCAAGCGCCAGCTCGACATCCTCCCTGGAGGATCTGACCTCTCTGGTGTTGATGACTTCACCGGTGATGTCACCCGTGTCGGTATTTTTTCCCAGCAGGAAGCAGGCTATATATTCCTTGTCCTTGTCTATCTGCATGTCGACGGCTTTCGTCGCCATTCCCAGAAACAGCGGGAGCACTCCTGTTGCCATCGGGTCAAGCGTTCCCGAGTGTCCCACCTTCCTGGTGGCAAGGATGCCCCTTGCCTTTGCAACGGCATCGAAGCTGGTCCAGTCGGTGTCCTTGTACAGGATGACTATTCCCGTTCTTTCCGTCTGCATAGCTCCTCCAGGGCAGCGTCTACGGCCTTCTTCTTCGCGGATTCGATGTCGCTCTCGACTTCAAAGCCCCGGGCCCTGTTGTGGCCGCCGCCTCCGAATGCGGAAGCGATGCCGACCGCGTCGGCAGCCTCGCTGGTTCTCACAGAACCCTTATACCTGCCGTTGCCGATATATCTGAACAGTATCGAAATGTCGACGCCCTCAAAGTTCTTGGCAAGGGATGACAGTCCGTCGAGATCGGTGGGATCGGGCTTGATTGAATCCAGCGTTTCCTTCTCAAGCACCAGCACGGCGCATCGACCGTCATGATAATATTCGAGATTGTTGAGAGCGAACTTTTCAAGCTCGACCGTCTTTCTGCTCTTCGACATGAAGAAGCGTTCGGAAAGCTCCACATAGTGAGCTCCGAGTTCCATGAGACGGCTCGCGACTATATGCGTTTCAGGCATCGTGTTGGAAAACCTGAAGCAGCCCGTATCGGTGATGATCCCGGTATAGATGCAGTCTGCAGTCTCAACAGTTATCTCGGCGCCCATCCGGCAGATCACCTCATAGATGATCTGGCAGGCTGCGGGATAATGTCCCTTGAGAAGGATATTGTCCGCGTACATGCTGTTTGTCCGGTGGTGGTCTATGCAAAGCTCCACTCTGCCCTTGTATTTCTCAAGCGAATCTCCGAAAAGGTTCTCTCCGGCCACATCGACAGCCATTATATGCTGCGGCTCGAAGTCATTTTCATAAACAGGAAGTGTAAGGTAATCATACTTTACAGGTATCCTGTTGTGGCAAATGACCCGGCAACGCCTTCCCATCTGCCTGAAAACATTGGAAAGAGCCCCGGCAGCGCCCAAAGTGTCGCCGTCAGGGTTCTTATGGCAGAGGATGAGGATGTCATCCCAGTCCTTTATGAGCCGTGCAGTCTCCCGCACATTCAATAATCTACTCTTCATCGTTATATTTAATGGTCTTGAGCACCTCGCTGATGTGCTGCGCATATGCGGCGCCCTCGTCCTTCACGAATGTGAATTCTGGGCTGCGACGTATGTGCAGTCTCTTTGAGAGCTCTCCGCGGATGTGTCCCTGTGCCCCGTTCATGACCTTGAGGACTTCCTTCGCGGCTTCGTCGCCGTCCAGAACGCTTACGTGCACCTTGGCATTCGTCAGGTCCGGACTGGTCTCCACTCTCATCACCGTCCAGAAATGCTCCAGACGGGGATCCTTCATTTCGCTGAGAATGGAAATAAGCTCCTTCTTTATGTCTTCATTCAGTCTGTCAACTCTTTTTGTGTTTCCAGCCATTTCCAACCTCCATTTTTGCATGCCGTCGGGACACGGAGCAAGGCGCCGTGTCCCCCGGCCGGTTATTAATCTATATCTTCCTTGTACTCATCCATGATGAAGGATTCGAAGATGTCTCCGTCCTTTATGTCAGAGAAATTCTCAAGACCGATACCGCACTCGTAGCCCTGAGCCACTTCACGCACGTCGTCCTTGAATCTTCTCAGTGACGCGATCTCGTCTTCCGCAATGACTATTCCGTCACGAACGACTCTGATCTTGGCGTGTCTGGCTACCTTGCCGTTCTGTACATAGCAGCCGGCGATGGTGCCAACTGAGGATATCTTGTATACTGTCCTGACCTCTGCCTGTCCGAGCTGAACTTCCCTGAACTTAGGCGCGAGCATGCCCTGCATGGCATCCTTGACATCGTTGATGGCATCGTAGATGACCCTGTAAAGTCTCATTTCAACGCTGTTCCGTTCAGCTTCCCGCTTTGCGGTAGCGTCAGGTCTGACATTGAATCCGATGATGATGGCGTTTGAAGCATCCCGGAGCATAACGTCGCTCTTGGATACCGCGCCGACTGCGGCGTGGATGACCTTTACCCTGATCTCCTCGTTGGAGAGCTTCTCAAGGGACTGCTTGACGGCCTCAGCCGAGCCCTGTACGTCTGCCTTGACGATTATGGGCAGTTCCTTCATGTCGCCCCGCGCCATCCGTGAGAACAGGTTGTCAAGGGTGACCTTCTGAACAGCGGAGAACTTCTCTTCCTTCCGGCTCTGCATCCTCTTCTCAGCCAGCTCTCTGGCGAGCTTTTCGTCCTCGACAGCGTCGAACAGGTCGCCTGCCGAAGGCACTTCCGTAAGACCCGTGATCTCCACAGGAGTTGAAGGATATGCCGTATCGATCCTCTGTCCCTTGTCGTTCGTCATGACACGGACCCTGCCGACTGCAGTGCCGGCTATGATCACATCGCCCTTGTGCAGCGTTCCGTTCTGGACCAGTATGGTCGCGACCGGTCCGAGTCCCCTGTCCAGCCTTGCCTCGAGAACTGCTCCCTTTGCACGGCGGTTAGGGTTTGCCCTGAACTCGTTGACTTCGCTCGTGAGGTTGATCATCTCAAGGAGATCCTCTATGCCCTGTCCGGTCACTGCCGATACAGGCACGCAGATCGTGTCTCCGCCCCAGTCTTCAGGAACGAGTCCGTACTCGGTCAGTCCCTGCATTACCCTGTCAGGGTTTGCAGTAGGCTTGTCCATCTTGTTGATGGCAACGATTATCGGGATGCCGGCTGCCTTTGCGTGGTTGATGGATTCTATGGTCTGAGGCATGATTCCGTCATCGGCCGCAACGACCAGAATGGCGATATCAGTCACCATGGCTCCGCGCTGACGCATTGAGGTGAAGGCCTCGTGTCCAGGAGTATCCAGGAACGTGATTGTCTTTCCGCCCGCAACTACCTGATAGGCGCCTATGTGCTGCGTGATTCCGCCGGCCTCGCCGCTTGTCACGTTCGTGTTTCTGATGGCATCAAGGAGACTTGTCTTGCCGTGGTCAACGTGTCCCATGACAACGACTACAGGAGGACGCTCCTGGGTGTTCTCGGCAGTATCCTCTACCTCCTCGAACAGTCTTTCCTCGATGGTGACGATGACTTCCTTCTCGACCTTTGCGCCGAGCTCTTCGGCCACCAGGCTTGCCGTATCAAAGTCGATGGTCCGGGTCACGGCTGCCATAATGCCGAGTCCCATCAGCTTCTTAATGACCTCTGAAGCCGTGACCTTGAGTCTTGTGGCGAGTTCGCCGACGGTGATCTCATCAGGGATCTGGACCTTGAGCTGGGCCTTTCTGGCCTTCTCAAGATGCATCCTCTCAAGGCGCTGTGCCTCGGTCTCGACCTTCTTCTTGCCGAACTTGCCGGTCTGCTGCTGAGCGTTCTTGTTCTTCTGTATCTTCTGCTTGCCGCCGGCCTGATTCTTCCTCTGGCCGCCGCCGTAGTTCCTTGTCTGTGCGAGCCGGTCGTATCTCTCATCGTACTTGTCGGCGTTGATGGAAGCTCCCGACTGTCTCGTGTCTACGGTAACCGTGACATATTCCCTTGCAACGAAGTCCTGCTTCTCGCCCTTCTGCTTCTGCTTCTTGGTCTCGACGATGGTGCCGTCCGCTCTCTTCAGAGGCTCGTTGGACGCAGGCTTTGCCGGCTTGGCAGGCTTGGCCTGCTTAGGCTGTGCTGCAGGAGTCTTC
This sequence comes from uncultured Oscillospiraceae bacterium, assembly GCA_964507095.1. Lineage (GTDB taxonomy): Bacteria > Bacillota > Clostridia > Oscillospirales > Ruminococcaceae > RGIG3102. Next base: position 29,165 of record CAZDOS010000010.1, on the reverse strand, counting down.
TGCTCCGGTTTCTTTTCTGTCTTTGGCTGAGTCTGACCTGAAGGCTTGTCAGTCTTCTTAGGCTGCTCCTTCTTTGCAGGAGCCTCTTCCTTCCCGGCTTCCTTCTTTGGCTCCGGTTTCTTCTCTGTCTTAGGCCGTGCCTTTGCCGGTTCCTTCTTCGGCTCCGGCTTCTTCTCGCGGGCCTTCTCCCGTACTGCAAGATAGTTTGCAAAATCGTCTATCTTGCCCCTTCTGGAATATATCTCAAAGGCCAGGTCCGCCCACTCGTCGGTAAGGACAGTGGATTTCTTCACGTCCTGCCCGAACATCCGGCTCATCTCAGCCAGAGCCGTCTTGGCGTTGAGGCCAAAGTCATTTATAAGATCGCCTGCTTTGTATTTTATTACCATTTACTGCTCTCCTTTCATCTCTTCCATGGCTTTCCTGAACAGCACTGCCATATTTCTGTCGTCAGTGGTCAGGATACCCGTCAGCTTTCCGCAACTTTGGGATATCTCGTACTGCGTGAGACCGCAATCGAAAACATCCGCCAGACCGTCTGAAAATCTTCTCACTCTCTCTGCGCTCTTGGCGCTAAGGTCTGCCGCTATCAGGACTGTGTCCCGCTCTCCGCGTTCCACTCTCTCCCTGACCCGGTCAAATCCGGTGACAAGGTGTCCCGATCTTCTTGCCAGTGATATTGCGAACTGCAGCTTATTCATCAAACGCTATCTCCTGTTCGAGTCTCCGGTAGATCTCCTCGCTTATCGGGCAGTCGAAGGCCTTCTCCAGCCTCCTGCCCTTCTTAGCGAGCTTGAGGCAGTTGACATCCTTGCAGATGTAAGCGCCTCTTCCCGGCTTCTTTCCGGTCAGGTCGACAGATATCTCGCCTTCCCGGTTCCTGACTATCCTTATGAGCTCTCTCTTGTCTTTCTGCTCATTGCATCCGATGCATCTTCTCTGTGGTATCTTTCTGATCGCCATGGTATTTACCTCGGTCTCTTTTATTCTTCACCCTTTGAGAAATCAAAGTAACCGCTTGCAGGGTGTATATCGATGTTAAAGCCTGTAAGTCTTGCGGCGAGCCTTGCGTTCTGACCTCTGTTGCCAATGGCAAGCGAGAGCTGTTCGTCAGGGACCGTGACTCTGCATGACTTCGGCTGAAGCGAAAGGATCTCCACATCCTCGACCTGTGCCGGGGAGAGTGCCGCACTGATGAACTGTGCGGGATCCTCGCTGTAGCGGATTATGTCTATCTTCTCGCCGTTGAGCTCGTCCATGACATTCTCGAGCCTTGTCCTTCTCGGGCCTATGCAGGCTCCGATAGGGTCCACGTTCTCGTCCTTGCTCCATACGGCGATCTTGCTGCGGGCGCCTGCCTCGCGGCTGACGGCCTTGATCTCAACCGTACCGTCGAAGATCTCAGGAACTTCAAGCTCGAAGAGCCTTGTGACGAAGCCGGAGTGGATCCTTGAAAGGAGCACTCTCGGGCCTCTGTCCGTAGAAAGGACCTTGGCCACGTACACCTTGAGGTGCTGTCCCGGATAGATGACTTCGCCCGGGATCTGGTCTTCCTTCGGAAGCACGAACTCGTTTGAGCCGATCTGAAGGATGGCAGCTCCGTTCTTCTCGCTGATCCTGAGGACGAGACCCGTTACGATCTCGCTGGCCTTGGCCTGCATGCTCTCGAACAGCTGAGCCTTCTCAGCCTCCTTGATGCCCTGGCGGATGACGTTCTTGGCAACGCCGATGGCAATGTATCCGAGATTGTTGACCTTCACAGGCATTGCGACCTCGGCTCCGACCCTTACTCTCGGCTTGACCTTTCTTGCCTCCTTGACCTCGACTTCGGTTGCCGGATCTTCAACTTCGCTCACGACGGTCTTGATGACCGCAACATTGAACTCGCTGGTCTCCTCGTCGATTGTGACTATGATGTTGCCCTCTATTCCGAGCTCCTTCTTCACTGCGGCCTCCATGGCCTTTGTGATCTTCTCGGTGAGGATCTCCTTCTTTATTCCTCTTTCCTTCTCAATGTCATTGAGAGCTTCAAAAAATTCCTTGTTCACTTTTGGTCCTTCTCCTCCTTAAAACAGGTCCTCATCATCGCAAAGCTTCACGTATGATGTTTCCTTCAAGTCGATCTTTACGATCCCTTCGGCAGTCTCTATGTCTATGAAGCCTTCCTCCTGCCCTCTGAGGATGCCTCTTACTTCCTTTACTCCGTCCTTTGCCCTGATGTACCTTGCAAGGACTTCCTCTCCCATCTTGCTCTCAAAATGGAAAGGCTTTGTCAGTCTCCTGCCCAGTCCTGCGCTGGAGACCTCGAAGATGTAATTCTGACTGATCGGATCAGCCTCGTCCAGGAGCGGATCCACCGCCCTGGAAAGGTCCTCGCAGTCCTGGATGTAAACGCCTTCATCCGGTCTGTCGATGAAGACCCTCAGATACCAGTCCGGGCCTTCCTTTTCAAATCTGACATCCCACAGGATGAGCCCCATCTCTTCGCAGACAGGTCTAACGAGTTCCTCTACGATGTCTACTGCCTTCCTACCCTTTGCCAAATCCACACCTCCCGTGCTTTCTAAAAACAAGAGAGTGGGAACTCCCACTCTCCTTTACTAACTGTAAATTCAACAGTTGGTATAATACCATATATTGCAAGCGTTTGCAAGCGTTTAGATCCTTTTTTTCAAGGGAAAACACAAGTTTTTTCACCGTTTTGCGTTCTGCGCCAGTAACCTGGTCACAACAAAGCCGATGCACCCTCCGACGACTGCCCCGAGGAGCGCTATGGCGATTATCTCATCGACTCTGAATCGGTTGAGGCATCCCGCCACGATGCCGGCCATGATGCCGAAGACTGCCGCAAGCGCAGCAATGATCTGCTTTGTCCGTCTGGGTCCTATCCCGCCTGCAGGCTCCTCGCCCTTGAGGATATAGTCCGTCGAGACCTCAAAGCATTCGGACAGCCGTATCACCTTGTCTATGTCGGGAAGGCTTCCCTCGCTCTCCCACTTCGATATGGCCTGTCTGGATACTCCCAGCCTGTCGGCAAGCTCCTCCTGGGAAAGACCGCTCTTTTTTCTTAATTCTCTTATCCTGTCAGAAATATTCATGTTGCATACCGTCCTTTCTGAGGATATCCTACCCCAGTGCCGCGATAAAACCCACCAGCAGAGCCTTGAATAATGTCAACCGCCGGTTGCAGCTTCGCTGCCGGGCCAATGTATCAGCGCACGAACATCTTCACGGCATATATGAGGAGCAGATGCGCCGGGTAGAACACATAGAACAGCCACTTCAGGCCCGCTCCTTTTCTGCCGTTGTAGAACAGCAGCGGGATGAAGCCCAGCAGGCCGAACCGGTATACGCCCTTGTTCCTGCTCAGAAAATGCATCAGGGCCGCCCAGAGGATCCTGAAGATGCTCCTGTCATTCCTTCTGAGATAGAAGATGTATACAAGTCCCAACCCCAGGAAACTGTAATCAAGATGAATGATTATCGACAGCAGCATCGTGGCGATGAGCATGAGTAACATGGCTATCTCCATGTCTCTCCCCTTCTGAGCGAACATGTCATAGACGATGAGAGCCGCCACTGCCAGGGCGAAAGTGAACATTATGTTCTGGTGGGTGAATTCCAGCACCTTTCCGAACGCGAACAGATCGAAAGGCACTTCGCTGACGAGGGCAAAAACGCAGAGCCTTGCCAGATATCTGTACTTGTCCGAGGTATGGCTCAGTCCTTCGGCAACGCAGAAGGCAAAGACAGGCATCGCGATCCTGCCCACTATCCTCATCCATGTGGCCTCGGGGAAGAACGCGTCTCCCACATGGTCAAACACCATGCTGACCATGGCTATGAGCTTTAGCATGGTGCCGTCGAGAAATCCAAGTCTGTTTTCTTTTTCCATTGTCTTTTCCATATATATCTACCTGCGTACCATGATGAAAAATGTCACCCACAGGAATGCCAGCATCGCCGCACAGATCCGCACGGTCCCCCAGTCCGTTCCTATATGCGGATTGCCGAATCCGATCCCGGTGCCGCTCAGGGCTATGGCCCCTATAACGAGAGGTACTATCGATCCGAGGATGCTGCTTATCAGCCCGATCACTATCTTACCGGTGAATTTCGGCACGAAAAGAAGGACCAGATTCACCAGGAACGGCACGTACATCAATAAACTGTCCATTCATGCATCCTTTCTGTCTTACAGTATGCCGGTCAATACCGCATCAGAAGACCCACTCTCCGTTTTTGAATATCTGGACCGTCTCTCCGGTCCTTGTTATTCCGGTCACCTCAGTGTCCCTGAAGCCTATCATGACATCCTCATGGACATTAGAATCGTTCACTCCCTTTTCAAGGAGTTCTTCTGTGGTCATGTTCTCGCCGCCCTTGACTGTTGTGGGATATCCCCGGCCGAGAGCTATATGGCAGGCGGCATTCTCGTCGAAGAGAGTATTGTAGAACAGAACGCCCTCCCTGTTGATCGGGCTGGATGCCGGAACGAGAGCCACTTCTCCGAGCCTGTTAGAGCCTTCATCGGTCTCGAGCAGCTGCCTGAGCAGCTCCTCGCCCTTCCTTGCCTCGTATTTTATGACCTTTCCGTCCTCGAACCAGAGAGTGAAATCCTCTATGAGATCCCCGTTCTATACGTACGGCTTTGTAATATGCGCAACTCCGTTGACCTTGTCCCTGTGAGGAGCCGTGAATATCTCCTCGGTGGGCATGTTCGGAATGAATGTGTAGCCCTTCTCAGACACTTCGTCCACGCCGCCCCAGATGTTGTCATCCCGGAGCCCCACGTAAAGGTCCGTGCCGTTGGATGAGGTGAAGTGCAGCTGTGAAAGATTCAGCTCGTTGATCCTGTCCCTTCTCGCTCCCATCACTCTGGCGAACTCGGCCCAGTTTGCGACCGCGTCGCCCTCGACCCTGCTGACCTTGAAGATGGTGTCCCACAGCTTTTCAACTGCCTTCTCCTCAGACAGTTCCGGGAATACTCTTTTCGCCCATGCAGGACTCGGCACTGCGATGACGCACCACTGGATGCGGGATGCCATCGTATAGTCGTAATACTCCTTCATCGCCTTGCTCCTGGCTACCGAGTACTGCTGGATCTTGGACGTATCCAGTCCCTTGAGCAGCTCGGGATCCGCGCCTGAGATCGAAAGGACTGCTGCGCTGCCCTCTCCCTTGATGTATTCAAGATATGAGTTCGCTATCCATGGCTTCACGTCGCAGAGAGTCTCAACAGAGGCGTTCTCCATCTTCATCCTTGTAAGCTTTTCGTCACTGTAGAAGACCACCACTTCTCTCGCACCTGCGTCATAGGCAGCCTGTGCGCAGTGTCTTGCCAGGTCCCGGGCATAGATTGGCGCGTTTATCAGGAGGGTCTGTCCCTTCTGTATGTTTACGCCCATCCTCACGGCCATCTGGGCATACTGTCTGAGCTTGTTGTCATCCATAACCTTATTCCTCTTTATCCATATATGTTATCCGGGCTCAACGCTTTTTCACAGCTTTTGAGACCGGATCTTTTCTGCTAATATTCTACCATAGCCGCAAATTAAACTCAAATATTAACAAACAGTTAAAATTTATTGTTTTTCGATAAAAAATACTTGACATTCAATACTGGCGGTGTTACTATCCACTCAACAGCAAATACATGCAGAAGGAGATGGTATTATGGACTGGAGCCGCGACAGGAGCCTTAAGATAGCGAAGATGGCCGTGCTGGCCTTCACGCTCATCATGGTTGCCGTCATGCTGACTGCGCCGAAGATATTCGGTGCCCTCATCGAAAGAAGGATAAACTATCTGTACGGAAAGCTTCCCTTTTTCCTTGTCAGCACATACACCGCATGCGTTCCCGCATCGGTAGCACTGATAGCGATGTACAGGCTTCTGACCAACATCGAAAAGGGACAGGTATTCATACGGGAGAATGTGACTCATATAAACAGGATCGCCATCGCCTGTTTCGTCGCATCCGTGATATGTCTTTTCAGCTCTTTCTATTACCTTCCTTTCCTGATGCTCTTCATAGCACGGGGCTTCGTGGGACTGGTATTGAAGGTAGTCAAGAACGTCTTCCGGCAGGCAGTGCTGCTTCAGGAAGACAGCGACTACACCATATGAGGCGGTGATATGATGGGTATCACGGTCAATATCGATGTAATGATGGCAAAAAGAAAGATGAGCGCGGGCGAGCTAAGCGAAAGGATAGGCATAACACCGGCGAATCTTTCCATACTGAAGAACAACAAGCGGAAAGCGATACGCTTCTCCACCTTAGAGGCCCTCTGCAAGGCACTGGAATGCCAGCCGGGCGATCTGTTGGAATACACGGACGACGAATAGTCCGTTCTGATACGAAATACAATTTAATACCTTAGTATTTGGAGGAAAAATGGATTTAAATACAATGAAACCTGGGCGGGATCGGTCAGGTGTGATAAAGTCAGCCCAAAACGGCATCCTGGCGGCAAAACCGATGAACAGGACAGACAGGATATACAGCTTCATATATCTTGCAATCGGCTTCCTTTTCACCGAGCTGTTCATATTCCAGTCCTATGTCATGAAATTCCGGATCGAACTTCCCGTCTTCTGCGCCTTCTACATGGCGACTACTCTCAGCTACGCAAGAACGAAGAACGTGCGTCTGTCCAAAGAGACGGTTTTCTGGATGATCATAACGATAGTGATCTGCACGAGAGTATGCCGGGTCAATCCGCAGGTCGCTTTCCTGCCGCGGGTGGTATGCGCAGCCAACTACACCTATTCACTGGGAAACAGCTTCACTGACGGGAAAGGCACCAGCAGATACATATTCGTCGACGGTATTGCAACGATGCTGACGATGCCTTTCGCATCCTTCTTCACTCTTTTCAGAGGCATTGCGACTTCGTTCAGACTGCCCAGGGAGAAGAAGGATCTCTCTAAGGCGCTCCCTTCCATTGCCGGGATAACACTGGCGGCCATGGCACTGTCCCTGATAATACCTCAACTGATACGGGCTGACCGGAACTTCCTCAGCGGACTTGGCAGGATACTCGATGACATCTCCGATTACCTGAGCCGGCTGTTCGACAATCTCTACCTGCCCTTCAGGCTCGTCACCAGCATACCTGTCGCATGCTATCTGTACAGCCTGGTGTATAACTCGCTGTCGGAAAAGAAGTACGGCAGACCGGGCAGAGAGATGATCGATGAGATCTCAGACGGCGCAAAGATAGCTCCGGCCGTAACGGCGAAGATACTGCTTTACACTGTGTGCGCGGTATATGCCCTATTCATATTCGCCCAGTTCAGATACCTGTTCGGAGCATTTACCGGAAAGCTCTATGAGGGCTACACCTACTCACAGTACGCGGTAACAGGCTTCTGGGAGCTGTGCAGGGTCAGCATGATAAATCTCTCACTGATGGCTCTTGTACGATTTATCCTCAAAAAGGATGCAGTCGGCGAAGTCAAAGTCCCGATGGTGTGCATATCTGTCATCTCCCTCGCACTGCTGGGGACGGCGCTTGCAAAGATGATGATGTACATATCGGCCTATGGACTCACCGAAAAGAGGATCATATCCACGGTATTCCTTTTCTGGCTGGTGGAGGTCTTCGTGCTCTGCATATTTGCCATGAATTCGCACTTCAATCTGGTCAAAGTCGCGCTGTTCTCTCTTGCCGTAGTGTTCACCGTACTGTTCTCCTTCAATCTGAAGGATGTCAGCAGCATGTACAACTTCAGTAAGGCAGTTTCATCTCTGGAGCCCGGAGAGAGATTCTCCACGGGCGTCATCTACAGGGCCGAGTATGAAACGGACAGCGGAAAGCGTATACTCACGAAGGACGGCGAAAGATACGAGCCTTACGCCGATGACGACGGCACTGTGGGCGGCCGGCTTATCGGCGAATATGTCGACGACATGACGGGCGAGACGAATTATGTGTTCTCGATAGACGGTCTGGACAGCTGGGACTACATAGTCACCTCAAAGGCTGCGGACAGATGCACCGGCGGTGTCATATATAAAAGGCGGGACTGCATGTACATCCCGGCAGACATGGAACCTGACGAGAAGTATTACTGATAGATAAAAAGCAGAAGGACTGTATGCGGCATAAAGCCTGCTGCAGCCCTTCTTTCTGTTTACCATTTATATGTTCTCTTCTACAGCCACTTTGTGCAGGCTGACCTGTATCTGCCTGCAGCTTTTCTGAACCTTTCGTCTGCCTCACCCGTAGCGATGCCTGCAGCTATAAGCTTATCTGTCACCTTCTGCATCCTTACGCCCAGAGAAGGATATCCGGAGAAAAGTATTACTCCCCCGTCCTTCAGGCTTTCCGTCCTTCCTGCCATGTTTTCAAGGATCAGCGTAATGGAAGAGCAGCTCAGAGAGTCCATCTTCTCCATCTCGCCAAGGAGCCTGGAGAGCTCCCGTCTCACATCGCAGTTTTTCCTTCTGATTATATCGAGGATGGTCCCGTGAACCGCCCATGCACGTTCAGGGTCGCTCCAAAGCTTTTCAAAGCTGTTTCTGATCAGTTCCTCATCCCACCTTTTCAATGTGTCCGGGTCGATATCCAAAGCCCTGAACGCATTGTATCTTGACGGCTCTTCCCTGCCCATGTGGAAGGAAAATCCGTTATATTCGAAATAGAACCTCTTCGCTTCTTCCGGTGTCATGCACATGCCCTCCTATAAATCTGTATTCAGTATATATCTTCATCCGCCTGCTGACAGTGACCCGGGGACAAAACAGCAGAACATTGCATGGTTTGACTTTTACAGGGATGAAATATACAATACATATCAGCACAAACTATACAATTAAGAGGTTTTTTATGAAAGCAAGGATACCTAAGCACAGAGAATTCGTCATCCGGTTCCCTGAAGATTATGAAAAGCGGGATGAATGCTGGGAGAAGCTTCAGAAGATACTGAAGGATTACGAAGCCGAAGGCAAGAGCGTCTACACCAAGACATACATCGAAGACAACGAGGACAAGGTGAAAGCTCTTCAGGAAGAGTATGATTTCACATATACCATAGAGGAAAAGTAATGGAACTGTTTGACAGCCACGCCCACTATGAGGACCGGATGTTTGCCCTGGACAGGCACGAAAGACTGGAGGCTCTGAGAAGCACCGAAGTCAGGTACATACTTAACTGCTGCAGCGATGTCAGCGTCTTTGACACGGTCATCGAGAATGTGGAAAACCATGATTTCGTCTATGGGAGCATCGGCATACACCCTCACTGGGTCCTTGAAACGCCGGACAACTATCTCGATCTCATCAGAGAATATCTTAAGCATGACAGGATAGTTGCCATAGGAGAGATGGGTCTTGACTATTTCTGGCACGAACCTAAGGATCTTCAGGAGAGGATCTTCCGCGAGCAGCTTGAGCTCGCCTGCGAGCTCGACATGCCGGTCATCATCCATGACAGAGAGGCTCATGAGGACTGCATAAGGATACTTGAGGAATACAAGCCTCAGGGCATACTCCACCGTTACGGCGGACCGGTCGATATCCTCCAGAAGGCTTTTTCATGGGGCATGTATGTCAGTTTCAACAACGACCTCACCTACCCAGCCTGGAGGCAGCCTCACATCGACTGCCTGATGGCAACTCCGTGGGACAGGCTCCTCATAGAGACAGACTGCCCTTACGCGCCTCCTTTTGAGAGAGAGAACGACAGATGCGAATCCTCCGATGTAAGGAACGTCGTAAAGGTCATTGCACAGCTGCGCAATGTCAGCGAGGAATTCGTGGCGAAGGTCTCGATGGAAAACGCCAGGAAGGTCTACAGGATCAAATAAAGGACCGGGAGGAGCAGATGACTCCTCCCTTTTTCACACGGGAGTGCACAATGGAGATATTCGACTCCATCTTCTACAGGAAGACAGTCGTGCCCGGAAAGCTTGAAGGGTATGGTTTTACGAAAAAGGAAAATGAATACGTCTATGAGAGGCTGTTTTCAAACGACAGCCTTAATCTGGTGTTCAGGACTGACTATGACGGCAATACGGACTTCAAGGTATACGAGGTGCCGGACGGAGAATATTATTACCAGCTCTTTTCCCCTGCCTTCACGGGAGAATACATCGGTGCCATCCGAGAGGAGCTTGCACGGATCCTGGAGGATATCTGCGACAGCTGCTTTGAGGACTCGCCTTTCATAATGCCTCAGACATTAAGGCTTGACTCCTTTCTCAAAAGCAAATTCGGGGATAAGTCTGACAGACCCTTTGCCAAGTATCCGGGCTATTCGGTATACAGATTCCCCGGCAGCGGAAAATGGTATGCCCTTGTCGGAGACATCACGGAAAAGACCATAAGACCGGACAGCAGAAACGGAGAAAGAAAGACTGAGATCGTCAATGTGAAGATCGAACCTGAAAGGAAGGAAGAACTGCTCTCGTTAGATGGGATCTTCCCTGCCTACCACATGAACAAGGACAGCTGGGTGACCATCGTCCTGGACGGGACACTCCGGGATGAAACTCTCTTCGAACTGGTGAGCGAAAGCCGTGATCTCATTGCCGGAAAGCAGAAGGAAGGAATGAAGAGCGGAATATGGCTCATGCCTGCCAATCCAAAGTACTATGATGTTGAAAAAGCCTTCAGAGAAAACGATGAAATAATGTGGAAACAGGCCGCAAACATATGTAAAGGCGATATAGTTTACATGTATGTTGCAAAGCCTGTGGCTGCCATAAGATACAAATGCGTGGTAACGGAGACCGATATTCCCTATTCCTTTACTTCAAAGAAGGTCAGGATGACCAGGATCATGAGGATAAGGCTGATCAAGGAGTATCCTGCCGACCTTGCAAGCCACGAATACCTCAAGAGCATCGGGATTACGTATATACGCGGTCCGAGACACGCTACAAAAGAGCTTATAGAGCATCTTGACGGAGAGGAGGACATATGATCACGGAAAATAGCCATAAAAGATACATCATAATCGGAAGCCCCGGTTCGGGAAAAAGCACCTTTGCAAGAAGGCTGCATGATCTGACAGGTCTTCCTCTGTACCATCTTGACATGTTTTACCACCGCCCTGACAGGACAACGGTCAGCCGAGAAGAATTTGACAGAAAGCTGTCGGAGATACTAGAAAAGGATGAGTGGATCATAGACGGAAACTACCAGAGGACGCTGCCGCTAAGGCTCAGCAGATGCACGGATGTCATAATGTTCGATCTTCCCCTGGAAGTATGCCTTGAAGGCGCACGGTCGCGCATCGGTCAGAAAAGAGATGACCTGCCGTGGACCGAGGAGGAATTCGATCCTGAGTTCAGGCAGTATATAATCGACTTTCAGACGCGGCAGCTGCCGGATATCCTGGCACTGCTGGACAGGTATTCTGATACCAGAACCATCACTGTGTTCCATTCCAGAGATGAAGCAGATGAATGGCTGAAGAAATTCAGTAAGTAATAGACGATAACAGATAAAGAGACTGCCCGAAAGCAGTCTCTTTTATGCCATTATCCTTTATCTTCTCAATAGTTCGCTCAGAGGCCTGAACCGTCCGTCAGACGGCAGCCTTTCCTCATGGTATATGCCGTCTTTCCAGTATGCCTTGAGTCCGTAGGCCGTTATCCCGTGATATGAAGCGTCAGACGTTATAAGTCTGTACTCGTCATCCAGTATCTCCAGGGCAGTGCAGTTCGAGCACATTATTCCAATGGTATCGCTGTCCTTCAGCCGGTCCTTCCGTGAGTCATATCTTCCCTCTTCATCCCGGTGCGGAACGAAGTAGGCGTCTATGAAGCCGAGGCAAGGCAGTCCTATAAGAGGCTGGTCATCGCCGTGAAGTATTTTTAGCGAATCGGAATTGCAGGATGTGAACCAGCAGTTAGCTCCGGCGGATACACCGCACATCACCTTTCCCGCTTCCCAGGCGCTTCTCAGGACCTTGTCAAAGCCTGTCTCTTTCCACAGCTCGATCATCGAAAGGGTGTCTCCGCCGCCCTCATAGATTATATCCCGCCAATCGACCTTTTCCTTTACTATATCCGGATCTGTAAGCTCATCGCTCTTCAGGTCCCTGCATTCGCAGCCCAGAGGCTCATAGATAGCCTTCATGACATCATAGTATCCCTGCTGCCACTCAAGCTTCTGAGAGTGGGCTATAAGCAGGAAATGAGGTCTTTCCTTTCCGGTCAGGGCGATTATCTCCCTGTCCATGGGCTCGGTCTCCCACGGATATTTCTTTCCGGAGGAGCTGACTCTGCCGTTTTCTCCCCCGCCGATTGCCACTATCTTTTTCATTTGTCTTTCCTCACAGGATCATTCCTGTCTGGCTGTTTCAAAGAGGTATTCCTTAAACTTCTCGCCGTTTATCTTCGTTACGACGGTGCAGTTATGCGGAAGAGGAGAATCAAAGTCATATATGAGCTGACCGTATCCTGTCTCGGTCTTTGTCTCGCATCTTGCGTTGCAGGTCCTCTCTTCGAGGATCACGCCGTCGCACAGAGCGCAGGCCACCCGTGAAGGGTCCGGCTGGCTGACTATGTCCTTTCCGTAGAAATCTATGTTGAACTGAAGGAGCTTGGAGTTGGCGTTTACTATGAAATCTCCGCATCTGGTACCGAATGAAAGGAGCTTCTTTCTGTCTTCCCCGTTCACCTCGGCGACGCCGTAGCAGGCGTCAAGCGGCACGAACTTGACCGGTATGCCGCTCTGAAGCACGATGTCCCGGCTCTCCGCATCGACCCAGATGTTATACTCCGCATTTGCCGTGATAGGGTTAGGCATCCTGTACTGACCGCCCATGGCTATTATGCCCTTTACTCTCTTCATCGCCTGTGCGTTGAGCATGATCGCCATTGCGATATTCGTGAGAGGTCCGAGAGTTATGATCTCAAGGTCATCGAACTTCTGAGCAAGCTCAATGATCCTGTCGACAGCGTGTCCCTCGCCCAACGGCAGCTCGGTATGCGCAAGGCCGACATCGGACAGTCCGTCCTCTCCGTGTGCGTTCTCGCCTGTAATCTGCTTTCTCCACAGAGGCTTTGTCATTCCCCGGTATACCGGAGGGAAGGCCCTGTTTGCCACTTCTTCCGCCACTCTGGCGTTTATCGAGCCCTTGTCCACCGTCATCCGCCCGGCGACTATGGTGATGGCCTCTATTATCGTATTCGGATCTCTGAGTGCAAGTATCATGGCTACGGCATCGTCACTTGCCGCATCCGTATCAATGATGAATCTTCTCATTGTTATTCCTCCCCGATGACGACTGTCTGCAACATGCCCTCCGTCGTCTCTCCGTTTATAGGGTTCCTACCGACTGTATCTATGACGGTCTGTCCTCTGGAGAAGCCAATTCCGGTGTCGATGGTAATGTATGCCTTCCAGACCGGAACCTCTCTGCCCGCAGCGACCTCAAAGGCGAGCCGTGCGCTGTTTTTTGAAACATGAGGCGGGATCAGCGTGATCGGAATGCCTGCCTTGAATACCGTGTCTGCCGCTTCGCAGTCACAGAGTATGTTGTACTCCGAAGTAGGGGTGTCAGTCCGGTATCCAAGAAGAGCTCCGCCTACCACGTAGATCCTCTTGACTCTCTTCATGGCAGCCTCATCCTTCATGATCGCCAGAGCAATGTTGGTCAAAGGTCCCAGAGCGATGATCTCAAGGTCATCGTACTCACCGGCTGATTCGATCAGGAAATTGACTGCATGCTGTGAATTGAAATAATACTTTGTGTCTCCGACGCCCATAAAAGACTTGCCTTTGACGAACCTGTCATCAAGGAGCGGTCTCTGTGCACCAAGGTAAACATTGACATCGCTTATCGCCCTTACCGCCTCCAGGTTGTAATTGGCAAGAGCAGCGTAGTTCTCCACATCAGGAGAAACCGTCACTCCGAGTATATTGAGCTTTCCGTCAACTATCGCCTTTGCGAGTTCGGTCTGTCCTTTGGACGCTATATCCACGATCACATTTTTCAATTGTGTCCACCTCCGTATCGTCAGGATAGAATCGTATTATGTCTATAGGTATATATTATCATATTTATTCCGTTTTTACACGGAAAAGCGGAGAAAAGCCATGCTCTCTCCGCTGAAAAATGCTTATTATATATGTGCAATCTGCTTTCCGTCATGGAATGAACATGTACATCGGCCTGAGGTCCTGCTCAGAAGAAGCCATCTCCTCGAGGATCTCAAGATCGCTCTTCGGCTTAAGCTCCTCGAGCTTGCCGTAGATTAGATCCATCAGCGTGATAGGCTCATAGAATGTCGGCTCAAAGCCCTCATAGCCTGTCTTCTTCTCCATCTTCAGCATTGCCTCGTCATAGGTCTCGACCCGGTCTACCAGGCCCAGTTCCTTTGCCTGGAGCGCTGAATAGATCCTGCCGTCTGCGATAGGCCTTACCGTTTCGATGTCCATCTTTCTTCCTTCTGCAACGATGCTTATGAACTGCTCATAACTCTCATCAACGAAGTCCTGGAAGATCTGTCTCTGCTCCTCTGTCATCTCGATGCCGTTATGTCCCATTGCCTTGTTGGGACCGGAGGCGATTATCTCCTCCTTGACCCCGAACCTTTCAAACAGTCCGGCATAGTTCATGTAGGATATGATGACGCCGATGGAACCGGTCATGCAGTTGCGGTTCCGTGAGATATAGTCTGCGGCGCAGGAGATATAATAGGCACCGGATGCGGCAGTATCCTCAAAATACGCGTGTACCGGACGTCCTGTCTTTTCCTTGTACTCAAGCAGCTTGAGATAGAACTCGTCAGTCTCGTATACGGCGCCGCCGCCCGAATTGACCACAAGGAAGATCCCGTGATTGGTCTCGTCATCGATGAGATAGTCCACATAGTCCATCAGATTATCATGGTCAACGTTATCGTCTATCGTTCCGTAGAGCCTGAGTATCGCAAAGGAATCAAAAGGCTCCTCATCCACCTGATCGCCGTTTCCGTAGATCATCTTCGATACGCAGCCCGGTATGGTCATCACCCGTATGATCACCAGTATGGCAAGGACAATGAGAAGTATCTTCTTGCCGTTGTTCTTTTTTGATGTTGTTTCCATTATATGTTTATACCGCCTTTTTCGTTCGTGCTGCTATTATATCCCATGTAAGCCGCATTTTAAAGTAATTACACCAAAAATGCACAAAAGAAATGGAATACGCTCACACTTCAAATTGAACAGGCTGCCGACACGGCAGCCTGTAACAAAGCATGTATCAGCCGTTGATCCTTTCGACCATCCGCACTCCCAGCTTGAAGGCCTCTTCCTTCTTCTTCGGGAAATCCTCGTCGTGGAACCGTTTCTTTGCCCGCGGGTCAAAGTTCTTCCAGTTGTACTTTGAATAATCAGGGACCTGAAGCGTGTTTCCGGCTATCAGCGTCTGAGTCGGGCCGACCCGCATCTCAAAGCCTCTCTTGTAGCCTTCTATCATCTTGTCATAACCCATGGTCCGGTAGATATCCTCAGGAGCGTTGCTCGTGCTTATGAGGACCACCTGCTTGTCCGCTGGATTGTAGAAAGGCTTCTCACTGTTGTATGTCAGTGACTGGAAGAACAGTCTCTCATACAGCGCCCTGAATGAGGCGGTCAGATTCGACAGGTAGTTAGGCGAACCGATGATGACGCCGTCAGCCTCTCTTATCGCTTCGAGCACAGGAGAAAGTCCGTCCTTGCAGACGCATCTGCCTTCATTCGGCGCTCTCATGCATCCGAAGCAGGAAACGCATCCTGTGTACTTTTCGAGCCTGAACAGGTCAAAATATGTGACCTCTGCACCCATGCTCTCGGCGCCTCTTGCAGCCTCGCTGACAAGGGTGTCGGTATTCATCTTTTTTCTCGGTCCGGCGTTTATCGCAACTATCTTTACTCCCATTTTATTTCTCCATGTATACGGCTATAGCGGATCAGTCGACCCAGTATACCCTGTTTTTCTTTCTTTCAGCCCGCTTCGGAGCCTCTCCTTCTATGTATCCGACACAGCAGTTTCCTACACCCCTGTAATCGCCCTCGACTCCAAGGTCCTTAAGGAGCTTCTTCCATTCGTCGTTCTCGAACTCTTCCTTTGCCCTGTGTATCCAGATGCTTCCGAGTCCCAGAGAATGCGCTGCAAGGAGCATGTTTCCGAGAACAAGACTTCCGTCCTCCACTCCGGTAGGCCGGTCTGCCGGCACGAGGACCGCAAGCACTGCCGGTGCTCCGTAGAAAGGATCCCTAGGCATGCCCATTACGGAAGCGTTCAGGGCAGACAGAGCGTCTCTCTTGTCCTTGTTCGTGACAGCAACGATTATCGGTGACTGCTTTCCCATTCCGCTCGGAGCGTACAGTCCGGCCTCGATGATCTTCTCCAGATCCTCCCTTGAAGGCATGTCAGGCTTGAAACTGCGTATGCTTCTTCTTTCCTTCATAGCTTTCAGTATCTCATTCATGTTTATATCCTCCTGTTTTATCTGGAAATGATTAAAGGCGGCCTGCTTGGCCGCCTTAAAGCTTATTGTCAATCTGCCCGGACGTCTATGAAGACTATCTCACCCGGAAGGGCATATCCGAGCTTCTCTCTTGCGACCTGTTCGATGTACACGCCCTCGTCCTCCTCATCAAGGATGGCCTGGGTCTCGTTCATCACGACGGTAAGCCTGTCTCTCTGTTCGACAAGGCTGTTGTACTCCTGTCTTTTTGATACAAGTTCGACCTGAGACATAATGAGATGAACAGCCAGATATACTATGAGAACGAGCGCCGCAACAGTGCTCACGCGAAGCTTTTTGAAGCCTTTAGCCATAGCTGTCCACCTCCTTTTATAGTGAAGTCAAATAACAATAACTCCCAAGGGATATTATCGCAATATGAATTATACACTATATATATATCGAGGTGCAACAGAAAAATAGCTGTTTTTATGGTAATTTTTGACTATTTTTAACAAATTTTAAGCATTTAACTGTCTAAAATCAATAATTTACCATCCGATCCCGAAAAAGCTACAATCTGATTACAAAAACGATGTAAAATAACTGCATTATTTTGTTCAAATGATGTTAAATCAGACGGTCTTTTATCTCATTTTCACGTTAGGAACTCCGATTTTGCACAAGTATTTTTGTCTCACAACCGAAATGCAAAGGATTTTGGCTTTACAGGGCTGTTTTTGACCTCAAAACTGCCCTTTCACTCCTCTATAACGGTGTACATTTCGCGCCGGCCGTCCTTGGTGGTAATATTTTCCACAGACAGCACCTTCACCTTCAGAGGTTTGTTTCCGAACATAATCTCAACTATGTCTCCGACCTTGACCTGATAGGAAGCCTTGACTTCCCTTCCGTTGACGATTATCCTTCCGGCATCCCGGACCTCGTTGGCTACCGTCCTTCTCTTTATCAGTCTTGAGACTTTCAGGAATTTGTCTATCCTCATACTATCCCTTCCTGAGAACAAAAAATGCCGACACCGTAAGGCGTCGGCATTCAGAAATAACTAATTACTTATTGATAGCATCCTTAAGTGCGCTGCCGGCCTTGAATACAGGAGCCTTGCTAGCCTCGATCCACTTCTTCTCGCCTGTGAGAGGGTTGCGGCCTTCGTGAGCTGCTCTCTCCTTTACTGAGAATGTTCCGAAGCCTACCAGGCTTACCTTCTCACCATTCTCAAGTGCTTCCTTGATAACATCGATAACTGCAACGATTGCCTTCTCTGAATCCTTCTTTGTGAAGCCTGTCTTTTCGCTGACAGCGGCTACAAGATTTGCTTTAGTCATATTCAGTTTCCTCCATAAATATATATTAATTATTGTTTACAACTTAAATTGTCGCAAGGACTATTGTAACAAATTCAATGCGCCATTTCAATACATTTATAGAATACTTTATGAATCTATTCTTTTGTTTATTTTTCCCTCATTTTATGGGTTGCAGAAGCATTGCGATATGGAATTCTGACAGCATGTGTTGTATAATTTTGATAAAGAAAACTAACGGAGGTACACATATATGAAATTCATTGATATGCACTGCGACACTCTCGTGCCGTTTGCCAGAAGAGACGAATACACACTGTTTTCATCTAATCAGCAGGTCGATTTTCAGAAAATGAAGAGAGGCGACGCTCTCGCTCAGTTCTTTGCCGTATTCTTCCCTCCAAAGCAGTTCATGGATTCCTTCAAGAAGCCGATGACTGACGAAGAGTACTTCAACACCCTGGTTGAAGGACTTCACAGGGACGTCGAGGCCCATTCTGACATCATCGCCCTCGCGACGAACGCGGACGAGATCGTGGCAAACAACGCCGCGGGCAAGATGAGCGCAGTCCTCACCATCGAGGATTCAAGGATGGTCAACGGAGACCTTGATATGATCAGAAAGGTCTACGACAAGGGCGTAAGATGCATGTCCCTGACATGGAACTTCGAGAACTGCTTCGGTTTCCCTAACTCCACCGATCCCGAGATCATGAACAAGCCTCTGAAGCCATTCGGAATCGAAGGCATAAAGCTCATGAACGAGCTGGGCATCCTCGTTGATGTTTCGCACCTCAACGACGGCGGTTTCTGGGACGTCGTAAAGTATACAGACAAGCCTTTCGTTGCCACACACTCCAATGCGAGGGCATACTGCGGACATCAGAGAAACCTGACAGACGAAATGATCAAGGCTCTCGCAAATAAGGGCGGCGTCATGGGACTCAACTTCGCTCCTCAGTTCATGGATCCAAGAATGGTGATCGAGACGACAACCATCTCCGACATCATCGGCATGGCAAAGCACATAAGGAACGTGGGCGGCATCGATGTCATCGGTCTGGGAACTGACTTTGACGGCATAGAGGGCATCCAGGAGATCAGCTGCTCGTCAATGCTGCCTGTGCTGTGGGACGAGTTCAAGAAGGCCGGCTTCACGGAGGACGAGATCGACAAGATCAGCCACAACAACGTCCTGAGAGTCATAAAGGAAGCAATGAAATAACCCATTAAAGCATACTGACGGCTCCTGTTCTCGGGAGCCGTTCTTTGTGATATATTAATCACAGAACTAAGACTAAGAATACTTGGAGGACCATACATGCTAGACACTGGAATAAATGCTCCGGATTTCTGCCTTCGGGACCGGAACGGCACACAGAAGAAGCTTTCCGATTATCTTGGAAAAAGAGTCATACTCTACTTTTACCCAAAGGACAATACAGGCGGCTGCACCAAGCAGGCAGTGGGATACCGGGCTCTGAAGGACAGCTTTGACAGGCTGGGCATCGAGATCATCGGCGTCAGCAGGGATTCCGTCGCTTCTCACAAAAAGTTCCGGGAGAAGAACTCCCTGAACTTCACTCTCCTTTCAGACCCTGAAAGGAAGGTCACCGAGCTGTACGACACCTGGAAGGAAAAGAAGAATTACGGAAAGACTGCAATGGGAGTTGTCAGGACTACCTATCTCATAGATGAGGACGGTATCATCCGCTTTGCAAACGACAAGGTCAAGGCGGCGGATGACGCGGCTTCGATGCTCAGCATGCTGGAGAATAAGTAAATGAACGGGCTCGGGACCAATTTTGAGAGAGAGCTCCCTGCTAGCTACTGCGAGGAATTCGTCGTAGATGCCAATGACAAGAAGACCTCTTTCCTGTTTTCGGTGGGAAGTCTGGCTATTACCGTTGTTCTCTGGGCGCTGGCCGTCATCATGATACATCCCGGAGGCTTGGATGAGATGGATATGTTCATCAAAAGGATCCCCCTCTTCTTCATCCCGCTTCTTATTTACATCGTTCTCCATGAACTGACTCACGGAGCTGCTTACAAGCTGCTGACGGGAGAGAAGCTGACCTTCGGCATCACCCTTTCGGTAGCTTTCTGCGGAGTGCCAAACATCTACGTCTACAGGAAGGCCTCGCTCATATCGCTGCTTGCCCCCTTCGCAGTGTTCAACATCGTATTCGGTACAGCTGTCTTCATGGCTCCCAACGCATGGGACAAACTGATCGCTGCTCTCCTTCTCGGGACCCATATAGGTGGTTGCATCGGAGACCTGTATATTACCTTCCTTTATCTTTTCAGGTTCAGAGATCCGAGAACGCTCATGAGGGACACGGGTCCCAAGCAGACCTTTTATGTCCCGGAGAACTGATGCTGAAATGAACGGCCTGAAATGCCATGGCGGGCAGACCGCCGGAAAGCACAGATGAATCCAAACTGAATAAAAAAAGACAGACGGAGCCGTAAAGCTCCGTCTGATCTGTTTCTGTTCGGATCAGGCCTTGTCCGTACCGATCTTAAGCCAGTCTCTGAGATACTCTTCCTTTGTCATCTTAGGCGTGAAGTTTTTCTTGACCTCAAGGGCCCTTTCTGCTCCGTTGGCCAGAAGGTCGATGACAGTCATGACTTCCATCTTTGCTGCCTCGATGTATGCGAGGTTCTTGTCCACCGGCAGGAAATCCCGTCCGTGTGCAGAGCCAGTGTAGCCTCCGAATCTGGCATGTACCGTAGGAAGAAGCACGGAAACATCATTTGCATCCGTGGAACCGCCGAAGTTGCCTCTTTCGGCATGATCCTCGCCCAGGAGGGCTACCTCGTTGTCGTAAACGATGTCCTTGAGCTCCTTGCTCTCATACGCGAACAGGTAACCGGGCATGTCGATGATCTCGACCTCGGCTCCGACCGCGTCCGCGCCGGCCTTCAGTGCCCTGTTGATCTTGAAGTTTGCCTCATTCAGAGCTTCCATCGTAGTGCCCCTGATGTATGACTCCATCCTGACGTCGCTCGGAACGACATTGACCAGGTCACCGCCCTTGGTGATGATCGGATGCCATCTGATGCCGTACTCATCCTTGAAGGTCTCCCTGATCGCATTCACGTTCTCAAGTCCGAGCCTTGCCGCCGTAAGGGCATTTACTCCGTTCCAAGGAGCAGCCGCGTGGCAGGATACGCCCTTGTAGTTCATCAGCTTGGTAATGAAACCAAGTCCTCCCGGACCGCCGGCATTGGCCTTGTCACCTGTCATCGTGTGCTGCATGACCATTGCGTCGACATCGTCGAACAGTCCGAGCCGTATGAAGTTCTGCTTGCCGCCCAGAGCAACTATCTTTCCTTCCTTGATAAGACCTGCCCTGTAAACAAGCTCAACGGCCTCTTCCCGTGGAACGGCCATGAGCTTTACATCGCCGTCCAGCTCAGAAAGGATCCCGCTCTCCTTGAGAGCTATGGCCGTTCCCAGCATGGTGGATATCTGCACATTGTGTCCGCAGGCATGGGCGGCGCCCGTCACCTTGTCTGCATACGGGTGGTCGTAGTTGCAGATGGCGTCAAGCTCTCCCATGATGGCCACTGTTGCCTTCTTGCTCCTGCCGTGTGCCGTTGCCACGACGCCCGTGACTGCCTGCTTGTCGATGTACTCGAATCCAAGCTCCTCAAAGACCTTCTTTACCTTCTCGGCCGTCTTGAATTCCTTGTAGCCCATCTCAGGCTCTTCCATGATGCTCTGGCCTATTCCGATGATCTTGTCGGCATTCCTGTCGATAGCTTCACACGCAAGGCGTTTCATCTCTTCAACTGTCATAATCGTTATCCCTTTCCTAATGATTTATTTCAAAAAACAGTTCAATTTTACTGCAGTTCAAAATCTCAGGTAGTTTATATATTCGGTACCCTCTTCTCTTTTAAGAAGCCGCCATTCATCATATTCATGGGTGCTCTCGTCTTCAAACAGGAACAGGTGCCTGCCTTCAGCCCGTGAGTGGCTCCTGAACCGGTCAAAGCCCGGGTATCCCCAACTGTCTATGGTATAATTGTACCTTCCTCTTCCCGAGTAGCTTAAATAATCGTAGAACAGGTAATAGCCGACAAGCCGGCCGTCCCTTAAGACCGCATTCTCGGGAAGCAGGTCAAAATAGCCGCAGTAATGGGCGTAAGCGTCTTCCCCGCTGTCGCTGTCAGCCGTGAACTGGCCGCTGCCCTTTCGGCGGATGATCCACCCTGAGGCTTCTTTCTCAAAGGCTTCCTTCTCCTTTTGGTTGTATTCGCACTGTGCAAGGCAGAATCCGTCCAGCTCCGTATAGGATCCGTTTGCTTCTCCCCGTGCCCTGTCAACAATGACTGCATGTTTCATATCATTTCTCTTTCCGTTCCTGTTACGGTCAGCCTCCGAACTCCTCGGTCACGATGCCGAATTCCTTTGGCAGGAACCTCGGACACACCGACTCCTTGGTGGCTATGACGCTTCCCGCAAGCTTTGTCCCTATCTCACAGGCCTCTTCCAGGCTCTTTCCGTAGGTAAGACCTATGGTGACTCCCGAGAAGAATGCGTCTCCGGCGCCCGTAGTGTCGACGACATCCACCTTCATAGCTTCGGTCCATCCGCTTTCTCCTTTATCATCTGCCCAGACTGCTCCGAGGTCACCCATGGTGACCACCATCTTCCTGATGCCTGCCTGCTTGATCTTCTCCTTGAGTATCTGTTCCATGCCGAAAGCAGTCTCATAGGTGTAGTCCTCAAGGAAAAGCATTCCCCGTTCCTGGCTGTTGCAGACGAAGCATCCCACCTTCTTTATGAGGTCTCTTCTCTCGATGGCTATGGACATGTTGGAAACTACCGCGTAGACCTCCTTGCCGTACTTGTCTGCCAGATTGAATATCTTCTTCAGCAGATCCGGCTCCATGTCGATCTCGACGACGACGCTGTCGCACCGGGAAATGATCTCATCTCCCTTTTCATCGAGGATGTCTCCTATCTTTGCCAGGTCCGGTCTCTTTGAGATGGATGCGATGACATCGCCGTCATTACCGAATACCGCAAGCCAAGTGCCCAGTCCGTCAGGCGTCCTGGCTATGTATTTCGTCTCCACCTTGTGATTGTTCAGCTTCCTGATGACTTCCTCTCCGAGAGGAGTGTCATCGACCACGCTGACGAAGGTCGGTCTCAGCTCGATGTTCGCGATGTTCTCGACTACATTCCTCGAGACTCCTCCGTGAGTCTGAACTATCCTTCCCACGTTCCTTCCTCCCGGGATGTACTGGGAAAGCGGGTAGCCCTTGATGTCCACGAATACTGCTCCAAATACTACGATGCCCATTTTTTCCACCTCTTGTAAAGTTTTAAAGCGATTTGAGATTATACAGTATTATCTTACCATATACTCCCTTTTAATAGAACATGAAAGCCTGCCCTTTTTTCCACTTATTTTTTGTATTTTTCACTTGCCATCCGTAAAGCTTTGTGTTAGAATATCAAAGCTAACTTTATAGGATGCTTTTGCAGCTGTTAATACTGCCTGCAGAATGATATATACCTAGGTAACTACATTTTAGGAGGTGCTACAGAATGGCAAAATGTGATATTTGTGGCAAGGGTGTAGAATTTGGCATCAGAGTTTCCCACTCACACAGACGTTCCAACAGAGCTTGGAAACCTAACGTAAAGAGAGTTAAGGCTGTTGTGGACGGTTCTCCTCGCTATATTCACGTATGCACCAGATGCCTGCGCTCTGGCAAGGTCACAAGAGCGATCTAAACACAAAACAATGTATGGCGGTCCTAAGGACCGTCTTTTGTTTTGCCGCATCTGTTTGCACTTATTCACGATAGTTGACACTACACACATGAATAATAGTTAAGTCATTGCAATGGCGATGATTCCCCACCTTGATTCCACTCAATCATACATGATGATATAGCTATTGCTTCCCTTCTGAACTTATCATTGCTGACGATAGCTTCGCACAATGTATAAATATGATGATAGCAGATAAAGGAAAAACAATTTGGAGTACAGTAAAAAATCAGCATAAATCCGTGATGTTGATAATAACCGTTATTTCGTGTAGAATTTAGTAGCAAGTGTAAAATGAACAGTATTAATCTTGAAGGGAGGGCATATAAGTGTTTTATCTCAAGCAATACGACTTTGCGCTTCTTTCCTTTGATATCTATGATGATCCTCTCGAAGGACAGAAATGCCACATTCTTAATATTGATGAAAATGTCTTAGATCTTATCCCTCACGGTATGAAGCTTACTGATGCGGGTGTCATGTCCTGGCTTCGCAGCCGCATCATACCTAAAAACAGAGAATTCGTGGATACGTTTCTAGCAAAAAACGGATTGTCACACAGCGATACACGAGGGATACTTCGCATAAGCAGAGGGCTTTCTTTGAATGACAGTTATTGGGTAACGGAAGATGATTTCGATGGCAAGTTCTCTGATTTCAATCTTTTTGAGCATGATTTTGTTAAAGTCCTGTCTCTTATTGCATATACTGGGGACGGAACATCCCGTGCTTCTGGTTTTACTTCTTCTCCTGAGTTCACCACCGCTGGAATGCTCAGGAAGGGTTGGAGAAGAAAGGATGGGAAAATTATGCTGTACAAAGGCGGGACCAGCGGAGCTGCCAATGCCGGAAATGAACCTTACAGTGAGTTTTATGCATCACAGATTGCCGAGCGCATGGAACTGGAACATGTTTCTTACGGGTTGTCAAAATGGAAAAGCCTTGTCTGTTCGACATGTGAATTATTCTGTGATATCGATCATTCATATGTGCCAATGTATAGGATGCTCGATAACTGTACTTTGAGGACCGTTGCAGATTATCTGAGAGACCTCGGCGAAGAGTATTATGACAGATATGTGGACATGCTGATATTTGATGCGTTGATTTACAATGAAGACCGTCATTTCGGCAACTTCGGACTTATGATCGATAACAAAACAAATAAGCCTTATGCATTCAGCCCTATCTTCGATAACGGCATATCGCTTTTTAATTATGCCATGCCAAGCGATTTTCAGGACTTAGACTCTTATGCAAAGACAAGAACAGCAGCTAATGGAATTCCTTTCGAAAATATAGTCAGGGAGTTCATAACTCCCAGACAGAAACAACAACTTCGTCGAATGATCGGCTTCGAGTTCAAAAGTGACAATAATTACAATCTTCCCAAGAAACGACTTAAAGCCATCGAGAAAAAGCTTCAGAAGAGAATTGAAGAACTGATTTCCATTCCCATAAGAAAATAAAGTGTTTACGCCGCTTTTCGGCTTTTCTCACCCTATCATTGACATGAAGTCCGGGATTATTTATACTTTATACATCTAAAGCGGAAAGAGAGATTTGAAATGGCCGAACTTGATATGTCACTTCCGATGGGAAACAAAACATGCTGCCACAACTGCGACATCTGCCTGACTCACTGCAAACACTGCAATGACTGTTCCGGTGCATGCGCAGGCTGCCCGCATCCGTGCTGGGCTGATCTCTCCGGCTTCAGGGAAGCGGAACTGAAGAGACAGCGGGAACTGAGAGCCAAAGGACTGCTCAAATAACGATACTAGTCTGCGGAGACCTGACGGTCTCCGCTCTTTTTTTGATCGATATATACCGCTGGTAACGTTCCTCTCTTCCCTGCCGTTATTCTTTTGTAACGATATTGTCATTGACATGTTTAACATCATATGATATATATATTTGCAGATTTATGAAAGGAGGTCAGCGCTATGCGCAATATGTTTAAGGTAATCGGAACTGAATACGATGCGGTGACCTCGGTCAGCGGTCTCTGATCACGACAGGATCAGTATACAGCTATTCCGTGGCATCCTTGTCACGGTATTTTTATGCCTTTTTACATGCCGTGGCGGTCCGCCGCGGCATTTTGCGTTATTGCCCGGCCGAGCATCTCCATATATTTGAGAGGATAATGAATATGCGTTGATTTATTGACCTTAAAATGCAACAAATATCGATTTGAAAACGAGGTTTAATAATGACTATCATCGACCAATACCGCGGTCTGAGACGTGAGATATATATTCTGACCTTCGGCAGACTGGTCACGAACCTGGGCAGCATGATCTGGCCGGTCATGACCATGATACTTAGCCAGAAACTCGGGCTCTCAGCCGCGCAGATATCATACTATTTCGTTGGTTCAGGCCTCATAATGCTCCCTGCGGGGCTATTGGGAGGCAAACTGGCCGACACATTCAACAAGAAGTGGCTGATCGTCGTCTGCGACTGCGTCAGCATCATATGCTACTTTGCCTGTGCCTTCATACCCTTGGGAATCGGCACCGTTATACTGTTCATAATAGCGGGACTGTTTCAGAGCGTGGAGTATCCCTCCTATGACGCTCTCTTTGCCGACATGTCCACTACAAAGGACAGGGAGCGCGCATTTTCCCTTGATTATCTGGGAGCGAATCTTGGACTGGTGCTCTCGCCTACCATCGCGGGGCTCCTTTTCAAGAACTACCTTTGGCTGAGCTTCCTCATAAGCAGCTTATCCATCGCCATGTCGACCGCTCTCATAGCATTCATGATAAAGGACATCACTCCTTCAGAGGACAACAGCGAAGAAGCGGAGTACCAGAAAAGGAACGACAGCACGAATGTCTTCGGCATTCTCAGAGAGAATCCGATGCTGATACTGTTCCTCCTTTGCGGAACTCTATATTCGGGTGCATACGGACAGTACAGCTTCATAATGCCTTTGGACATGGCTGCAGTACACGGTGATGCCGGAGCCGTGATCTACGGGACCGTTTCGAGTCTTAACTGCATAACGGTCGTGCTTTTCACGCCTTTGATCACCAGGCTTTTCAAGAAGCTGCGCGATACAGGTAAGCTTCTGACCGGAAGGATCCTTCTGATCGCGGGTTTTCTCATATTCCTGCTGCTTCTGGGCTTTATCCCGGGCTACTACCTGGCTATGCTGGTGTTCACCTGGGGCGAGATCTTCGACACTCTCGGTGACGGACCGTATATCTCAAGCCGCATCCCAGCCAGCCACAGAGGGCGCATAAACGGCATCATGGGCGTATTCTACACCATCATAACGGGAGCCGTTGACCTGACCGTCGGCCAGCTTTACGACAGAGCAGGCTCAGGTCGGGCATGGTTCTTTATCCTCTCGGTGGCCGCCGCCTCGATCCTTCTCACTGCTCTGCTGATGAGTCTGGACAGGAAGGCCTACCCGAAGCTGTATGCTGCGGCAAAAGAAGAATAATATGCAAAAAAGCAAGCCCGGATCTCTCCGGGCTTTCTTCTTTATGGGTCCTCATACTTCCCTTCTGCGGGTGTATGCTGAAATGATCCTTACTATTGAGGAGACCAGTGATACGCCGATCGCTATCGCCCCGGCTATTCCGAAGGTCTCAAGTCCCTTCTCGATGAAGGCATCGGTCATTCCCCTTATGCAGTATTCCATGGTGTAATAGATACCGCCTCCCGGCACAAGCGGAAGGATGCCGATTATCAGGAATATTGTAGAAGGAGTGCTGAGTCTCTTGGCAGCGACCTCTGAAAAGGCCGCGATAAAGATCGCCGAGATGAGGTTTGCGACTATAACGGAAACATACGGTCTGACAAGCAGATATACTATCCATCCGAATCCGCCGCACAGACAGGATACGAACGCCACCTTTCGGTCCTTCAGATTGAACATGAGGCAGAAGCCCCGGCACGCAAAGAATGAATAAATGAACTGAAGAACGAATGTCATCACAGCACACCTCCGAACACGGCGCTCATTCCGGCCACGCCCATGGCTATGCCGACTGCGATCGCAATTGCTATGAGGAGCACCTCAGCAAGCTTCGTAGTGCCTGTTATGACATCACCCCTCATTATGTCTCTCATGATATTCGTGATGGCCACTCCCGGGACAAGAGTCATTATCCGTCCGATTATGATCTTATCCAGATTGTGTGCAAATCCGCATCTTGTGCCGATATATGCCAGGACGGCGATTACCAGGGATGAAAAGACATTTGAGAAGAACACATTGCTCTTTACCTTCTCCAGATAGGACAGTGACACTCTGGTAAGAAAGCCGGCTATGAGCGCCACCATTGCATCGAATACATCCCCTCCCCAGAAAAGGCAGAAAAAGGCTGACGCAATTCCAAAGCCAATCACTGTCAGAGCCTCAGAATATCTCGGCTTGCCATTGATCTTATCTATCTCAGAATATATGTAATCAAGGCTCGGCCTGTTGTCGCAGGCATAACGGCAGAGCGCGTTGGCGCTCATCATCCTTTCCATGTTCTGACCTGACCGGGTTATCCTTTCCATCTGATTGACCCGGTTACCGTCCTCATCTCTTGCAGAAACAAGGATAAGAGACGGAAGCGCGAATATCTGTGATTCTCCGAGTCCGTAGGCTGTGAGGAAATATCCAATCGAGCTCTCCACCCTGTATATCTCGCCGCCGTTTTCCAGCAGGCATCTGCCTATCCGGCAGGCGGCATTCAAAAGCTGTTTAACGCTGTATTCCACCATATACTCCAAACTGTACAATCAAAAAACGAGGCAGCAACCGCCGCCCGAAACTTCAAACGCATATATGTTTATAAAGACGGAACAGATTATACTATTCATTGGGTTAAATGACAATATGCCTGCATATGATTATTGGAGCCTAACGGGAATTCTTTTCCGTTCTTTAATATCTGCTGCACCGTGTTGTATAATCAATATGCATTCATAAAATTTCATGTAAGTGAGGAGAGAAAGAATGAGCATACTGTTTGTCAACGGAAGCCCCAACAGGGACGGAAATACAGCTGCACTTGCAAAGGCCCTGCTGAAAGGCAAGGAATATGACCAGTTGGACCTGATCGACTACAAGATCTACGGTTTCGGCCAAAACTTTGATGACGACCAGTTCCGGGAAGTAATAGGAAGGATGAAAGAATATGACACCATCGTTCTGGGTTCGCCCCTTTACTGGCACAATCTGTGCGGCTTAGTGAGGAATTTTCTAGACCGCTGCTACGGACCTGTAGAACCCGGTACTTTCTCCGGAAAGAAGCTCTATTTCCTTATTCAAGGCATGGAGCCCAAGGAGGAGCAGCTCATGGCCTGTGACGGCACTATTGCCCTTTTCGCAAGAGTCGCAGGATTTGAATACGAGGGAATGATCAACACCGTACGGGAAGCTGAGGAAAAGAGCTCCTCAGTCGATTGATCCTTTATTACGGTACATCAAAAAACCACGAGGGACATGGAAATCCATGTCCCTCGCTTTGATCTTAACTATGCTCTTGTGCCCTTTCCCGCGTGATGAAAGGATCCTGTTCGTTTATTCTCCCGCAGTGTCTCCCGGTATCCTCTTCGCCAGGACTCTTGTGACGCGCCTGTCGTCCACTTCCTCGACGTAGATTTCATAATCCTCATAGGTGAAATGGTCTCCTGC
>CAZDOS010000009.1:23153-44965 GCA_964507095.1 uncultured Oscillospiraceae bacterium | reverse complement strand
GCAAATGCGGCTTTTCGGAGGAGAAGATCGTCATTGAATACCCTGACGGGCCAGCAGTTCGATATAACTGCGTTCTGCATAAACAGACAACTTCTGGTTTGTCGGGATCATCAAACTGAATATTGACCATTACATAGCCGGAGGCTGACAATGTGTCAGCTTCCGACCTTTGGTTTCAGATTCTGATGTTAATGCCAGGAGTCATATGATGATTAATAAAGAGAATGCCTAGGACTACATGTTCTCCCCGAATCCTGACTTGCATACATATCATCCCTCGGAAACATATAAACGCCGTAAAGACCGCTATCCCTGAAATCGACGCAAAGACGGTTCCTGTGGCTTGAACTTCCACGTTTATGATGATATAATGCCATGCGAATCAAATATCGGTCATCGGATGACAGTACGCCGTAGCGTAGGGGATCGTAAAGCTGGTGCTTTGCAGGCCGCCTGTTGGATAAGATGTCGAGTGAGCTCGGAACATAGGCTTGTGCCTTATGTTGCCGAGACTTTTTTTGTGAAGGAGGCTTTTTGAATGGCAATCATTACTCTTACACTTCTTACGGATGATGACAGAGAACAGTTTATTCTGGACAACCAATACGCTTTCAGATATGGTGCTTTGGAGGAATTCGGGGAACGAGACGATCACTTTGAAGAGAACGGCGAGATAATTTCACGAGAAACGATAGAAAACAGTATCGATCACGGCACGGCATATGTCATCAGGGAAGACGGCAAGATGGTCGGCGGCCTCGTCATCAAGATCGATGAGGTGACTCAGCATAATGAACTGGAACTGCTGTTTGTCCATCCCCGAGCCCACAGCAAGGGCATCGGGTATGCCGCATGGCAGGAAGTTGAACGCTTGTATCCGGAAACCAGGGTATGGGAAACATGCACTCCGTACTTCGAGACCAGGAATATCCATTTTTATGTCAATAAATGCGGTTTCCACATAGTTGAGTTCTATAACAGCCGCCATCCGGATCTGAATGATCCGGACAGTGATGGTGAAAGCATTCATGATGATGGGAGCAATGCCGGAATGTTCCGCTTTGAAAAACAGATGAAATGATCTTTCTCTAGGATTTTATTTAAGATTGTTGACATATGTCGCTTTCAGACCTATTATGTATACTGACATATGTCAGAAAGGAGATCTTATGCCTAGACCATTCAGATTACGCAGAATAGAGCGGCTCCCGGTCTTTCGCAGTTTCTCGCCTGACGACATTACAGCCACAGAAAATGTTCAGATGACGGTTGACGAATTTGAGACATTGAGATTATTGGATGACGAAGGCCTCACCCAGGAGGCTTGCGCTTCAAGAATGAACATTGCCCGAACTACCGTTACAGCCATCTATGACAGTGCAAGGAAAAAAGTCGCAGACGCCCTTGTAAACGGGAAGAGGCTATTGATCACGGGCGGACACTTCGAATACGAACCGGTAGAGATCGGTCAGGAGATCATAGAGAAAGGAATACACATAATGAGAATCGCAGTCACATATGATAACGGAGAAATCTTCCGGCACTTCGGTCGTACAGAGCAGTTTAAGCTGTACGATATTGAAGAGGGCAAGATCGTAAATGAACAGATCGTCAGCACCGACGGAAGCGGTCATGGCGCGCTTGCAGGCTTTTTGCAGGCTGTTAAAGCGGACGCCCTGATCTGCGGAGGCATTGGTATGGGTGCTAAGATGGCACTTTCCGATGCAGGGATCAGGCTTTATGCAGGGATTCAGGGATCAACGGATGCAGCTGCAAGAGCATTTGCCGACGGAACGCTGGAATTCGATCCTGATGCGAAGTGCGACCACCATAACCATGATGGGGAGGGGCACGAATGCGATCATCAGAATTGTGAAGGCCACGGCTGCGAACATCATCAAGCAGATTAAGACTATAGATGTCACCGTGTCGAGTTGTTTCTCAGAGAGGGTCATAGAATGAATCTTCTGTTGGATCTGTTTTTGACTTTTGCAAAGGTTGGTATGTTCACCTTCGGCGGCGGTTATGCCATGATCTCACTGATTGAGGATACTTGCGTGGAAAAGAAAAAGTGGATCACCGGAGATGAGATGATGGACATCACCGTAATCGCTGAATCTACTCCGGGTCCGATCGCCATCAATTGCGCTACTTACGTCGGTTACAAGCAGAAGGGCTTTGCCGGTGCGCTGCTCGCTACGATCGGGATGATCCTTCCATCTTTTTGCATCATTTTTGCAATATCGAAATTCCTGGATCATTTTCTTGAGATCACTTGGATTGCACATGCTTTCCTGGGCATCAAGATCGCAGTCGGAATCCTGATCATGGATGCTGCCATAAAGCTGCTTCGGAAGATGCAGAAGAAGCTGATGCCTAGGGCATTTATGCTCTGCGCATTTGCAGCCATGTTGCTGATCGACTTTTTATCTGTCAGGATTTCTTCCATTATACTGATGCTTACCGCAGGGTCGATCAGCCTGATTATTTATATGTTCAGAAAGCCTGCCGCAAAGGGAGGTACAGATAAATGATCCTGATTGAATTGTTCATCGGTTTTCTCAAGGTCGGCTGTTTTGCTTTTGGCGGCGCATATGGTGCAATACCGCTGATCCGCGACGTAGTTCTTTCTTACGGTTGGATAGACGATGAAATGCTGACCTATATGATCGCTGTCAGCGAGAGCACCCCAGGACCGATCATGGTAAACCTTGCTACCTATGTAGGAAGCTCGCAGTTTGGCATCCTCGGTTCACTGGTCGCAACACTTGCCGTTATCCTTCCGTCATTCATCATTATCATTCTGGTGACAGCGCTCTTGAAGGCAGTGCTTAAGAACCAATATGTGCAGGCAGTCCTCCGCGGACTGAAGCCATGCATGATAGGTATAATCCTTGCCACCGGAGTATATATGATAATAAGGAACGGATTTGTCATTCAAGACAGTATGATACAGATCCGTCCCCTGGTTCTGACACGGATTCTTGGGGCGATATATTTCGGTTCAAGAAAGGTAAAGAAAGGCGGCATATCGCCAATCCTGCTCATCTGCCTGTCCGCTGTTGCCGGCGTAGCCGCATACGGACTATAAAAACTGAATAATGACATCACACAGCCGGAGACTGACACGCATGCCAGTTTCCGGATTTTTTGAATGTATGAAAGTCCGTTGGCAGTACTTGACAGAAGAATGAACCTGAAATATAATAACAACTGTTATAATATTAAGAGGTGAATTCCATGCCGAAGAAACCAACGACAACAAAAGAAGCCATGATAGACGGCGCCTTCAGGCTGATCAGGGAACAGGGCCATGAAGCACTGACGGTGAGAAACCTTGCTTCTTTCCTCGGGTGCTCCACTCAGCCGATAATGTATCAGTTTCCCGATACGGAGGTCCTGAAGGATCTCACTTACAGGAAAGCGGATGCATTTCACAGCGAATATATACTCGAGGGCGAAGATCTTCTTGAAATGGGGATCAGATATATCCAGTTTGCACAGGAGGAGCCGCAGCTGTTCCGTTTTCTTTTTCAGACAGGTCGTTTTTCCGGCCTCAGCCTTGAGGACCTGATCATGGCACCGGAAACAGCCGGTGTTCTTGCTACTGTCAGCGCAGAAGAAGGAATGACGACGGAAGATGCGGTTGCCTTTTTTGAGCCTTTGGTGACCGTTGTTCACGGCTATGCAAGTCTGATCGCAAACAATGGGATGAAATATGATCCTGACGCTATCCGAAGAGCGTTGATAATTATCGCAGAAGGAATTGAGGGAGGAAGAGATCAAAATGACTAAACTGTATCAGAAGAGTGAGACCACCTTTGCAATCCTGTGGATCGTTGCATATGTAGTCCTGACAAGCCTTGCGGACCAGCTTTCAGAAAGCATCGGCATCACAAAGTCCATAACGGCAGCGTTGCACATCGTGATGTCGCTGATACTGTTTTTATGGATACGAGACAATCATCTGAACGATAAATACGGATTATGCAAGTCCGAAGTTCCCGCGAAGCGTTTCCTGTATTATCTGCCTCTTGCTCTCATTGCATCAACACCATTCTGGGAAGGGATCAGCCTGCAATACGGCATTCTGGAAGCAGCGCTGTTTTTCATCAGCATGTGGTGCGTCGGTTTTCTTGAGGAGATCATTTTCCGCGGTTTTCTGTTCAGAGCGATGCAGAAGGATAACCTGAAGTCAGCAATCATCGTTTCTTCGCTGACATTCGGGATAGGTCATATCGTGAATCTTTTCAACGGAAACGGAAGGGATCTGTTATCGTCTTTTATCCAGATCGTGTTTGCCGTTCTGATCGGTTTCGTGCTCGTATTGATCTTTTATCACGGAAAGTCATTGGTCCCGTGTATCCTGTTCCATTCCGCGAACAATGCGCTTAAAGTCTTTTCGGCAGAAGGGAACTTAAGCCCTAAGGCAGAGATGATGCTCAATCTCGCTATGATCGTGGTCGTTCTGGGCGGATACCTGTTCTATCTTGTCAAGGCATTTCCCATGAAGGAAGAGCGATAAGATCTGTCATAATACTAAATCAGACAGGACTTTTACTTGATCGGAGGCTGACATGCATGTCAGTTTCCGGTCTTTTTTACCTGATCCTGATGTCACGGGCAGATAGGTCGGTTCAGTTTTGCGGGTTTCGGCACGGAACACGTTCAAATTTATTGAATTCAAGGCCTAGTTTTGCTATAATAAATCAGTTTTACTGAAAGAAAAGGTCTGCACTGGAGCAAGAACGGGACAGATGCGATCCTGTCACATGAAGCACTGCTTACGATCTGACGTTCAGAATAATGCAACAAGGAGAATGACTGATGGAAATTGATATCAAGCATATCGCAAAGCTGGCGAAGTTATCGATCCCTGAAGACAAGGAAGAGAACATCAAGGCCGGAATGATCGACTTCATTCAGATGGTCGAAAATCTTCCGGATCTTCCTACTGGCGGCGCTCTCATCGATCCTACGGATGTGATGGAGCTCAGGGAGGATGTTGTCCTTCCTTCATCACCGAGAGATGAGATGCTCAAGAATGCACCGACAACACGGGCAGGATGTATTCTCATTCCGAGAGTCGTTGATTAAAGGGAGGATACAATGGAAAAGATATACACCTTAACGGGAACCCGGATCAGGGAACTCGTGGCGAAGAAAGAGGTAAGCGCGACAGAAGTCACGCAGGCTACCATCGACAGGATCAAGGCAACGGACGACAAGCTCGAAGCATATATCACATATAACTTCGACGCGGCTCTCGAGAAGGCCAAGGCTGTCGACAAGAAGATCGCGGACGGCGAGAAGCTGGGCAAGATGGCCGGCATCCCGATTGCGGTCAAGGACAACATGTGCACATACAACCTGAGGACGACAGCTGCTTCGAAGATCCTTGGAAACTTCATCCCTCCTTACAACGCAACGGTCGTTGAGAGACTTTCCGACAATGATGCCATCATCATCGGCAAGACCACCATGGATGAGTTCCGGATGGGATCCTCCGGTGAGAACTCTGCATTCCAGAAGGCAAAGAACCCTTGGGACACCACGAGAGTTCCGGGCGGTTCATCAGCCGGAAGCGCTGCAACGGTAGCGGGATGCCAGGTGCCTGTAGCGCTCGGTTCGGATACGGGCGGTTCCATCAGACAGCCTGCCAGCCTCTGCGGAATAGTAGGACTCAAGCCTACCTACGGCTCGGTTTCAAGATACGGTCTCATCGCCTATGCTTCGTCACTGGATCAGATCGGTCCTATGGCAAGGACAGTCGATGACACTGCAATGGTATTCGATACCATCTGCGGAAGAGACCCGAGAGACGCCACGAGCAAGAATTACGTATTCGGCGGCTACGGCGCAGACGTCAAGGGCCTCAAGCTTGGAATTCCGAAAGAGTATTTCGGAGACGGCATCAATGCTGAAGTCAAGGAAGTCATATACAGGGCAGTAGACAAGCTCAAGGAGCTGGGCGCGGAGATCGTAGAGATTTCACTGCCTTCAACAGAGTATGCCCTGAGCGCTTACTATATCATTGCCTGTGCTGAAGCCTCCTCGAACCTGGGAAGATTCGACGGTGTAAAGTACGGCTTCAGAGGCTCGGATTCCTCAAGTCTTGAGAATCTCTACCTCTCATCGAGAAGCGAAGGCTTCGGCTATGAGGTGCAGAGAAGGATCATGCTTGGCTCATATGTTCTTTCAAGTGGTTTCTATGATGCATACTACAAGCGCGCCAAGGTCCTCCAGAAGCAGATCTCAAAGGAGTTCCAGGATGCACTTCAGCAGTGCGACGCCATCATTACTCCTCTGAGCCCTACGACAGCGTTCAAGTTCGGTGAAAAGATGGATGACCCTCTCGAGATGTATGCTGCAGATATCTGCACCATCACGCTCAACATCGCCGGCCTGCCGGGAATAAGCGTTCCTTGCGGATTTGATTCAAAGGGACTTCCGATAGGCTTCCAGGCAATCGGAGGCAAATTCAACGAGAGCACGCTGCTCACCATAGCCAAGTGCTATGAGAACGCCGTTGGCGGATTTGCGATAAAGGAGTTTTGATCATGGGTATACAGTACGAGACCGTCGTTGGTCTGGAAGTTCATGCCGAGCTTTCGACCAAGTCTAAAATATTCTGCAGTTGCAAGAACGAGTTCGGCCGGGAAGTCAACACAAACGTATGCCCGGTCTGCATGGGCCTTCCGGGAACTCTGCCCGTTCTAAACAAGCAGGTCGTAGAATACGCCATCAAGATGGGACAGGCTATGAACTGCTCCATCAACGGCACAACCAAGCAGGACAGAAAGAACTATTTCTATCCTGACCTTCCGAAGGCATATCAGATCTCCCAGTTCGATATCCCTCTTTGTGTAAACGGATATCTCGATGTTCTGGTGGGGGGTGAAGTCAAGAGGATAGGCATCACAAGGATCCATATAGAGGAAGATGCAGGAAAGCTCATCCACGATGATGCTTTCGGCGGAACGCTGGCTGATTACAACAGATGCGGCGTGCCTCTCATTGAGATCGTTTCGGAACCTGATATCCGCTCAGCTGATGAGGCAAAGGCTTACCTTGACACCATCCGCACTATGCTGCTTTACCTGGGTATTTCCGATGCCAAGATGCAGGAAGGAAGCATACGCTGCGACGTTAACGTTTCCGTCAGACCGCTGGGTTCGAATGAATTCGGCACAAGAGTCGAGATGAAGAACGTGAACAGCTTCTCAGCAGCTCACAGAGCCATTGAATGGGAAGCAAGAAGGCAGATAGATGTCCTCTCAAACGGCGGAACAATAGAGCAGGAAACAAGGAAATGGGATGACGTCAAGGGTGCCAGCTTCCTGATGAGAACAAAGGAAGACGCTCAGGACTACAGATACTTCCCGGATCCGGACCTTCTCACATATGTCATTCCTGAAGAGAAGATAGCAGCTATCAAGGCCTCTATTCCTGAACTTCCTGTGCCGAAGATGCTCAGGTACATGAAGGACTTCGGCCTTTCGAACGGAGAAGCAGAGCTCCTCACTCAGGACAAGTACGTGGCAGAGTTTTTCGAGGACACTCTTGTAGAGGGCGGATGCACTCCTAAGAGCGTTTCCAACTGGATTCTCGGAGACATCTACAAGACCATGAACGAGAGGCACTGCGGCATTCAGAACCTGATGCTGACGCCTAAGAACCTCGCCAAGATGGTAAGCCTCATCGAAAAGAAGACCATCTCCAACGCAGCAGGCAAGACCATTCTTGAGATCATCATCGACGAAGACAGAGACCCTGATGAGATCGTCAAGGAAAAGGGCCTGGCTCAGGTCAGCGACACATCTGCACTCCAGGCTATCGTTGACAAGGTCCTGGCCAACAACGAGAAGGCAGTTAGTGACTACAAGCGGGGCAAGACAAATGTTCTCGGATATCTTGTCGGTCAGTGTATGAAGGAGAGCCGCGGACAGGGCAACCCATCCATCCTTAAGGATATGGTAGTTGCAGCTATAACAAACGGCTGAGATTTATAGCACGAAATAAAACGACCCGTCAGTGGACGGGCCGTTTTTATGATATGCTGTTCACAACAGGCGCCTAAAAGGTTATAATAACTTATCGCTTGTTTTAGGAGATAACAATGAACAAGAAGGTTATTAATGCTATTGGGACCGTGCTGTTCGTAATCGCTTTCGCCATGATAGCCGCATTCTCACTGCCGAGGTTTCTTGGAGTGTCCATGTACTGCATAATGTCAGACAGCATGGAACCGGAGATCCGCGTGGGAAGCTTGGCTTATGCCGCACGGACAGATCCCAAGTCGCTCAGGGAAGATGATATAGTCGTCTACAGAGTGAACGGTGAGACCCTGACGCGGAGGATCATATCCACCGACAGCCAGGCCAGGACAATTACTCTCAGAGGAGATTCAAGGCCGGAGAGTGAAAAGCGGACGGTTTCCTATGATGATATAAAAGGGAAGATATCCTTTGTGATCCCGGGCATAGGCAAGCTGGGACTGTTTGCCAATACCGTAGCCGGAAAGGTGCTGTTCCTTGGAATGATGTTTGCCGGCGCCCGGATGATATTCTATGCCGATGACAGCGATGAGAAGAAAAAGCCGAAACCTCCTGAAGGCAAGAAGATTTTTACGGCACCGGAGGATTGAAGATTCTGAAATCCATTACTTTGCTAAATTCGCCGTAATGAGCTAAAACGAACATCACCCCTCGCATAATCTGCCGAATTTTGCGAGGGGTGATTTTTCAAAGTATCATACTGTAGTTTCGGGGCTCCCGTTCGCTTTGGCAATATAGCGTCGAATTACATTCACCATCTTTTCGTTCTGGAAGTTCGCTTCAATCTCTTCCATGTCTACTGTACGCCCTGAAAGTATCCCCTGGATAAGCACCTCCGCATACATAACCTCTCGGGTCTGGGGATCCTTCAGATATGTCAGAAGGTCAATATTCATTTTTTCGTTGATACCCTCGATCATGCCTACGAAAAAGGTACAGTCTTCGCCGAAAAGCTTTCCTATGCTTTCTATATACTCAAAGCCGGTCTTGACGTCCTCAAGTCTCATAAGCCTGCGTTCGACTGCTGCCAGACTTCCTCCGTTGAGCAGCTTGTCTGCCGTTGTATTCAATATATCGCACAGATCGAGAAGGATGCCGGTATCGGGAAGAGTATCACCGTTCTCCCATTTTGAGACAGCCTGAAAAGATATGTTCAGCTTGTCTGCAAGTTCTTTCTGAGTCATGCCGGCAGTTTTCCTCAGGTGCTGGATATACTGTCCGATCTTTAAAGTGTCCATGATATGCTCCTTAGTTATTATTTTCTTTCTGCAGTCTTCGCTGCCTGCAACTAAATAATACTGTGCGGGGAACGATTCGTAAATAACTAGAAAATTGAAATAATTCTACTTCTGATAGAGTAAAACTTCTGAGCAGATACAAAAGGATAAAAAAAACAGACCATAAGGTCTGTTGGTGATCCCGAGAGGATTCGAACCTCCGACCTACCGCTTAGGAGGCGGTCGCTCTATCCTACTGAGCTACGGAACCAAATGCTTAACTATTTTACAGCATAGGTCAGTAAAAATCAAGCTTTTAAGGAAAATACAGGCTATTAGTTATCTTGTCTATTTTTCTATGTTTTTTTTGCCAAAACGCCGAAAATAACAAGACTGCCTTGCAGATATTTTGGACATTTGGTATAATCCCAAACAGAAATCATCGAAAACTTATTTCTGCGTCTGATGTGATCAGAACGCAAAAAGATAAATCATTCTCCTCTCTCTAAAGATAAACGGCAGAGCAAATGCTCTGCCGTTTATCTTTGTATCTATCTGTATTGTTATTCTTTGTTTTCTTCTTCGCCGTTCAGCTCGTCCGTGGAGGCGGCGATTATGAATCTTGGTCTCTGCTTGACCTCGGAATATATCTTTCCGATGTATTCTCCTATGACCCCCAGACAGAAAAGCTGGATGCCTCCCAGGAAACTGATCATGCACATCATGCTGGCCCATCCGCTGACGGTCGAACCTGTCAGCCTTGAGATGATGGCCCATATGATGGCGACAACGCTTGCCGCGCTCATCAATAGACCCAGTCCGGTTATGTATCTCAGAGGCTTGACTGAAAGGCTCGTGATGCCGTTGAGTGCAAGGTTGAGCATTTTTGAGAACGGATAGTGGCTTTCGCCGGCCAAGCGCTCATGTCTCTCGTAATATACCGAAGTTGACTTGTAGCCAACCATCGGGACAAGTCCTCTGAGGAACAGATTGACCTCCCTGAACTGTGCCAGACCTTCGAGAGCAGGCTTGCTCATCAGGCGGTAGTCTGCGTGGTTGAATACCGTATCTGCACCCATGAGGCTCATGAACTTGTAGAAGCCCTCTGCAGTGAATCTCTTGAAGAAGGTGTCTGTATCTCTCTTGCTCCTGACTCCGTACACTATCTCGCATCCGTTGTGATACTCTTTGAGCATCTCATCCATTGCGTTTATGTCATCCTGTCCGTCACAGTCGATGGAGATGGTGACGTCACATCTGTCCTTTGCCCACATGAGTCCGCCGAGAAGTGCGTTCTGATGACCTCTGTTCCTTGAAAGGGTGACGCCGCAGTATCTCTTGTTTTCCTTCCGGAGCTTCTGGATTATATCCCAGGTGGAGTCCTTGGACCCGTCGTTTACGAACAGGACTCGTGAATCCTCGCTGCACAGGCCCTGTGCTATCAGGCTCTCGATCTTCTCAAGGAACATCGGAGCGGTGATGGGAAGCACGGCCTCTTCGTTATAGCAGGGGATGACGATATACAGTGACTTATCCATTTATGCTGTCCTCCATAGGTTATGCCTCAGGTACTTCATATATTCTAACACTGCCCATATCAAATGCCAATGAACAATTTATTAATTCATCACAGCTGCCCTCGAACTGCGAGGAGTAGAGGATGTATCGTATGTTCCTCTCCTGGCACATCCTTATTATCTCATCCGGTGCTAGAGTTCCGTCAAATACGCCTGTGACGAATTCGTATCGTGGCTTTACGCTGTCCTCCCAGGAAACGCCCATGTTGGAAACGGTATATTTGAAACCTTCCATGTATGACGGACGTCCGGAGAAGCATGTGTATACGTTGGAAAGTCCCTCACCGGCGCCCGTGTGGATCCTGTTGGTTATGAACAGCTCGCCCGGCTCCATGTTTTCCCTGAGGAAATCGCCTGCATGCTCGTCCTCCCGTTTTACAACGAAAGGATAAGGATACTTCTCGAGAATGTCCCGGTTGTGCAGATACTGCCTGATGCCGCTTCCTCCGAAATTGGTCAGCATGAACAGTGAGGTGGCAAAGCTGAGAGCCATAAAGGAATAGGGGACCAGGCTTCTTGCTGAAAGCTTTCCGAAATCGAAACGGTCGACCGCTTCAAGATTCAAAAAGAAGATCGCTGTATACAAAAAGTACACCTGGCTGTAGGCCTCATGGTATGTAAGGAAGAATGCGAGGATTCCTCCGGCGATGCACGCATAGGAGAAGAGCCTCCTCAGATCCAGGGTGAACAGCCTCGGTATGTCCCTGATCGCTGCAGGAATGACGACAGCGCTCTGGAAAGGAGCGATGCATACTGTCTGTATGAGCATGAATACAGGGATGGAATTCAGGTAAAGCGCACGGCTCTTTGCCTTGAACAGTGCAAGGAAGTTCCTGAAGTAGCCGAGCTCCAATGTCTTTACAGGGCTGAATGTCGTGGACTTGGCTGCACCCGAAGAAAGGTATCCGAAATAGATTACTGCAAACAGCATCAACAGTCCTCCGGAGAGGATCAGTGCCTTCAGGCTTCTGTTCCTGCCGATCATGTTGACCAGTGAAGCAAGGAACAGCGCGATAGCCACGATCGCGGCCACCGGAGACTTTGAAAAGACAACTCCGAGGAAGCAGATGACTGTAAAGCATATATACTTTGCGGATTTAGACCCTTTGTTTTCAAGGGAATTCCAAAGGCTTATGCAGAATGACGCCAGGAAGGCGAAGGATGTAGCCTGGCTGTTTATATTGCTCAGAAGCACTGAGAGAAGACTGTTTCCGAACAGGCTTGCGCCGTTCGGGAGGGCCTTCCAGAGGCTCAGGCAGGACAGAAGGAAGAAGGAAGCCAGGAATATGTATGGCTTTATCCTGTCGCTGTAAATCTTCCTTCCCAGCTCATACAGGCTGATGACAAGAAAGGCCGCCATGAAGGACTGCATGTAGAAGGCAAGTATGTTGTAGCAGCTTATTCCTGTCACTGAGCTTACTGCCGCAGCGATGAGTTCAGTGAGATAGTGGTATTTTAATGTGACTCCCCGGTAACGTATGTCCATGGGAGGGAAGGACATCTTAAGACTCTCGGCGTTGCCGACCGTCCACATGAAGTCCTGGCTGAGAGTGATCTCGCCGACCATTGCCGGGTGAGCGTGCTTCACCGCCACGATGAAGGTGAACATGAACACGATGCACGCGTACACTAAAATGAGGTTGGAGTCAAGAACATGCACCAGTGAGGGGTCTTTTTCCTTGTTCCTTATCTTTGCCGTGACATATATTGCCATGGGGATCAAAGGAAGGACCATCAGGATTAGCTTGAGACCGCTGACAAGATACAGTATGTGGCTGATGCACAGCAGTGCGCTTCCAAGGGCAAGCGAGACACAGACGTTCCGCTCTTCGTCATGCACAAGCAGCGCACTGACTGAAAAGCCCGGCAGGAAGACATAAATGAGAACGCATCCGATGAACAGCGCCAGCTCGAATATGCTGCCGCCGGATGCCGCAATCCCGAAGAGATATATAGCAAGGAGCATCGCTGAGAACACTGCCTTGAAGGTGCCGAAACGGCCTGTGGCCGTTGAGAAAATGTCGTACATTTTAATGCCTTGATTCTACCACATAAAGGGAAAGGGTGCAATTGAGGAAGGAGCGTCCGGGACAGCCTTATGGATGGAGCTGTCCGCGTTCCTGTCGAATGAGGCGAATCAGGCAGATTGAAAAGAGAAATATGGTTTAAATTTGCATATGTATGCTACAATATATTCAGAAGAATAAACGTATCGTTACATTTCAATGCTGAAAAGGAGAGATAAAATGAAACTTGGATTTGGACTCATGCGTCTTCCGAGACTTGAAAACGGGGAGATAGACGTGCCACAGGTATCCATTATGGTGGACCGCTTCATGGAAGCCGGCGGAACGTATTTTGACACGGCCTTTGCCTATCCCGGCTCGGAGGAGGCTATTAAGAAGGCTCTCGTCGAGAGATATCCCAGAGACAGCTACACTCTTGCCACCAAGCTCATCGTCAATGACCCTGCGATGACCGAGGAGGATGCAAAGAAGGAGATCCATACCAGTCTTGAGAGGACTGGTGCGGGATATTTTGACTACTATCTGCTGCATGCCCTTCAGAGATCGAACTATGAGTACTATGACAAGTATCATCTCTGGGATTATGTCAAGGAACTCAAGGAGAAGGGGCTGATCAAGCATTACGGCTTCTCGTTCCACGCAAACCCTGAGCTTCTTGAGGAACTCCTCATAAAGCATCCGGATGTTGAGTTCGTTCAGCTGCAGATCAACTATGCAGACTGGGAGAATCCGGGTGTCAGCGGAAGGGCAAACTGGGAGATATGCCGCAAGTATGGTAAGCCTGTTGTTGTAATGGAACCTATTAAGGGCGGAATACTTGCCGATCCTATCCAGTCCGTCAAGGATGTGTTTGACAGGGAGAATAACGGCATGTCATACGCAAGTTGGGCTCTCAGGTATGTCGCTTCCAAGGAAGGCCTGCTGTCTGTGCTCAGCGGAATGAGCTCACTTGCCCAGATGGAGGACAACCTCAGCTTCATGAAAGATTTCAGACCGCTGGACGAACATGAGGAAGAAGTCATAAGAGCTGCCCAGAAAGCGCTCGATGAAGACAAGTCCATACAGTGCACGTCATGCCGCTACTGCACGGCCGGATGCCCGATGGAAATACCGATCCCGGACATCTTTACTGTATTCAACAGGAAGAAGGGAAGTCCCGAGTTCCGCACCAAGAGAGAATACACCATCGTCACGGTAGGAAAGGGCAAGGCGAGCGACTGCATTGCCTGCGGACAGTGCGAGAGCGCATGCCCTCAGCATCTGCCGATAATCGAACTGCTAGAACAGTGCAGAGTGATGGAATAAAAGCCGAGATAAAGACCCTTGGGGAATGATCCCTCAGGGGCCTTTTTTCATGTGTTTTGTTTTTTACAAAGATCAGTTCTCGCTGTCGAGATATGACCTTACCGCTCCGAAAAGATTGGCTGTGTTGCCTAGCTTCGAGAATACTATCACAGGCTTCTTTACGGGAAGAGGAAAGCTGTCGCAAAGCCGGAAAGTCTCTTCGGTTATCATGTCGCAGAGAAGTTCCTCGGCGGTGATCCCGCCTCCTATTGAGATCCTTTCAGGATCGAGGGTGAAGTGCAGGTTCCAGATGAGTCCCGCCAACTCTCTTGAATAGTTCCTGATCCCTTCAAGGGCCTTCATGTCACCGTTATTTGCCTCCATGAAGACTTCATAGGTGTTGGAGTAATCTCTGTCGGAGACTTCTCTGACACGGTCCATAAGCCCCATGTAGCTGTTCCTCATTCCTGCTACATATTCAAGCTGAGGCGCTCTGTCGATATGGAGATAGGAGTAGCCGATCTCTCCCGCATTGTTTCCGTAGCCTCTGTACAGGCGGCCGTCAATGATGATGCCTGCCCCGACACCCGTGCCCAGAACGATGCTGACCCGGTCGCGGCAGCCCTTGAGAGAACCTGCGGCAAGCTCTCCGAGAGTGTTGCACTTGCCGTCGTTCTCGACGCCGACACACAGGCCTGTCGACCGTGAAAGAGAAGAGGCAAGGTCAAAGCCGGTCATGAAGGGAAGGTTCCCTCCGTTCTCGATAACTCCCTTGTTGACCGTCCCCAGTATGGAAATGCATATGCCCTCGCAGGAACCGCCTTCTGCTTTAACGGTGGCCGCAAGCATGCCGGCAAGTTCATCTGCACCGGTATGAGGAGTACGGAACGAGCCCTGCTTCAGGACTGTGTATTCATCGGTGCATACGGCCCATTTGGTGTTGGTAGCACCGACATCGAATGCCATCAGGGTCTTCATCTTCCGCTCATGTCCTCGCCCCAGTCGGTCCCGTTGGACTTTATAAGCTTGGAGTACCAGTAGAAGGAATCCTTCTTGA
Organism: uncultured Oscillospiraceae bacterium; assembly: GCA_964507095.1. Classification (GTDB taxonomy): domain Bacteria; phylum Bacillota; class Clostridia; order Oscillospirales; family Ruminococcaceae; genus RGIG3102. The sequence goes on along the minus strand of CAZDOS010000009.1, from coordinate 29,746 downwards.
TCCTAGCAAGTGAAAGGTCGCTTACATCCTTTGCCCGGTTGAGCTCATCATCTGTGACGTCGATATATACGAGTCCGTATCTCTTGGCAATGCCGTTGCCGGTGGAGAGCAGATCGGTGAAGGACCAAGGGTTGTAGCCCCAGACCTCGCATCCGTCCTCGATGGCAAGACCTACCTGGTAGATGTTCTCCCTGAGGAAGTTGATCCTGTAATCATCGTGGACCTTGCCGTCAGCGCCCTTGGACTCGTGTGCGCCGAAACCGTTTTCGGTGATGATCATAGGCAGGTGATAGTGATCGTGCATGTATCTGAGAGTGTATCTCAGGGAAGAAGGATCTATCTCCCAGTCCCAGTCGGTGTATTCCACGAACGGGTTCCTGGTGAGTGCGTACTCGCCCGGAACGACAGGGAACTGGAAATTGCCCTTTACGCCCGTGGAGTTGAGCAGGTAAGCCTTCTGCTCTGAATCCAGAGGAGCGTCCTTTGCAACGTTGCTGCGGTAGCAGTTGACTGCGAAATAGTCGATCTTGGCGCTTGCGATGAGCTCCATGTCTCCCGGGAGGATGCCGGGGTCGATGTCGTTCTTTTCCCAGTATTTCTTAAGGAAATTGGAGTAGGTGCCGTAGGCGTAGGTGTCATTCCAGATCTTCTCGGTGAACTCCTCGGCGTTCATGGCTGCGATCTGGTCAAGAGGTCTGCAGGACTCCGGATAGATAGGTACCATGCCCGGAACAGGGCCGATGAGTCCGCCTTCCACCATCTCATGGCAGAGATTGACTGCCTTTGCGTGGCACAGGTTCATTATATGGTTCATCTTCCACTGGTCTCTGAACCAGTCCTCGCTATCTGCAAGACCCAGCCAGTAGCCGTAGATTATCTGCATGTTCTGCTCGTTTATAGAGAGCCAGTACTTTACTCTGTCTCCGAAGTTCTCATAGCAGACCTTGCAGTAGTATTCGAATTCATCGATTATGGAACGGTCCATCCAGCCGCCGCACTTTTCCTTCACCCAGACAGGCATGTCATAGTGGTAAAGAGTGACGATAGGGGTTATTCCTCTTTCGAGCAGAGCGTTGATGAGATTGTTGTAGAAGGCGATGCCTTCAGGGTTGACCTTCCTGTCGGCCGCAGGGATTATCCTTGACCAGGACAGGGAGAAGTGGTATGAAGTAAAGCCGCATTCCGCCATGAGTTCCACATCTTCAAGATAGTGGTGATAGTGGTCGGCGGCTATTGAGTTGTCGGCAAACGGGACCTTTGTCCTCGAGTTGATGTCAATTATGGATTCGCTCCTTCCGCCGTCGGCAACGCCGCCCTCGACCTGCCATGCGGATGAGCTGGCTCCCCACAGGAAGCCTTCAGGGAATTTCGGGTCGTTTCTGTAATGCATGATATACCTTGTTCCTTTCTTGTTTTGAAAATGAATTGTCAGACACAAATATATAAAAATTGTAACAAATCGGATAGTCGCGTTCAATAGAGATATCCCGTTTCACATTGAAAAAGACATACGGCGGATGTTATCATTTACATGCTGAACACATGAAAAAGAGACAGAGAAAGACATGTTAAGGAAAAAGAGTACGTTTATGAAGATACTGATCGGAATACTTGCCCTGGCGCTTATCGCCGGGATAATTGCATCCATTAAGCTGGCCGAGAACATAATGACCGGAACAAGACAGACGCTGGATCAGGCGATGGCATGGCAGAAGGACCACTATGACACCTCGTTCTACGACTCTCTTGAAAAGCGGAATTACACAGTCATCGGACGGGACGGATACATCCTTCACGCAGAGTTTCTGAAGAATCCTTCGCATGACGGCAGATACGTGATCATATCGCACGGCTACACTGACAACAGGTACGGCGCTCTCAAGTATGTGAACATGTACCTGGATCTGGGATACAGCTGCATCATCTATGACCTCAGGGGTCACGGAGAGAATGAGAGGACGTTCACCACCTACGGCATCCTCGAGGGAAGAGACCTGAAAGCCCTTGTGGATGATACTCTTGACAGATATCCGGACATCCGCCGTCTGGGACTTCACGGAGAGAGCCTTGGCGCCGCCTCCACGATAACGTCGCTGAAGTATTGTCCAAAGGTGGATTTCGTCGTTGCCGACTGCGGCTTTTCCGACATCGAGCGAGTATTGAAGAACGGAATAAGGATGAACGGAGGCCCGGCGTTCCTCATAGATATCGCCAGCATCGGAGCAAAGCTCAGATACGGCTACGCCCTAAGAGACATGAGGCCCATAGATGCTTTGGACGGCAATACCGTGCCGATACTGTTCCTTCACGGAGCGCAGGACATATTCATCACTCCCGACAATTCCCGCGACATGTTTGAAAGGACAGCGGGGAAGAAGGCGATGCACCTCATAGAAGGTGCCGGACATGCCGAATCGGTACTCAAAGATCCGGATACCTACAGCGAATATGTCAGGGAATTTCTTGAAGAAATATGAATGAAAAGGGAGAGCGCAGCGCTCTCCCTTTGTTATGCCTTCGGCAGATTCAGTCTTCGATGTCGATCCTTTCAATCTTGAAGATGACCGGTCTGGTACCGTCATTGCAGCAGGCGATCATCTCGTTCTCTCGCTCCATCCATCCGTTCATGATGGAACCACCCTGGAGCCCTGTGTAGATGTACTTGGATATGGCATCCCATGCTTCGGAGCAGAAGGGTCTGGAGGGACCGCCGGCCACGGTTTCGGGATCCGCGTCCGTATGTACCAGAGTGTTAAGTCCTCCGCGGAAGAAATCGCCCGACTCGAATTCGAATACGTCTCCCACATTGAACCGTGTGCAGGCTCCCACGCTCTTGTTGCTGCAGTATTCCCGTACCAGCTCGGGATAGAGCTTCTTGTCCAGGACAGTGACCCTGACCTTGTGTTTCATAGCTGTGTTCCTCCTGTTTTTTCTTTATCTTACCATATCGTTAATTCTACAAAAAGCCCCGTCTGTTATTTAGTAATAATAAACAATATTGAAAACCCAATTTCTACACGGCCGGGTCAACTGATTGTTTAAAACCGGGGCGTATTGTGATAAAATACTGGTATAAATGTGCGTAACGCAGTTTTTTGTTTTTACAAAGAAGCTAAAGGAGGTCTATATATGGACTACAAACAGTTAAAAATAAAAAACGTACTTGTCGCTGGGCATGCAGGAAGCGGTAAGACCACTCTTACGGAAGCTCTTCTGTATGCAACAAAGACGATAGATCGTATGGGAAATATTGCAGACGGCAATACCACAAGTGACTACGACAAGGAAGAGATAGAGAGAGAATGCTCGCTCTACTCAACGGTTGCACCTTATGAATATAAGGACGCAAAGGTCAACCTCATCGACGTTCCGGGTCTCTTTGACTTCGAGCTGGGCGTATATGAGGGCATCAAGGCCTGTGAGACAGTTCTGATCACAGTCAGCGCAAAGGACGGCGTTGAAGTCGGAACAGAGAAGGCATTCAAGCTTGCCGAGAAGAACGGAAAGTCAAGCTTTGTATACATTTCAAAGATCGATGTCGAGCACGCAGACTTCTACAAGGTATTCGAAGACCTCAAGACAGTTTTCGGACCTCGCATCTGCCCGATCATCGTACCTGTTGCTCACGGCGATGACACCATGTACATCAACCTGATGGAGTTCAAGGCATACAGCTACAAGAACGGCAAGCGGGAAGAAGTCGCTATGCCTACAACGGGACACAGGCTCGACGGACTTATCACAAGTATCAATGAAGCTGTTGCAGAGACAGACGAAGAGCTCTTTGAGAAGTACTTCTCAGGCGAGCGGTTCACAAAGGCTGAGATCGTAGCCGGCATCAAGACCGGTATCCTCAACGGAACCATCACCCCTGTAATATGCGGTGCATCTCCGAAGCTCGAAGGCATCGACATGGTGCTTGATGTCATCAACGAGCTGGCTCCTTCACCTGAAGATGTAGAGGGAACACCTCTCGTGCTCGGTTCGGCAGACGTTGTTCTTCCGTTCAACGAGAACGGCCAGGTCGCCGCATATGTCTTCAAGACAGTTGCTGACCCGTTCGTCGGAAAGATGAGCTTTGTAAAGGTCCTCAGCGGCAACCTCAGAGCAGATTCAAACGTTATCAACACGACTACCGGCGCTTCCGAGAGAATGGGCAAGCTCCTGTTCATCCGCGGCAAGAAGCAGATCGATGCGGATTACATCAAGGCAGGCGATATCGGCGCAGTTACAAAGCTGGCCGGAACAAAGACAGGCGATATCCTTTCTGATCCTCAGAACGAATACAAGGCAAAGTTCAATGAGTTCCCGCTTCCTACGATGGAAATGGCAATCAGACCTCGGAAGAAGGGCGATGAGGCAAAGATCTCAACATCCCTCCAGAGAATAATGGAAGAGGACTGCACACTCGCTTACAGGCAGGATGCAGAGACCTCACAGCAGCTCCTCAAGGGCCTTGGCGAGCAGCATCTTGACGTAACACTTGCAAAGCTCAAGAGCAAGTTCGGTGTTGACGCTGAGCTTTCAGAGCCTAGGATCGCATACAGAGAGACCATCCGCGGAACTGCAGAGGCAGAAGGAAAGCACAAGAAACAGTCCGGCGGCGCAGGACAGTTCGGTGTCGTACAGATGAGATTCGAGCCACTGCCTGGCGAGGACTTCGAGTTCGTAAATGCCGTTGTCGGCGGAACGGTTCCGAAGGAATTCATCCCTGCAGTTGAAAAGGGTATAAGAGAAGCAATGGTCCACGGTGTCCTTGCAGGATATCCGATGATCGGCTTCAAGGCCACTCTCTATGACGGAAAGTACCACCCGGTAGACTCGAAGGAAGTAGCTTTCAAGTCTGCAGCCAGACTCGCCTACAAGGCAGCCTGCGCAAATGCAAAGCCTTGCATCCTTGAGCCTATCTCAACGCTCAATGCCAAGGTCCCTAACGACAACACGGGCGATGTCATGAGTGAAGTGACAAAGCGCCGCGGCAGAGTTCTCGGTATCGAGCCTGCTGAGGACGGACTGCAGACGGTCGTTGCCGAAGTTCCTTCAAGCGAGATGACTGACTTCACGACATTCATCAGAGCTCTTACAGGCGGCAGAGGCTCATACACACTTGAGTTCGCGAGATACGAGCAGCTTCCTGCAAACCTCGAAGGAAAGGTCATCGAAGAGGCCAAGAAGTTCTTCGATACAGACGACGAGGAATAATAACTCAATCAAGATCTTCATAACAGGGCGGGGCATAAAGCCCCGTCTGTTATGTACTGTTCCGCATTTGAGCGGAAACTGTGACGAATGCACCAAATAGTACAGATTTTCCTTGACAAGTCGACTGCCAGAAAGTATAATCTGTTCATTGTGTGAAAAGCATTAGGAGGCGTATATATTATGAATAATGAGGTTTTATTGACACAGCAGGGCTATGATGAATTAGTCAGCGAGTTGGAATACCTGAAGACCGAAAAGCGCCGGGAAATAGCTGAGAAGATCAAGATCGCACGCGGATACGGTGACCTGTCAGAAAACAGCGAATACGATGAAGCCAAGAATGAGCAGGGACTTGTAGAAAGCAAGATCGCCGAACTCGAAGCTAAGCTCAAGCTGGCCAGGGTCATCGACCACGAGACTCTTGAAAAGGATGTAGTAAGTGTCGGTACAAGAGTTGTCATCCGGTATGAAGACGGTGAGGAAGAGACATATGACATCGTCGGAAGCACCGAGTATGATCCTTTCAACGGAAAGATCAGCGATGACTCCCCGATGGGAGCAGGTCTCAAGGGACATAAGACCGGTGAAGTGGTTGCTATCGAGCTTCCGAACAGGAAGACGATACATGTCACGATCAAGCATGTAGAGATCCACAGATAATGAAAAGGGAGCAGATACCTGCTCCTTTCGCATTTTTATGCGCGCTTTGTTGAACAGAACGGCGTATTTGTGTTAAAATACATGTTAATTCAAATCAAAGATTCAAGGAGTACAATATGGCAAGACAGGACGGCCAGGCTCAGGACCTCAATGAGCTGTTGAAGATCAGACGACAGAAGCTGCAGGATCTGCAGGACGCGGGCAAGGATCCGTTCGTGATCACGAAATATGACGTGACACACCATTCCAAGGATATAAAGGACAACTATGATGAACTCGAAGGCAAGGAAGTAGCCGTAGCCGGAAGGATAATGACCAAGAGAGTCATGGGGAAGGCTTCATTCTGCACCATCCAGGACCTCAAGGGAAGGATCCAGGCATGGGTATCGAGGGATAACCTGGGCGATGAGGCTTACCGGGAGTTCAAGAAGTTCGATATCGGTGACATCATAGGTGTAAAGGGAACCGTCTTTACAACTAAAACAGGCGAGATCTCCATACATGCAGAGGAGATCACCCTGCTTTCCATTCATTGCTAAGTTAGTGGTGGAGTCAGAACAAGATTCCCCTAGCCTCCTAGCCCAGCTTCCTACCAGCATGCCAGGAATCTCCTTGCCTTTTCAGCTGTGTCACCTCTTTCTCCTCCAGCCCTCAGTTCTGCTGTGTAGACTCCCTCTGCACAGACCTTGTGCATTCTGAGTATATTATGGGTTGAATTGTGTCCCTTCCCT
>CAZDOS010000009.1:8376-23143 GCA_964507095.1 uncultured Oscillospiraceae bacterium | reverse complement strand
CAACTAAAACAGGCGAGATCTCCATACATGCAGAGGAGATCACCCTGCTTTCCAAGAGCCTTCAGATACTTCCGGAGAAGTTCCACGGACTTACGGATACGGATACGAGATACCGTCAGAGATATGTTGACCTCATAATGAACGAGGATGTCAAGGACACCTTCATCAAGCGTTCAAAGGTCATCAGTTCCATCAGAAAGTATCTTGAACCGCTCGGATTCATCGAAGTTGAGACCCCTATGCTCGTCTCAAACGCAGGCGGTGCAGCGGCAAGGCCTTTTGAGACGCATTTCAACGCTCTCAATGAGGACCTCAAGCTCAGGATATCACTTGAGCTTTATCTCAAGCGTCTGATAGTCGGCGGTCTTGAGAGAGTATACGAGATCGGCAGAGTCTTCAGGAACGAGGGACTGGACACAAGACACAACCCTGAGTTCACGCTCATGGAGCTCTATCAGGCATACACCGATTACCACGGAATGATGGATCTGACAGAGAACATGTTCAGATATGTCGCAAAGGAAGTCACCGGCTCCGAGGTCATCACATACAACGGACAGACCATAGACCTTTCAAAGCCTTTCGCAAGAAAGACAATGATAGAGCTCGTCAAGGAGTATTCGGGTGTGGACTTCAAGGAAGTTCCTGACACTGAGACAGCCAAGAAGCTTGCTGATGAGCATCACGTTGAATACGAAGACAGACATGCGAAGGGAGATATCCTCAGCCTGTTCTTCGAGGAGTTCGTGGAAGAGCACCTGATCCAGCCTACATTTGTCATAGACCACCCGGTTGAAATCTCACCTCTGACCAAGAGAAAGCCGGACGACCCTGATTTCGTTGAGAGATTCGAGCTGTTCATAAACGGCTGGGAGATGGCAAACGCCTATTCAGAGCTCAACGACCCGATCGACCAGAGAAAGAGATTCGAGGCTCAGGAAGAGGCCTTTGCTGCCGGCGATGAAGAAGCCAACCACACCGACGAGGACTTCCTCAATGCACTCAGCATAGGAATGCCTCCTACGGGCGGTATCGGCTACGGCATCGACAGGCTCGTCATGATCCTGACAGATTCACCGGCCATCCGTGACGTCCTGCTGTTCCCGACAATGAAGAGCCTGGATTCCACGCCTAAGCCTGCTGCTCCTGAGAAGAAGGAGGAAGAGGTAAAGGAAGTCATCGACTTCTCAAAGGTCGAGATCGAGCCTCTCTTCAAGGATTACGTGGACTTCGAGACCTTCTCCAAGTCTGATTTCAGAGCCGTGAAGGTCCTGGAGTGCGAGGCTGTTCCGAAGAGCAAGAAGCTCCTCAAGTTCCTGCTTGACGACGGATCGGGCGAGAACAGGGTAATCCTGAGCGGAATACATCCGTTCTATGAGCCTGAAGAGCTTATAGGAAAGACCTGCATCGCCATTACGAACCTTCCTCCAAGGTCCATGATGGGCATCGATTCATGCGGAATGCTGATAAGTGCGGTCCACCATGAAGAGGGAGAGGAAAAGCTTCACCTCCTCATGGTCGACGACCACATTCCTGCAGGAGCAAAGATGTATTGATCCGTCCGGAATTAGGACATAATACAAATCAACGATAAAAGAGCCGCTTTGCCGGAAGGCAGGGCGGCTTTTTCTCTGGCCGACGGGACATTAGAGATCGTCCCAGTGTTTTTCTTGACGGAAAAAATGTGATATATTGTTATTGGTAACGAACGGAAATATTAGTTACATATTTCTTCAGAGGAAAAGGAGGGAGCCTGAAATCATGAAAAAACTGATAGGATATATGGCAGCGGTGCTGTTCCTTATGGTTTTGGTATCATGTAACAGTACTCAGAACGAGCCTGTATTCATAATCGGGCAGGATGCCGGTCATTGGGAAGAGCTGAGAGAGCAAAAGAAGCTCAATTCATGCGATGCCGTTTTCGGATACGGGGGATACTCTTATTCAGCCACTTTTGGCACGAAGGGCAAGATATCCTCAGAGTTATATGATATGTTCAAGCAGATCGATGCCGAACCATGCGAATTTGACATGGCGGGATACTTCGATTCGGGAAGACTGTTCTATGAGCTGAAACTGGACGATACCGGCGGCGATGGTCTTTCGGGAGAAACGGTGCTCGGCTTCTATTTCTTTGACGACTGCAGATATGCGGCACCGATAGACGGCGAAGGTACGTACCTGATAAAGAATCCTGAGACAGTCATCGACATCCTGAAGGAACAGGATCTGTATCTGAGCCCTCAGGTTGCCGAAATGCTCGATTCAAGGACAGAAGCCTTTCTGGATGAATATAATACTCTTTCGGAGATATTGGACTCCGGAATTGAAGTGTCGCTGCAAACTGACGGAAATGATGGAATAACGGATATTTCCAGTGCTGTGCCTGAAAATTACGACGTTTCAATAACGGATCATGTTATCAACATATGCACGTATCCGGGAAGAAAGGGAACTCCCGAACATGAGCATGCTTATTATACCAGGATATATGTGAGTACACCGGAGTGGGACATGCCTTTGGATATCGCTTATGACGAGTCAGGGGATGGGCTTAAGATGGGAAAAATAGAGGCATTCATATTCAACAAGACCATAGACGGACAATGATTCCGAAATTGACCCGTTACAATTCTTTACTTCATTTGCAATTGAAAATAACTCATGTCATTTAAGAATAGGAGAAGACCGATATGGCAAACAGGGACGTCGTCAGGAAGGACAGAGACGGAAACGTCATCAGGATGGAGCGCTTCGATTCTAAGGGAGAGCTTATGTTTGTCCATGAGAGCGAGTGGCGGGATGGACGCCTGGTAAAGAAGACCAGCTTTGACAAAGAAGGCGACATGACAGCTTCTTATGATTATGCGTACGATAAGAACGGAAACAATACGGAAGGCACCTGGTTCGTATTCAATAAGGGCGAACTGATGAAGGCTGAATTCAAGTACGACGAGAAGGGCAGACTCATTGAAAGGACTCATCTCGGTAAAGGTTCCATAGCTACCAACAAGACATTTCAGACTTTTGATGATAATGACAGGCTCATAAGCTCAACATATTATGAAGCCTGGCCTGACTGTGCTCCGGTATACACGTTCAATGAGTACGATGAGAACGGCTTCAATAGAAAGAGCGTTACAGAGGATGAAAACCATAACGTCGTGCATTATGAACTGCTCACTCCAAATGAAGCGGGCAAAGTCGCCGAGTATACAAGCTTTGACGGAGAAGGGAGAGCCATATACACCATAAAGTACCTTTACGATGAGGAAGGAAACAGGATCAAGACGGAAAGGTATGATGAGAACGGCAATCTTTACAGCACCAACGATTGACCATCTGGTGTCGATCAAGGAAACTGACCATATAAGTGTTTGACCGTTTAATTACTTGGTATCACTTCAGATTATTTGAAAGGAGAGGGGCTGTTGCTTCAGTCATTGTTTTGAAGCAGACATAATGCCCGTTGAAATAATGATAAAGAGATTGTTGGTTTTACTGGTCGCTTTGATATTGCTCGTATCCTGCAGCAGCGGCGAAAATGATTCGGAACCATATATGGATTCGTTTGTCTTCCAATATGACATGCTTTCTGACACCGCAGGCGTCAGATACCTCCTGCGCGAACACATCATGGGCGATTTCAACTACGGCCTTGTAAGCTATTACGGAGTAGAAGACATACCGGAAGGAGCATATCCCTATCCCGAATGGAGAGGCATGGGGTACCATGTACTGAACGGTGTGAGGCTCGATGATTATGACGGCGGAGTACGGTACTCATATACATATGTCGATCCTCGGGACAGGACTGACCCGGATGGCATCATCAGGCATCGGCGAATATTTAAGGATGAAAACGGACTCGTGGATTGTACTGTCGGAAGCATCTCTCTCGATAGTCACTCCCCGGGCTGCGTGTTGTCATGCATATCCTTTGATGACTATGGGGAGGGCAATAGGATCACCTCGTTTTATGCAGGTGATGCCGAAGGCGCTGCCAGCCTGTGCATCCTTAAGCAGTATCTGGACGGCGATAAAGATGAATGCCGGCTGCTGAAGATACCCCTATCAGAGATCGGAAGCGGGGTAAGAGGACTCAGGTTCATCAATGACCGAGCGGGTATAATGCTTGCCGGGAGTGAAGACGGGTTTGAGGAGCAGCCGAGGATATATATCACTGTCGACGGAGGAAAGACCTGGAACAGTATGGATACATCACAGCTGGTCTATCCCGAGAGCTTTGAGGCATACAGGACGTGCTGTCTGGAGATGTACGGAGATCTCATACAGGTCAGGGTACAGTGCAAACAGAAGGGGCGGCAGTCCGCGGATGAAGCAGAAATACATGTCTTGCCTTATACAGAGCCGTTCTATATCATCAGCGAAGACAGGGGAAAAACCTGGACAGGATATCTGAGAGGCGGAGACTGTTACTTCAGTCCGCATTTCGAAGAAGTATACGGCTTCACGGCTGTGACGCCGACAGTGGAGATAGATCTGGATGCCGACGGAAAGACGCTGACGGCCCGGCTAGACGAGTTTGTTATCCCGGCTGAAGAGTTTACAGTGTTCGAACCATAAATCAAACAAGTATCATATGGCCTGCGCGGCAGAAAACTGCTGATGCAGGTCTTTATTATATGTTGTTTTTGCAGAAATGTAGTGGTACAATGCTATATGGTTAGCGTTTGCTAACTAAATACGGAAAACTTCCGTATACGGACTTTATACGAACAAAGACCCTGTGCCACGGAGGGGATGTCTGTGATTTCCGCTTCGTAAGGCACACGACTGATGCAGGAAACGGTTGGGAAAGGAGCAGGAGCATATGAGCAGGTTTGAGGGCATTGCCGACACACTGTATATACCACTTACGGCAAGAATCTATGTGTCCGAGCATTTTCCTGAGTATTTCATGGATCAGAAGGCTGTATCTCTTAAGAGCGAGATGCCTTATGACGAGATTGCGTCAAAATCCAGCGAATACTTCCGGATGGCAGGCGCCTGCCGCTTCTATAACACGGACAGGATGATAAAAGTCTTTACAGAAAAGCACGGGAAATGCAACATCATCAATGTCGGATGCGGGTTTGAAACTTCATATTTCAGGATAGGAGCGGATACGAAAGAGGCGATATTCTATGAGCTTGACCTGCCTGAAGTGATAGAGGCAAGACGCAGAGTGTTGGGTGAAAACGAAAGTGAAATCCTGATACCCGGTGAAATGATTGACTTCGCATGGGCGGAAAGGATCGATAAGAGTCTGCCTTCTTTGGTCACGGTGATAGGAGTCTTCCAGTATTTCGAGGAAGAAAAGGTCATCGGATTCCTGAAGTAGCTGAAAGAATCCTTCCCCGGAGTGGAAGTCATCTTCGATGCCATGACGGGAAAGGCGATCAAATACGCAAACGAATATATAAGGAAAACAGGGAATAAAGACGCTGAGCTGCATTTCTGTGCCGATGACGGACAGAGCGTAGCAGGAAAATGCGGCATGAAACTGGTTGAAGAACGTCCTTTCTTCGGCGACGCCAGAAGGCTGTTGAAGAACAGGCTCAAGCTTTACACCCGAATCGCGATGAAGGTCGTCGATGAAGGGAGAAGGCGAGCATTCCTTGTGCATATGAAAGGATAATATGGGTTGAACGCTATGGTAATAACAGTTTTAACCGAGGGTCTCCTGCTGGGCCTTCTGCTGTATCTTGTCTGCGCGTTCGGGATCCGAAACGGCGCTGTTGGAATGGTGTATCTGTACGATCAAAAGGTGCAGGACCGTGTCATCAAACTCGGACTTACCACCATGGAAAAGATCCGAAATCGCAGTGTTTGCTTCAAAAGCCTGTGCCTTCCGGGATATCTGGTCTACGTTCTCATATGCGTATACGGCATCAACGGAGCAAGAGGCCTTTGGCCGGGTTTCCGGCAGAGCTTTGCAATCCTGTCCGTAATGAATCTGATCGACCGCCTCCTGATCGACGAATATTGGGTAGGTCATACCAGGGCATGGATAATCCCCGGCACGGAAGACCTCATGCCGTACATAACGGCGAAAGACAAGAAGCTCAAATGGATCATGGGGACGGCGGGCATGGCGGTCATCGCAGCCGTGCTTTCCGGAGCGATGGATCTAATCCTGTAAAGTGGGCATGGCATACGCGCTTGTCTGACACTGCCCGGGCATCAAGTCTATTGCCAACCGAACCGTTCGAAAGTTATAATCAATAAAAGCAAAACTATGAATAGCGGAGGGAAAAGAATGATACTCAACAATGTAAGGCTCGTGGCATCCATAAGCGACGGAACAGCGACCGAGTGCGGCCATGTCATCATAAAGGATGGCAAGATCGCATCCGTGATGGCCGGTCCGCTCAGTGAAAAGGAGATCGAGGAGGCAGGAAAAGCGGGGGAAGAGATAATAGACGGAGAGGGCAAGACTCTCATTCCCGGACTTATCGATGCACATACACATCTTGTCGGACTGCTCGGAATCGGAACCGGTCACGGAAGCGACGGCATGGCTGTCCTTGTCGATGCTGCTGCACAGGCACCCAAATATCTGACCTACGGATTCACTACCATCAGGGACTGCGGAAGCTCATTCGGCTGCGCCAACTATGTCAGGGACATGGTAAAGAAGGGCGCAATAATCGGTCCTGACATCATCGCATGCGGCCCTACAATGGGAGTCAGCATCTATCACAAGAAGGGGATGGAAGAAGGCATCCATAACTTCTATGACGGAGAGGATTCCTTCAGAAAGGGCGTCAGGGAGCATATCGCTGACGGAGCGGACTTCATAAAGATCTATGCTTCAGGCTCTGCCGCAAACCCGAAGGGCGTCCCGATGTATCCGACCATGACAAGGGCGGAGATCGATGCCGTCACGGACGCGGCAAACAGTAACGGACTGTACGTGGCGGCCCACTGCCACGCGGACAAGGCCATACGCGACTGTGCGGAAAGCGGAGTCTACACCATAGAGCATGCGACATATCTGTCCGAGGAGACCGCAGATTATATCAATAGCAAGGAGGACTGCTACATCGTTCCAACGCTGGCTGCGATGTATGTCAGCCAGGAGGACCCGGTGGAGAGAGCGTTCTGGCTTGCAAGACTCACTCCGATGCTCGAGGCGACAGCCAGGGCACTGGGCTATGCCTACAGAGGCAATCCGAAGATGGGCTTCGGCACCGACAGCGCCGCGGGTTCCAAGCAGTACGAATTCGGAGTTGAGTTCCAGTTCAGGAAGGACTACTGCGAAATGAAGGATGAGGATATACTCCTTCAGGCGACCCGCTACAGCGCAGAGATACTGGGGATTGACAAAAAGGTAGGAATCATAAAGGAAGGCCTTAACGCCGACCTTTGCCTCATAGACGGAAAGCCGGATATCGACATCAGCTGCATGTACCACAGGCCGTACAAGGTCTGGAAAGGCGGAAAGCTCGTTGCAGTGAACAAGTAATGCAGATAAAGAAAAACGGATGGCTGAAAGGCCATCCGTTTTATTGTAATAGTAAAACCACAGGCTAGGCCTGTGGTTCGGGAGAGCTTAAGCGGTGAGACTAAAAAAGAAACTCCTTTTGCTATAATGAGAGATGCGGCTACCAACTGCATCAAACAAGCAAAAGGAGGACATTCAAAATGGGTTTGAACGACATACATAGTTTATCCCATACAAAGTGGAATTGCAAATACCACATAGTGTTTGCACCAAAGTACAGGAGGCAAGTATTCTACCACGAGAAGAGGGTAGAAGTAGGGAAGATACTAAGACAGTTGTGTGAGTGGAAGGGAGTAAACATCATCGAAGCAGAGGTGTGCCCGGATCATATACACATGCTGGTGGAGATTCCACCAAAGATGAGTGTTTCAAGTTTCATGGGATACTTGAAAGGAAAGAGCAGCACAATGTTGTACGAACAGTTTGGAGAACTGAAGTACAAGTACAGGAGCAGAGAGTTCTGGTGCAAAGGATACTACGTGGATACGGTAGGCAAGAACACCAGCAGGATTGCAGAGTACATCAAGAATCAGTTGAAGGAAGATGAACTGGGAGAGCAGCTGACGCTGACAGGACAGGGCCCTTTTAAGGGCGGCAAGTAACAAAAATGCGGTTGGTAGTCACAATTACGCGTTTGACGTGTACCGCAAGGAGCAGAGGGCTATGCCCGCATGTGAAAAACCACCCGCTTGGCGGGTGGATGATTATTTTGTCTGATTTTATCTGATCTTAGCCAGAGCTTCGTCCGCGAGAGGCATGTCATAGGTATACTTTCCGTAGTGCGCTTCAAGTACGGTGCCGTCGCTGTCCACATAGAACCATGCGGGCCGCTGCTCCTCGTTGCCCTCATATTCACCGTGCTTGATCCCCAGTTATGCGATGAGCCCCTTCTTGTAGTCCATCTTTGCCTGATTCTCTTCTGTCATCTCGCTCTTCCAGTCGGGCTTTCTGCTTCCGATCTCAAGCTCTTTGTAGAGTTTCTGCTCAGGATCGCAGATGAGAGGGAAGGCCATTGACTTGTCGATCATGTCTCTCAGAACGATCTCAGGCTTTGACTGCATGACTACCAATATATTGACGCCCTTCCGGTCGAATTCCGGCTTCTTCTGTGTGAGGAGATGGACATCCAATCTGCACGGGGTGCAGCCCATGTACCTGAGGAACCAGAACATTGTCGGCTTTCCTCCTCTGAGCGCCGAGATAGTTGTACCTTCGATAACGTCTCTTCCCAGGACCGCATCAACGGTCATGTCAGGGAAGATGCTTCCTTTTTCAAGCTTTGCCATATTGACACCTCTTTCCAATCTTGTTTCTGCATCGATTTTACTACATCTGAAGGATAAAAAACAGTACACGTCAAGAGAAAAGCGGGCGCCGGATCCTATAAACTGATGGAAATAAATGATGATCTGTCGTAAAATACATATGAAGGATCATTAAGGAGAAAGCATTAATGAGCATAACAGTAAATCTCAGATATACAGGCAAGAGCGGATCGGCGAGAATGTTTGCCGAGGAGATGATATCCTCCGGCACGGTCCGGAAAATAAGGGCTGAAGAGGGGAACCTCAGATACGAATACTATGAGTCCCTTGACGACCCCCGGACCATACTTCTCATAGACAGCTGGGCCGATCAGAAGTCCATAGACCTTCATCACGCATCGCCGATGATGGCGACCATAGCCCGGCTCAGGGAAAAATACGATCTTCACATGACTGTCGAAAGGTTCGTTTCTGATGAGGAGATCCCCGAGAGCGACAGGGCTTTCATAAGGAAATAAGATACATGAATGATAAGAAAAGGATGTACAGCGAGTTTGCATATGTCCTTGGTATGCTCATACTTGCCTTTGCGACAGCTCTCATGGAAAAGGCCGACCTTGGCATGTCCATGGTCGTCGCTCCTGCATACCTGCTGCATCTGAAGGTGAGCGAGTTCATCCCGTCTTTCTCTTTCGGGGTGGCGGAATACGTGTTTCAGGCGTTTCTGATCATCATCCTTTCCGTGATACTGAGGAAAGCAAAGCTCGGCTATCTGTTCTCCTTCATAACGGCCGTCATCTACGGCTTCATGCTGGACGCGTCGATCGGTATCCTGCGGCCGATTCCGGCTGAAGAGATGCCGGCAAGGATACTGCTGTATGTTCTGGGAATGGTGCTGTGTTCGCTGGGGGTAGCCCTGCTGTTCCATACATATATCTCGCCTGAGGCCTATGAGCTGTTCGTGAAGGAGCTGTGTTCTCAATACGGCTTTCCCGTCGGGACCACCAAGACGGTATATGACTGCGTCAGTTGTCTGGTCGGAGTCATCATGTCTTTCGCTTTCTTCGGCTTTGGTAATTTCGTGGGCGTGAAGCTGGGAACGATAATATGCGCCCTTGTCAACGGAAGAATGATAGGATTCATAGATTCCTTCCTCGGTTCGCACTTCGAATTCAAGGATGCTTTCGGGCTGCGACATTTTTTTGAAATATGATTGTGTGAGGTGATACAATGATCGACAGACTGAAGGAAAGATTCCATGCCAACACTGCCCGCCATCCGGAGATCAGCTGGGCAGAGGTGGAGGAGAAGCTCAATGATTCTCCTCATATACTCGATTGCCTGTCCCGCATGGAAGAGACCGGCGGCGAGCCGGATGTCATAGGCAGATATGAGGACGGAAGGATCATAATCTGCGACTGCTGCCGGGAATCTCCGGCGGAGCGAAGGAGTCTGTGCTATGACGATGAAGCTCTCAGGAAGAGGATAAAGAATCCTCCCGCGGGCCGCGCTGTTTCGCAGGCGGAACAGATGGGCGTATCCATTTTGACGGAAGAACTGTATTACAGGCTGCAGGAGAGGGGACGGTTCGACCTGAAGACATCCAGCTGGATACAGACACCTGAGCGGCAGAGAAAGAAGGGCGGAGCCCTTTTCTGCGAAAGGAGATATGACAGGACGTTCACGTTTCATAACGGAGCCGACTCGTATTATTCCTCCAGGGGCTGGAGAGGATATGTCCTTCTCTGAAGATGAGTGAGAATGGTCTTTAAACAGCGTAAGAGCCAATATGTAAAATCGGCCGGAAGTCCGGCAATACAAATAAAATAACAGGAGTGCAACATTGGAAAGCAACAATAACAACATTTGGAAGATACTGACTGCCCTGGCGACCTGCCGGTTCCTTGTCATGACTGTACTGTACGTCAGGGCCACCTCAAAGCCTGCGGCAGATCCTTCTGCACCGGAAGAGGAGCCCGCGCAGATCCTCTCACTTTGGACCGAGGATGCGGAAGCAAGGCAGATGCTCATCGAGTATGTCGAGACCGTCACTGATGAGAACGATCCGGAGTACATCCCGCCGGTGGACCGCGTGGCTGTATTCGATCTTGACGGGACCCTTTTCTGCGAGACCGACCCGAATTACTTCGACTACACTCTCCTAGTGCACAGGGTGCTCGAGGATGAGACGTACATCGACAAAGCAAGCGACTTTGAAAAGGAAGTAGCAAACAAGATCGTACAGCAGAATGAGACCGGCGCTTCGTTCTCCGGCCTTGAAGTCGACCACGGAAGGGCGATAGCCTCTTCCTTTGCAGGCATGACGGTAAACGAGTTCATAGACTACATCCAGGAGTTCAAGAAGCTCCCGATGCCAAGTTATGAGGGCATGAACAGGGGAGACGGCTGGTATCTGCCAATGCTTGAGGTCGTCAATTACCTCAGGGATAACGGCTTCACGGTATATGTGGTCAGCGGCACGGACAGATTCATCGTCCGCGGCATAGCCTATAACTCTCCGCTCGGACTTCCGATGAGACAGATAATCGGCTCTGATGAGTCAGTGGTCACTAAGCGGCAGGGAGATACTGACGGACTCAACTACGTGTACAACGAAAACGATGAGGTCGTCCTCGGCGGCGATTTCATAATCAAGAACCTGAAGATGAACAAGGTCAGCGTCATAGTCCAGGAGATAGGAACGCAGCCTGTCCTTTCCTTCGGCAACAGCACCGGTGACTCCAGCATGGCGGAATACGTCACAAGCAACAACCCTTATCTCAGCCTCGCGTTCATGCTCTGCTGCGATGACACCGAGAGGGAGAACGGAAACATTGAAAAGGCGGACAAGATGTACCGGCTCTGCGATGAGTTCGGATGGGTGCCGATCTCGATGAAGAACGACTGGAAGACTATATACGGCGACAGCGTGACAAAGAAATAAACGAACACAAACGGCAGACGGCCGGCACTCTCCCGCTGGGAATGTGCCGGCCATATTTTTCAATGTTTTACTTTATTTCACTTTTCGTAAATGTTAATATATATTCAGGAAAATATATCTTTTTTGTTGTATAGATTTATACAAGGGAGCATACAATTGGACAACGAAAACAATGTTAGAGTGCTGGACAGATACTTGGCGCCGATAGACGTGTGGGCAATGGCCTTCGGCTGCGCCGTGGGTTGGGGAGCGCTGGTGATGCCGGGAACGACGTTCCTGAAGCTTGCGGGACCGGCAGGCACCATAATAGCCATGGCCGTCGGCACGGCATTCATGCTCATAATAGGAGCCTGCTTCTCGTATCTCATCAAACGCTCGACCAGGACAGGCGGAGTGTACACATATACCAAGGAAGCTTTCGGAAGGGATCATGCATTCCTTTGCTCATGGTTCCTGTGCCTCAGCTACCTGACCGTCGTATTCCTCAACGGAAGCGCATTGTTCGTTGTCATCAGGACCCTGATCGGAGACAGTCTCAGGTCCGGGATCACCTATCACATCGCGGGCAACATGATAAGCATATATGAGGTCGCTCTGTCTGCAGTTGCGCTTGTAGTGATCGGCCTGATGTTTGTGTTTACAAAGCCTCTGCTCCAGAGGATAAACACCTTCAGCGCCCTGGTGCTCCTGACCGGAACGGTCATCATAACCGCTATCTGTCTTCCGAAAGTATCACTGGCCGACGTCACTTCCTCATTCGGAACGATGAACATAAGCAGGTTCCATGGAATATCGAGCCTCGTGATACTGGCCCCGTGGGCCTTTGTGGGCTTTGAAGTCATATCCTTTGATACAGCCCATTTCAAATTCGATGAAAAAAAAGCAGGAAGCCTCATATTTGCAGCCATTATCTGCGCGGGACTGGCATACATCGCATACACTCTCGTAAGCATTTCCGCGGTGCCCCGGAGATTCGGCTCATGGCAGGAGTACATTGACTCGATCGGCTCACTGGGTGGAATAGAGTCCGTTGCTTCATTCTATGCGGCCAGGCGGATAATGGGAACTCCCGGTCTGGTACTTATCGCCGTATCGGCCTTCGCTGCGATAATTACCGGAATAATCGGAGGATACCGAGCCATGATGAGACTCCTTTCCACCATGGCTGAGGACAGGATCCTCTCCGAGAAATTCAATGAAACAAAGTACAGCATTTTCTTCATAATGGCGCTGTCTGTCCTAATATCCATGCTGGGCAGGAACACGCTGACCTGGTTCGTGGACCTGACATCCTTCGGCGCGATAGTCGCGTACTGCTACACGACAGCGGCAACCAGCAAGCTTGCAAGACTGGAAGGACGAAAGGATATCGCTCTCATTGGCATGGTCGGCGCGGTTATCTCAGGCGTTTTCATACTGGTCCAGATAGTCCCGAGCATCACTGCCGTAGACGCTATGGGAAGCGAAGCCTTCCTGCTGCTGTCTCTCTGGTGCCTTCTCGGCTTCGTGTTCTACTGGAGGACGGTGGAGAGGAGCGAGCTTACGGAATACAGCGGCCTTTCCGTATCGGGAATATTGCTGTTCGCCCTCCTGGTGTATTCGGCGATCATGTGGTTGGCCAAGAGCCTTTATGCAAAGGACAGCATAGAGGGAGTCAGGAGCACCGTAAGGACCGGAGGTATCCGGCTGATGCTCATAATCTTCGTCGGTCTCATCGTCATGCTGTATATCCAGAACCTGGTGAGAAAGAAAAATGAAGCAGTCGAAAGAGAAAAGATAAGGGCTGTCGAGGGAAGCCTTGCAAAGAGCCAGTTCCTCTTCAACATGTCCCATGACATACGAACACCCATGAATGCTATAATCGGCTACACGAATCTGGCAAAGGAGGAGGAGAGATCGCCGAAGGTCCTTGAGTACCTGAACAAGATAGAATCCTCCAGTAACCATCTGCTCGACCTGATCAACGACATACTTGAGATGAGCAGGATAGAGAGCGGAAAGCTGGAGCTAGAGTACGAGCCGACCGACATTATCAGGGTGTTTGACGAGATCGAGACGCTCTTCTCGGAGCAGATGAAGAAAAAGAGGCTGAAGTTCTCTGTGCACACGTCTCTTGTAGATGACAGGTACGTCTGGTGCGACAGGAAGAATCTCAACCGAATACTGCTCAACACGATCAGCAATGCGTACAAGTTCACGCCGGAAGGCGGAAAGATAGATGTCACACTTTCGGAAAAGAATGACAGGGAAAACGGATACTCCACCTATGAGATACGAGTGCGGGACACCGGCATAGGAATGAGCAGGGAATTCGTTGACAAGATGTTCAATGCCTTCGAGAGGGAACGCTCCTCCACTGTGAGCGGGATAGAGGGTACCGGCCTTGGACTCCGGATCACAAAGAGCATCGTGGACCTCATGGGAGGCAACATAGAAGTCCTGACCTCTCCGGGAAGCGGGACCCAGTTCATAATCTCCGTAAAGATGAGAGCGGTCACTGATGACGAGATCGAGGAGATGAATAAAGACAGTGCGGCGGATACCGCCGGTGCGGTGGACTTCTCCAAAAAGAGGCTTCTCGTGGTTGAGGACAACCGGATCAACATGGAGATATCCAAGATGATACTAACAAAGCAGGGCTTCATGATCGATACTGCCGAGAACGGACAGATAGCGGTGGACAAGGTGGCATCTTCCGAACCGGGCTATTATGACGCCATTCTCATGGACATCCAGATGCCGGTCATGGACGGCAATACTGCTGCCAGGATGATAAGGAACCTGGACAACGAAAAGCTGGCGTCAATACCGATACTTGCAATGACAGCAAACGCCTTCAAGGAAGACAGGGACGCCGCAATCCGGGCAGGCATGAATGCGCACATAGCCAAGCCAATAGACGTCGATATCCTGATGGAGGAACTGAAGAAGGTCCTCTGAAGCAGCGCAAGGCTTCAGCTGACGAACAGGAAAGATTAAAGGAAAAGAAAAGCAATGAATAACACGGGCAACAGAAGAAGGACCATAAGTATTATTCCGGCACTGCTC
>CAZDOS010000009.1:0-8366 GCA_964507095.1 uncultured Oscillospiraceae bacterium | reverse complement strand
GATAGCAGGGGTCGTACTTTCACTTTTCAGCTTCATGGTCAACAACAGAAAGAGGATCGAAAAACAGAACGAAGAGTACATCCTGTACCTTACCGTTCAGAGGGCCATAAGCGTTGAGAACCTCTTCAATGAGAACCTGGACTACATAAAATCCACGGCGCATCTGTACGGAAACACCATAGTATCCGCCGAACCGGATCTGGTGCTGCTCAAAGATCTGGAAGACAATACCGGATTCGAGCTCCTGCGTTTCATCGCAATAAACGGCGATGACTATACGACCGAGGGCATGAAGGCCAATCTATCCGACCGCGACTACTTCCAGGACGGTCTTAAGGGCAATACGGGAGTGACATCGGTCCTGTCTTCGAGAGTGACGAATGAGACTCAGATCGGCTTCTATACTCCTGTCTACTACCAGGGGCAGATAATAGGAGTCATGGTTGGATTCTTCGGGCAGGACTTCATAAATGAGCTTTTGGGTTTTGAACTGTTCGGATACTCGGGCGAGGCATGGCTGTGCAAACGGAACGGAGACGTGATCTCCAGCACATCGGTCGACCGTCGGGGTGACAATCTGTTTGAAAGGATGGAGTCCTCAGGCTCCTTTGAGGTGGAAGGCTATTCAAGCATACGAGAAGCCTTTGCCAGCGGAGACAGTGCACTGTGCAAGTACACCGAGGACGGGACAACAAGAACAGGATTCATTTCAGCGCTCAACACTGTAGACTGGCGACTGATAAGGTCTTTCCCGGTCAGCGCCCGGGAAGGGATGACGACACATGCCAACAGGGACGGGTTAATGATGGTGCTCCAGATGTCCGCAATGTTCGCGGCATATCTGGCATATGTCATTATCTCCGAGATGATGCGGAGAAGAAGGCTGGCGGAGGAGAACAGGAATGCCAGCGACGTGTCCCACGGCGTCTCGCGCCTTTTCGAGAAGTTTACGGTCCTTGACGTGGACACCATGACCTATGACTATGTTCTCGGAGACCCGGATGACAGAGAGCTTCCGAGGACCGGACATTATGACGATTTTGTCGAATCCATTCTTAAAAGGATAGAGAATGACGAAGAAAGAAAAACGGTCGCCCGGCAGATTTCCATAGACAGCATATTGGAGGCCCTGAACGGCGATAATGACATGGTCAGCTACAGGATACATGCTCCGCTCCTTGACAAGAGCTGGTTCACGTACAACTTCATCGTGCTCAGCAGAGAGGATGAGAGAGCACAGAGGATCCTCATAGTAAGGCAGGACATCACCGCCCTGCACTCCAAGGAGGATCATGAGCAACGGCTGCTTCAGGATGCGCTTGACGACGCCGAGAAGGCGAGCAAGGCCAAGAGCGAATTCCTGTTTAACATGTCCCATGACATCCGTACGCCGATGAATGCCATAATCGGCTTTACCAACATTGCCAACCGGAACATCGATGACAAGGAAAGGGTCAGAGACTGCCTTGAAAAGATAGGAACATCCAGCCGGCATCTCCTTTCTCTCATCAATGATATCCTTGACATGTCAAAGATAGAGAGCGGCAAGATCGCCATCACGCCTCGGGAGACCAGCATTCGGGACATGGTCAGAAATCTCGTGGCGCTGTTCCAGGCGCAGATCATCGAGAAGAAACAGTATTTCATTGCGGAAGCCTATGACATATTGCATGAGAATGTCATCGTGGACGGACTCAGGCTCAACCAGGTCCTGCTCAACATAGTGAGCAACGCGATCAAGTACACTCCTAAGGGCGGGACCATCATATTCAGGGTATCCCAGACGATGCTGGGCGATGATGAGATAAACCTCCACTTCCATATACAGGATTTCGGTATCGGAATGAGCAAGGATTATCTGCCTCATCTGTTCGAGAGCTTCACGAGAGAGCATTCATCGACTGTCAACAAGATACAGGGAACAGGACTGGGAATGGCGATCTCAAAGAACATCATCGACCTGATGGGAGGAACCATCGAGGTCGAGAGCGAGCTGGGCAAGGGCACTACGTTCCATGTCACGGTCCCGGTGCGGTTCATAGGTGACGATGCCAAGCCGGACACCGGCAGGGCATACAGGGCTCTTGTGGTCGACGTGGATGACGAGATCTGCAACAAGGTCATATCACTTTTTGATACCAATGTGGTGCAGGCTGATTACGCAAAGAGCTACGATTCGGCCGTAAGGAAGATCGATTCCGGGAAGTATGACATATACATAGCCAATGAGGAGATGAACGGTTATGACCTCATTGAAAAGGCAAGACGGTCCAAGGGAGACGAAAAGGGGATCTACATACTTACCGCAAACCAGAAGGAACACCTGAAGAACAAGCTGGACATCCACAGTGATGTCACTCTGATCCAGAAGCCTCTGTTCGCATCCGATGTGTATGAGGCCATAGACAGGAGCCTTGACAAGGGCGAAGCTGATAATGAAGCCCGGGAAGAAACGGTAAGGAAGGACCTTAATCTGCTCCTTGTCGAAGACAATGACATAAACGCTGAGATAGCGATTGCGATCCTTACCTCACAGGGCTTCACCGTTGACAGGGCAGAGAACGGACGGCAGGCACTTCAGATGATCGAGAGGGAGGATGCTGGCACCTACGACCTGATACTGATGGACATCCAGATGCCGGTCATGAACGGCTACGACGCGACCGTTGCTCTCAGAAAACTTCCTGACCGGAAGAAGGCAAACATCCCCGTCGTGGCGATGACTGCCAACACCTTTGACGAGGACAGGAAGAAGGCGTTCGAGTCAGGCATGAATGCTCATGTGGGCAAGCCTTTCAAGGTCGAAGAGCTCATCGACACCATCTGGAACTGCGTTGAAGGAAGACAGTGACAGATATTCAATGGATCCATTATTGAAAAGGACCGGGAAATGCCCGGTCCTTTTTATCGATGGGGACGGATGCATAGATTTGTCAATAGCAAAACCTTTATCGTTATTATAATCAAAACTCAAATCAGTTAGGTAAAGAAATACTGTTCATAACTCTAAACATGGTTACAGTTCGGTTAAAAAGCAAGCATTTTTCTTTACAAATACCGGTCCAGTTGATATTCTTTTAAGCGTAAGAAGTCGTATAATCCTTCAGATATGGTGAAGGAGTCTCTACCCGGGCTCCGTAAAGGCTCGGACTATGGCGGAATAACCTTTCTGTTTAAGTGTTGATTCTGTCGTATGCGATGGAATACACGGGAAGGTTTAATTGAATATTAAACTCCCGTTCGGTAGTCTTCTTTGAAAGTTTGAGGGTGGATTTTTACAATTCAAAACGCCTTTGCAAAGAGGATTATTTTTTGTTTTTTCAAAAAGAAGAAGGGAGAAATTTGATGAAAAAACTTTTATCAGTACTGCTTGCCGGCTGCATGCTCTTTGGCCTTGTAGCCTGTTCTGGCGGTTCATCCAACAACGGCGGCGAGACCGAGGACGGTCCGAAGATCGGTGTCATCCTTGTCGGTGACGAGAACGAAGGTTACACCTATGCTCATATGGAAGGCATCAAGAATGCCGCAGCAAAGCTGGGCATCTCTGACAGCCAGATCCTCTGGAAGTACAACATCCTTGAGGACGAGACCTGCCACGACGCAGCAGTAGACCTTGTTGAGAACAAGGCAACAATGGTAATTTCCAACTCTTACGGCCACCAGACATTCATGGCACAGGCTGCAAGCGAGTATCCTGAGGTCACATTCGTTGCTGACACAGGCGACACAGCAGCTGTTTCAGGTCTTCCTAACCTCAAGAACGCTTTCACATCCGTTTATGAGTCACGTTATGTTTCCGGTGTCGTTGCCGGCATGAAGATCAAGCAGCTCGAGGACGAGGGTGCTCTCGTTCCTGAGAACTTCGACGAGAACGGCAATGTCAAGGTCGGTTATGTCGGTGCTTTCCCTTATGCAGAGGTCGTATCCGGTTACACCGCTTTCTACCTTGGACTCACAAGCGTTTATCCTAACGCTGTCATGTTCGTTGAGTACACAAACTCATGGTTCAACGTAAACGCTGAAGCAACAGTAGGCGACCACCTCATGAGCATGGGCTGCGTCATCATCGGTCAGCATGCTGACTCAACAGGCGCTCCTTCACAGCTCCAGAAGAACATGGAAGAGAACAAGTATGGCTTCACGGCTTATTCCGTAGGCTACAACGTATCAATGCTTGACGTTGCTCCTGATGTAGCACTTACAAGTGCTTCAAACGTTTGGGAAGTCTTCTATGAGTACGCATTCACATGCTGGCTCAACGGCGAAGACATGAAGACAGACTGGACAGGCGGCTACAACGAAGGCGCCGTAGCAATCACTCCTCTCGGTAAAGCAGTTGCTCCTGGAACACAGGAAGCTGTCGACGAGACGATCGCAAAGATCAAGTCCGGTGAGATCCATGTATTCGATGTAAGCACATTCAAGATCGGTGGACAGAATCCAACATCCATCCTCGGCGATGTCGATGCTGACTTCACACCTGAGACAGAGTGCGTGAGCGACGGTTACTTCCACGAGTCCGAGTTCAGAAGTGCACCTTACTTCGCAGCAAGGATCGACGGCATAACAGAGCTGAACTAATTTAAGAGATTTCATGTTACAGGCTCATTCCATGGGCCTGTAACATTTTTTAAGGAAGAAAGAACGAATGAGAAAGATCGCCATCGCGATGCGCGGCATCACCAAGAGATTCGGAGAAAAGGTCATAGCCAACAACAATGTCGACCTGGACATCTGCTACGGTGAGATACTCTCTCTTCTGGGAGAGAACGGAAGCGGAAAGACCACTCTGATGAACATGCTGTCAGGCGTTTATTTCCCTGACAGCGGAACCATATCCAAGGACGGCGTTGAGATCACTCTCAACAGCCCGAAGGATGCCTATGATCTGGGAATAGGAATGGTCCATCAGCACTTCAAGCTCATAGACGTGTTCACGGCAATGGAGAACATAGTCCTCGGGCTGCCTTCGGAAACGACGAAGAATGCCAGGAGCGACGTTGAAGCCATCATGAACAGATACGGCTTTGAGCTCGACCTTGACAAGAAGGTCTATGACATGATCGTTTCCGAGAAGGAGACGCTGGAGATAGTAAAGACACTCTACAGGGGCGCCGAGATACTGATACTCGACGAGCCTACAGCCGTCCTTACTCCTCAGGAGACAGAGAAGCTGTTCAACGTCATCAGGAACATGAGGGATGACGGCAAGGCTGTCGTCATCATTACCCATAAGCTCAATGAAGTCATGGAGATATCGGACTATGTCACGGTCCTCAGAAAGGGCGAGAACATAGGCACGGTAGCCACTTCAGAGTGCAACGAGAGCATGCTCACTGAGATGATGGTAGGCGAGAAGGTCGAGCTGAACATCCGGAGAGACTATATCGAGGACAAGGCGCTGAGGCTTGCGGTCAAGAACCTCACGGTGAAGGACACCACGGGAAAGGTAGCGGTAAAGGACATCAGCTTCGATCTGTATTCGGGAGAAGTACTGGGCATTGCTGGAATATCGGGCAGCGGCCAGAAGGAACTGCTTGAAGCTATCATGGGTCTTGAAAAGTGCGAGGAAGGCTCCTCGGTCATCTACTACTCAACTGCCCACGGCGTGCACGAGCTGGTCGGCCTCAGCACAAAGGAGATAATCAGCTACGGTCTCCATCTTTCCTTCGTTCCTGAAGACAGGCTCGGAATGGGTCTTGTCGGAAACATGGGCATGACAGACAATGTCATGCTCAAGAGATACAGAAAGGGCAAGGGACTCTTCCTCCACAGGCAGCAGCCGAAGGAGATGGCGGAAGCCATAAAGGAGGAGCTCGGAGTCGTAACGCCTGACCTGGATTATCCGGTCAGAAGGCTCTCGGGCGGTAACGTCCAGAAGATACTGGTCGGAAGAGAAATCAAGAGCAAGCCTACCGTCCTCATGACAGCGTATGCAGTCAGGGGACTGGATATAAACACATCCTACGCGATCTACAACATTCTCAATGAGCAGAAGAAGAAAGGCGTTGCCGTCATCTATGTCGGCGAGGACCTGGACGTGCTGCTCGCACTTTCAGACAGGATACTCGTCATGTGCTCAGGCAGAGTGAACGGCATCCTGGACGGAAGGACGGCGACCAAGGAAGAGGTCGGATATCTAATGACTAACCTGAAGGAGGAGCTCAGAGATGAACAAGAATAAAGAGCCGCTCTTTCATATAAAGAAAAAGGACGAGGAGTCCATGGCCAAGAAAGCCGTTACAAAGGCAATAGCCATATTTTTGGCACTTGTCGTATCGGCCCTGTTCATACACTTCGTCACAAGGCTGGATCCTATAAGCGTGTACACCTCGATGTTCAAGGGAGCGTTCGGAACCTCAAGGAGAGCCCGGATAACGATCAGGGACACATGTCTTCTGATGCTCATAAGCGTCGCACTTTCACCGGCCTTCAACATGCGCTTCTGGAACTGCGGAGCTGAGGGACAGCTGCTCATCGGAGGACTGACGACCGCGGCATTCATGATCTACATGGGCAACTCCACGCCAACGCTGCTCCTGCTCATCCTCATGGCGGTCGTTTCAGCCGTCTGCGGAGGAATATGGGCATATCTGCCTGCAGTATTCAAGGCAAAGTATTCCACCAATGAGACACTGTTCACACTCATGATGAACTATGTTGCAATCCAGATCGTCGAGCTTTTCGTCGACTTCTGGGACAAGAAACAGTCTCATTCGGTCGGCATCATCAACATGAACACCAACGGCGGCTGGTTCCCCCGGGTATTCGGCCAACAGTATTTCCTGAATGTGTTCATCGTCATCCTCGTCACAGCCTTCGTATACATCTACATGGAATACTCCAAGATGGGCTATGAGACAAAGGTCGTGGGCGAGAGCGAATCAACAGCCAAGTATGCCGGCATAAACGTCGGCAGAACGATAAGAAGGAACGCTTTCATATCAGGTGCCATAGCCGGTATTTCGGGCTTTGTGGCCGTCAGCGGCGTTTCTCATACGATATCAAAGGCGACTGCGGGAGGCAGGGGCTTCACGGCCATCATCGTATGCTGGCTTGCAAAGTTCAACCCTCTCATGATGTCCCTCATATCGCTGCTCATTGTCTTCCTTGGCAAGGGAGCAGGCCAGATCTCCTCAGACTTCGGTCTGAATGAGTTCATTTCGAACGTAATCACGGGCATAATCCTGTTCTTCATACTCGGAAGCGAATTCTTCATCAACTACAAGGTCGCTTTCAGAAAGAAAGGCGGTGAGAAGGCATGACACAGACTCAGCTAGTCTCCTGGCTCATTGCAGCCATCACCTTTGGAACGGTCATCATGTACGGCGCCGTGGGAGAGACCATGGGTCAGAAGGCCGGAAACCTCAACCTGGGCGTACCGGGAGTCATGCAGCTCGGAGGAATAGCATCGCTTGCCGGTGCATTCATCTACGAGAGAAGCACAGCCCATCCGAGCCCAATAGTCGGAATGCTCATAGCACTTGTATGCGCTCTTCTTGCAGCTGCGGCCGGCGGATTTATCTATGCATTCCTGACCGTATCGCTCAAAGTGAACCAGAACGTTACCGGACTTACTCTTACCATCTTCGGAACAGGCGTCGCGAACTTCTTCGGAGGAAGCATGATGAAGCTTTCAGGCGGTGTTGGAACCATTTCCGTTGCGACAACGTCAAGCGCCTTCAGGGCAAAGCTTCCGTTCCTGTTCGGAAAGGGAGGAGTCATAGGCTCCATCCTCCTTTCACACGGCTGGATGGTGTACATGGCACTTGTCTTTGCTATCCTTGCCGATCTGTTCCTCAACAAGACCAGAGTAGGACTGAATCTCAGGGCTGTAGGTGAGAATCCGGGAACAGCCGATGCCGCAGGCATCAATGTTACCCTTTACAAATACCTCGCCAGCGTACTCGGAGGAGCCGTTTCAGGTCTCGGCGGACTGTTCTATGTCATGGATTATATCCAGGGAACATGGGCTAACGACTCCGCCATAGAGGCCCTTGGATGGCTCGCTGCCGCACTCGTCATCTTCACAGGCTGGAAGCCGAGAAAGGCGATAACAGGCGCGTACCTGTTCGGCGTATGCTACTGGGCATACATATATATCCCTTCGGAGATTTCACAGGCTATAGCAAAAGCGCTTCACCTTTCAAAGACGACATATGTGCAGAACCTGTACATGATGCTGCCGTATGTGGTCACCATAATAGTTCTGTGCATCGTTTCCTCAAGAAAGAGAAGAGAAGATCTCGGACCTGCTGCTCTGGGACTGAGCTATTTCCGAGAGGACAGATAGACTTAATTAGAACAAGACGGGGCTGTAAAGAAAGTCCCAAGGACAATTGAATAGAAACGAATGGTAAGAAAGA
>CAZDOS010000008.1:0-45904 GCA_964507095.1 uncultured Oscillospiraceae bacterium | reverse complement strand
GGCATCATTGATCACTTCGTTGCGATACTTAACGCACATGATCAGGTGGTAATGCAATATGAATACCGAATGATCATTTGTATCGGATCTCATTTTATACCACTATTTCTTTTATCTGTAACAGATTATACCACAAAGGATATATATTATCAATAGAGCAGCACTAACCCCGCCCTGTAGAGGACGGGGATTGCGTGCCAATTTTGTTCAACGAGATCAGGAACATGACGGGGATCGAGATCAACGGAAAGTGGGCCATAGAGGACGAATTGAAGTGAACTGTTTTCTGAAATACTCAAAAGGCGGTATGCACGATGCATACCGCCTTTTTCAGCTGTTTAGGCATATATACGGATCAGTAATTGAAGATGCCCTCCAGGCTCTCGTCCTTGTCGACCCACTCACTGTTGACATCAATAGTCCTGAATTCTTCCTTGTTGTCTCTTATGATGACGTTCTTGATGCCGGCATTGATTATCATTCTCTTGCACATCGAGCATGAATTGGCTTCCTTTACATAGTCGCCCGTGCTGACTTCCTTGCCGACAAGATACATCGTGGCTCCGATCATCTCATCTCTTGACGCGGATATGATGGCATTTGCCTCTGCATGCACGCTGCGGCATACTTCGTATCTCTCTCCGCGAGGGATGTTGAGCTCTGAACGTATGCATACTCCCAGGTCGCTGCAGTTCTTTCTGCCTCTCGGGGCACCGACATAGCCTGTCGATATGATCTCGTCATTCTTCACTATGATGGCGCCGTAGTTCCTTCTGAGGCATGTGCCTCTTTCCGAGACTGCTTCCGCAATGTCAAGATAGTAATTGATCTTGCTTCTGCGCATCGTAAGTCCTCCTTTCCTTGATTTTCTCGTACAAATTTTGCTTCATTTTAGACCAAATGCCCGGAATATTCAATATGGCAATCGTTAAAATAGTGTTAACATTGCAAAACCACGTGCGTTTTGGTATGATTTTCATATGCAAAAAGCCTTCGGTGCCTCTGCGGCACCTTTTTTAGATTAGAGTTTGACCGGAGCGAAACTGCAGCCATGGAAAGACCCCTGACTAACATTTCATATATCAAGGACCTGTGCGAACGCTACGGTTTCAGGTTCGACAAGAAGTTCGGACAGAATTTCATAGTCAACCCCTCCGTATGTCCCCGTATGGTGGATTATTCCGGCATTGACGGAAACAGCGGCGTTATCGAGATCGGCACGGGCTTCGGGACCCTGACCCGCGAGCTTTCAAGGGCGGCGGGAAAGGTCGTGGCCATCGAGATCGACACCAGCCTGACCGAGCTTCTTAAAGAGACTCTGGCAGACTGCGACAATGTTACCGTTATCTTTGACGATGTCCTGAATGTCGATCTCAAAAAACTCATAGAAGAACAGTTCAAGGGCATGGACGTGTACGTCTGCGCCAATCTTCCCTACTATATAACCAGCCCGATCATCATGAAGCTGCTTGAAGACGAGCTTCCCGTCAAGGCCATTACAGTAATGGTACAGAAAGAAGCCGCCCAAAGGCTGTGCGCCCTTCCCGGAAGCAGGGACACCGGGGCGATCAGCCTGGCTGTTCAGTACTATTCGACTCCGTCAGTATGCTTCTCGGTCTCTCCCGGCTCCTTCTATCCGCCTCCCAAGGTGACCAGCAGCGTCATCCGACTGGACATCGGCAGGAAGGACACTATTGCGCCCAGGGATCCCGCCTCAATGTTCAAGCTGATAAGAGCGGCCTTTTCTCAGAGGAGAAAGACCTTTTCAAACAGCGTTTCAAACACGCTCGGCATCGACAGGGCTGCGATCGAAGATGCGCTGTGTCAATTGGATCTTGATACGAAGATCAGGCCGGAAAAACTGACGCTTGAGGATTTCAGCCATCTTTCGGACATACTGTTGTCTGAATAACATATATCGCATAATCGTTTTGGAGGATCATCACATGCTGCTTTTGGAAGAAAGAATCAGAAAAGACGGAAGGGTCAAGACCGGCAATGTCCTTAAGGTCGACAGCTTCCTCAACCATCAGATCGACGTCAAGCTTCTCAACCGGATGGGCGAAGAGTGGCACAGGCTGTTCAAGGATGAAAGGATCGATAAGGTCCTGACCATCGAAGCAAGCGGAATCGCGATCGCGGTCATCGCCGCCCAGTATTTCGGTGCGCCGGTGCTGTTTGCGAAAAAGGCTCAGAGCATCAACATCGACGGTGATGTATATTCAACCAAGGTTCAGTCATACACCCACAACAGGATCTATGATGTTATACTTTCCAAAAAGTTCCTCCACGAAGGAGAGAACGTTCTCATCATCGATGATTTTCTGGCAAACGGCTGTGCTCTCGAAGGTCTTATCGACCTTGTGGATCAGGCAAAGGCAAATCTCATCGGAGTCGGGATCGCCATAGAAAAAGGTTTCCAGAAGGGCGGCAGGGAGCTGCGCGAAAAGGGCATCAGGATAGAGTCTCTTGCCATAGTCGAATCCATGGATGCAACCACAGGCGAGATAAAGTTCAGAAAACGGTAAACTGTTCGTAATAAATATCGGGGATATTACAATTTGTAATGTCCCCGTATTGCTTTGACTGCGTCGGCAGAGTAAATTTATGAACAAATTATGAACAAATTTGACGGCACTTTCTTAACTATTTACACAATATAAATGATATCAAACGTTACCGGCCATATAATGAAGCTAGATAAGGAGACAATCCAAATGACACCGAAAAAAACATTGTGCATTCACGACCTGTCTGTTGTTGGAAGAAGCAGCCTGGCAGTCATAACTCCGGTGATATCCCGGCTTGGCATCCAGGCCATCGGACTTCCGACGGCGGTGCTTTCCACCCACTACGGCGGACTGGGCAAGCCGGCCGTCGTTGACCTGACGGATTTCTGTTTCAAGGCTCTTGACCATTACAGGGATCTCAGATTGGAATTCGACAGCGTTTACAGCGGTTTCCTGTCCTCACCCGAACAGATAGAGCTCGTAAAGCAGGCTTTCCGGATGCGGAAGGGCAATCTCAGGATCTGTGATCCAGTCATGGCGGATCACGGAAAGCTGTATTCATCCATCACTCCTGAGATCGTCGAACGGTTCAAGGACCTGTGCGGAGATGCGGATCTGATGATCCCGAATCCTACTGAAGCCCTGATCCTTCTTGACAGGGATTATGCGGAAAGGGATTTCAGCGAAGATGAGATATCAGAGATCGCGGCTTCCCTGGGAAAAAAGTACCGGAGCGTTCTCATCACGGGCGTAAAGCTGGTCGACGGAAGAGCCGTAGCCGTATGCTATGACAAAAGCCGGGATGAAGTTTCCAGCATCCTGCTCCATTATTCACCGGTAAATTATCCGGGAACAGGCGATCTGTTCGGAGCATGTCTTGTCGGATATATGACGAACGGCGCTCCGTTGAAAGAAGCCTGCGAAAAGGCTGCTAGATTCGTTGAAAAGGTCGTAGCCCGGACCTATGAGACGAACAGCGACACAAGATTCGGTGTGCATTTGGAACCACTCCTGAAAGAATTGTTCTAATAGGAGATGTAAATTATGAAAAAGAATAAGCTCTCAGTCCAGATGCTGGCAGCTATAGGAGTCATGTCGGCGCTGGTATTCATCACTACCAAGTTCCTTCGGATACCTATCCCTGTGGGCGTCGGCGGAAAGACCCAGGTCCATCTGGGCAACAGCATGTGCATCCTGTCGGGACTTCTTTTCGGAGGTGTTCCCGGTGGTCTTGCAGCAGGAATCGGCACGGCGATCGTCGACCTGATGGATCCTCTGTGGGCACCGGAATTCTGGATCAGCTTCATCAATAAGTTCATTATGGGATTCCTTGCGGGAACCATAGCGACCATGGGAAAAGAGAGGACGCTCTCCAAGAACATCACAGCCGCAATAGTGGGTGCCCTGTCTTATGTTATCCTTTATCTGGCAAAGTCATACATTCAGCAGAAGGCTCTCGGAAGTGCGGCCGAAGCGATCAAGGCTGTCCTCATAACAAAGGGTATCACGAGCCTGATCAATGCCGTAATCGCCGTCATTGTCTCTGTCCTGCTCTACCATATGATCGCGCCTGTCATGAAGAGACAGAACCTGTTCACGAACGAGACCAGGGACTGACGAGATCGTCCGAATTTACTAGAATTAAATGTTGCAGGGCGGCTTATGCCGCCCTGTCGTGTTTTGGAGAAAAAATGGAAAAGATAGTAGTTATAGGCGTAGGCTTCATCGGTCAGTATATGGGCAAGGGGATCAGAAAGATCCTCGGGACCGATGATCTGCACGGCAGGGTTTTCGGGATAAAGGGCTCTCCTTCAGGCGTTCGGGAAAGAAGTGCCGCTCTCGGTTACGAGGTCAGCGTTGCGGATTCCGGCCGGGTGATCATGCGAGAGAGACCGACGATAATACTGCTCTCCCCTCCTCCCACACGGGCGGAAGGAATAATCAGGAACGACATATTGCCTTACTGTGAGCTGTGCAGGAAAAAGGGTCTTCCTCTGCCTGACATCTACAGTTATATCCCTTCGCCTTCTCCCGGCGTCATCCGCGACATTCTGGGCAATGACGTAAACGTGGTCAAGATACTGCCCAATATCCTTGATAATGTGCGGGGCTTTGATCTGTCCCCCTACGGGATCAATTATCTGACCTTCCCCGAAAATGCTCTCTGGCCTCTGGACAGAAAGGACCTGCTGTACCTGTGCATGGACTGCTACGGCCATACGGCGGCGGTATCCGATACGGATTCCCTTGCTCTGCTTGCCGGGAAGATAACCTCGCACGTGTGCTATGAGGTCTCCTATGCAATCGAAGACCGGCTGAAAAAGGCGGGGCTTGACGTTCCTCTCGACCGAATAGGCAAGGCAATGAGAGAAGCTCAGTACGAGCTGTTCCGGGATGCCCAAAGGATAGGACTGAGCGGATATACCGGTCTTCAGAGGCTGGATATGTTCATAAAGGAGTTCATGAAAGGCTGGTTCTCGGGACTGAACCGTTTCACTCATGAGACGATCCGGAATCTTGATGTCCGGGAGGCCGACCGCGTTGACATGTGCTCCTTCCTCCTTAACGTGTTCCCAATCGCCCACAGCCCGAGAGCCGTCCTTGAACAGGACACGAAGAATGCCGCGACCAAGGGAGGGATCCTGGAAAGGGGCATCGAGGTCTTCACCCGGAGCGTGGAGGCCCCTCTCAGGGATAGCCTTGAGAAGTTCCTCAAAGGCGAAGCCTGCGAAATCGGCGCCAAAGCAGAGCATCGGGCTTATCTGATCAGTTCGGAAGCGTATAAAAGAAGTCTTCATCTGGCCTGAGTGCTTGAATCGACGATCTGTCCTTTCCGCCGTTTATGAAAAACTCCAAAAACGGAACTGCAGCCGCCCATGTTGTGTTTTTTCCTACAAAAATAGGGTTTTCTTCCTCTTTCAAATTGCAGGAAGAATAATAGTATGTTATAATAAGTTACCGTGGTGAGCAGCCACGGTAATTTTTTTGATTTATAAATTCCACATACAGGGAGTGATTTTAAATGAGCAGAGTAATCGGTACCGTTTCAATGGGACTTCGTGCCCCTATCATCCATGAAGGCGATGATCTTTCAAAGATCGTCCCGGGCGTAGTGCTCGAGGCAATGAAGGAAGACGGCCTTGCACCGCGCGACAGGGATGTCCTCGCGATCACAGAGTCCGTAGTGGCCCGCGCTCAGGGCAACTACTGCACGGTCGAAGACATCGCACGGGACATAAAGGCAAAGTTCGGCGGCGAGACCGTCGGCGTCATCTTCCCTATCTACTCAAGGAACCGTTTCGCGATATGCCTCAGGGGAATCGCAATGGGTGCCAAGAAGGTCATCCTTATGATGACATATCCTTCCGATGAAGTCGGAAACCACCTGATCACATGGGATGATATCGATGACAACGGGATCGATCCTCAGACTGATGTCCTTTCCCTTGAAAAGTACAGGGAGCTGTTCGGCTACAGAAAGCACCAGTTCACGGGCGTTGACTACGTTGACTACTACAAGGGACTCATCGAGGGATGCGGAGCTGAGGCCGAGATCATCTTCGCCAACAAGGCAACAGCGATCCTCGACTACACAAAGAACGTCCTCAACTGTGACATCCACACCCGCGAGAGGACAAAAAGGATCCTCAAGAATGCCGGAGCGGAAAAGGTCTACAGCCTTGACGATATCCTCACGGCTCCTGTAAACGGAAGCGGATATAACGAGACCTACGGACTGCTCGGTTCCAACAAGGCTACGGAAGACAAGATCAAGCTCTTCCCTCGCGACAGCCAGTGGCTCGTTGACGCGATCCAGAAGGAACTTCTTGAGAAGACAGGCAAGCACATCGAAGTAATGATCTACGGAGACGGCGCTTTCAAGGATCCTGTGGGAAAGATCTGGGAGCTGGCTGACCCTGTAGTCTCTCCTTTCTATACAAAGGGACTGGAAGGAACTCCGAACGAACTCAAGCTCAAGTATCTTGCCGACAATGATTTCGCAGACCTTTCAGGAGAAGCACTAAAGGACGCCATCAAGTCCGAGATCTCCAAGAAGGACGGCAGCCTTGTGGGCAACATGGTATCAGAGGGCACAACTCCGCGCCGCTTCACGGACCTTATCGGTTCTCTGTGCGACCTCACCAGCGGTTCGGGAGACAAGGGCACCCCGATAGTATATATTCAGGGTTACTTCGACAACTACACAAACGACTGATCATTTGATCACAATGCCTTACAGCTGCCGGTTTTCGGCCCTGTAAGGCTTTTTTATTTGTATATTCATCGGGTTTAACATATAATTAAGGCATACGATAACTGTCTGTCGCCGGGCAGAAAATAATTACGAACAAAGGAGATAATACTATGGGAAACAGCGAACTCAAGAAGATAACCATTGAAGATATCGCCGCCTACAAATTCCCGGGAAATCCGACATACAGTCCGGACGGGAAACATCTGGCTTTCACTGTCACAAGATCCGATCTGGACAAGAATCTGAACAGGTCGGATGTATATGTGGCATCTGAAGGAAAGTACAAGCAACTCACATACACCATCGATGCGGGCATTGTCGCCTGGGAAGACGACAAGACTCTCATCATAAGAAGAAAGACCGAAGACTCTCCTTCGCCCATGGCCACTCAGCTCTTCAAGATCGACGTCACAGGAGGAGAAGCCCAGCCATGGATCACCCTTCCCTTCCCGATGACCAGACTGGTCAGGATCGCCGAAAATAGCTACGCCTGCATAGGACAGATTGATGCCCGCACGCCTGACCTTTACAAGGCCACCAAGGAAGAGCAGGCCAAATATGCAGAAGAAAAGAAGAACGATGAGGATTATCAGGTCGTTGACGAAGTTCCTTACTGGTTCAACGGAGCTGGCTATACCAACAAGATAAGATCCGCTCTCTTCCTTCTCGACACCTCTGACGGTGTCAAGCTCGAAAGAATGACCGCACCTTTCTTCAACGCGGGCAACCTCGTCTGCGAAAAGGGAATTCTGTACTTCACCGGAAGCGAATATGAATCCAGGATGGTCTGGACGGACAATCTGTATTGTCTTGATCCGGCCAAGAAAGAAATAGAGGCTATCTATGACAAGAACGACCTGAGCATGTCGACCATCTTCTTCCTTGGAGACGAGATGTTTGTCAGGGCAACCGATATGAAGGATTACGGCATCAACCAGACACAGGACATCTGCAAGGTCGCTGCCGACGGAACGATCGAAATCGTTTACATGCCTGACATAACCATCGGCAACGGCGTCGTTACCGATACTGTCCATGGAAGCGGTCGCACCTATGCCTACGATTCCAGAAAGTTCGTCACCATCGAAACGGAAGTCGATCACAACCTCCTGTGTGAGTATGACAAGAAATTCAACCGCACTGTGCTTATGGACATGCCGGGAATGATGGATGCCATGGCAATGTCAAAGAAGACGGTCGCCGTCATATATCAGGACTGGAAGCATGTCGCCGAGATATTCGAATTTGACCTGAAGACAGGATCCTTCCGCCAGCTGACTCATCTGAACGATAAGCGGCTCGAAGGCAAGTACATCGCAAAGCCTCACCCTGTGACCTACACCAGCACAGGCCTCAAGCACAGAGGCTGGGTATTGCTGCCGGACGGCTTCGACAAGGAGAAGAAGTATCCTTCCGTGCTGGATATCCACGGCGGTCCGAGAGGCTCGTACGGCGAGACGTTCTTCCATGAGATGCAGCTCTGGGCATCTGAAGGATACATAGTCTATTTCTGCAACATCCGCGGAAGCGACGGAAGGGGCGACGAATATGCTGATATCCGCGGCCTCTACGGAGAAGTCGATTTCAAGAATCTCATGGACTTCACGGATGCAGTGCTGAAGAGATATCCTCAGATCGACACGGAAAAGATGTGCGTAACGGGCGGAAGCTACGGAGGATTCATGACCAACTGGATCATCGGACATACCGACAGGTTCTGCCGGGCGGCAAGCCAGAGAAGCATCTCCAACTGGATCTCAATGTCCACCATCTCGGACATCGGTCTCGTCTTCGGACCTGACCAGTGTGCTGCAGATGACATCTTCTCGGATCCTGCAAGGCTCTGGTATCATTCTCCTCTCAAATATGCCAAGAACGCGAAGACGCCTACCCTCTTCATCCATTCCACGGACGACTACAGGTGCCCTCTGCCTGAAGGCATGCAGATGATGCAGGCTCTGGCCTTCAACGGGGTCGAGACAAGACTTGTCATCTTCAAGGGCGAGAACCACGAGCTCTCAAGAAGCGGAAAGCCGAAGCACAGGATGCGCAGGCTCAAGGAGATCACAGACTGGTTCAACAAGCATATCTGAATCTTTCAATGACATACAGAAAGATGCCGCACATAAGTGCGGCATCTTTTATTTCAATCATCAGCAGTTCTCCAGGATGAAATCTGCTGCCGCGGCTGCGGCCATTTCAAAATCGTTTCCGGAAAAACCGTGCCCCGCTCCCGGGATCCTGAGCAGCTCGGCGTCCTCATAGGCTTCAAGCGCCTTTTCAGAGTAGGTTATCGGCACGATGCTGTCGGCTGTTCCGTGGATCATGAGTACCTTTCCGGTATATCCGGCGGCCCTTTCCAATCCGTCAAACGAGGTTGCATCAACATTGTATTTGTGGCTTATCTCATATCCCATCACCCGGATGTGCTCCGGATCGTATCCCGGTGCGTTCATCCTCTTCAGGGCATCATCCGGGATCACGAATCCGGGGTAGAGGTTGACCATTGCACTGATCATTCTTTGGACCTCAGGAGCTACTATCGAAGTGACATAACCGCCCTGGCTCGCCCCCATAAGGAATATCCTCTCTTTGTCGACTTCCGGCATCCCGGCTACTTCTCCGAGGACGACCTTCAGGTCTTCCGCTTCGGTAAGCACGGTCATCTCCAGCATGCTGCCGTCGCTTTTGATGTCCCTTCCTCCGCCGATAAAGTCAAACAGAAACGTGGCTATCCCCTTTCCGGCGAAATAATCCGCATACGGTCTCTCGCCCTCCATGTTCCCGCCAAAGCCATGGCAGAGGATCACTGTCGGCCATTTATCCTTATTGCCCCGCGGAACGATCAGTTCCCCGTAGATCTTCTTCCCTTCTCTGTAAAACTCGTATCTTTTCATTTCCGTATCTCACTTAATGAGCATTTCTCTCTCGTTGGTATCCAGGATCTTCATCTCGACCTTAGCATCAAGATACTTTTCAGCATTATCCCTGACAAAGTTCATCAGTTCCTTGAGATCGCCGACTCTGTCCGGCTCAAGGTTTTCTATGATCATGAACGCGTTCTTCGTCTTGTCCGTGATCATTGTCCTCTGCCCGTCTCTACAGTTGAAGCAGCGGCATACAGCACCGGCATCATCCTTGTAGACCAGCTCTCCGGGCAGTGACGGGTTGTTCTCCTCTTCGCCTATAAGATAGAATTCATCTCCACCCTCGGTAAGCGTCAGCCTGATGTCTCCGACGAATGTATCCATGTCCTCGCTGCCTACGGGAAGACCGTATCTGAGGCTGGCGGAGTTATATATGTCAACAAGAGGATTTATGGTATGGGCCGGATTGTCTCCCTGGCTTCTCTTTATGAGGTTTTCTATGGAGCACCTTGCGCCCTTCTTGATCTTAAACTTCTTGAAGGCGTCTCTCCATACCTTTACTACTCTGTTCTCACTGAATACTTCTTCTGTGATGTACTTGGCCGCGATCCTGTTGCTCTCTGCCAGCATGTCGACCAGTTCCTGAGGCGACTCCTCGCTGTTGGTGTAGTCCTTGAGAAGAAGCACGCCTATGGTCGCTTCAGGAAACAGATCCCAGAACGACTGATCGATAACAAACTTACTCATAATAATCTTCTCCTTTTAAAAAACGCACCCACAACATATCTGCAAAGACCTAACGATATGTTCCGGATGCGGATCATCCATGCCCGGTGGCATCGAATAAATTATATCAAATATTTTTTAGTCTTACAATTAAGTCGTTTCTTATTCATCTCCTGCGGGGTTCGATGTTCATTTTTCCGTGAAATCACAGGGCTCCCGGCTTATTCGTCAAGCTGTCTGTTCGTTAAAATACCCAAAGCGCGGTCAACATTATCATCAGTCTTGTCCTCTTGACAAGACGTTTTGTCTATCGAAAATAGACAAATGCGCAATTATGGGCCTTTTTTTAATGGTTTATGTCATAATAATGACGTTAAACCCGCCAGGCAAATCCTATGAGGTGAAATCGGAGGCTGTGATATTATCACTGATAATATCAGCACGGAGGACTATACTGTAACCGAACTTCGAAAGAAGAGATCAGAACAAGGAGGTGCCAAAAGATGATCATCAGAATTGCTAACGAGGCTGCTGAAAGCTTTGCACACAAGACCTACGAGTTTTAATGCTTGAACCCGAACAATTATAAAGGCAACAATGATCCAGCCGGATATCATAGGCGATATTCCCGAAAAGACGGATCTTGAATAATACACGGAGACCTGAAAGGAGAAGACCAATGAAAGTACTCACATTTTTGCGGGAAGCTGCTGACAGTTTTTCCCACAAGCATATAGAAGAATAATATTCATATTTGAAATAGATAGACTCCTATGATCATATGATCGAAATAGACTGCCGTTCGGCAGTCTATTTTTCTGAATTATATATTTCCAGATTCCTTTTAAGAACCTTCAGTCCCCTGAATCCAAAGGCTCTCTTCTTATACAGTCCTTCGACATTCTCCTCCGTGACCAGGTTTATGATGTTCTCGCTGAACAGATTCGAAAAGGCTTCCGCCTTCCTGTTCATGGGGCATACCTTCTGGCAGATATCGCATCCAAATACTGTTCCCGCCGACCTGAGTATCTGCTCCTCTTCCCGTGTGAGTTCCCCTTTTTTCTGGCTTATGAATGAGGCGCATCTTGCCCTGTCCACTCCGTTTTCGGAGATTGCCTTGCCCGGGCAGGCTGCTACGCATCTGCCGCAGTTAAGACAGCCCGTATGAGTTCTGTCCTCGGTCGGCAGTTCCATGTCGGTAAGGATCTCTCCTATGAAGATGTAGCTGCCGTATTTCGGAGAAATGAGCAGGCTGTTGACGCCCCTGACTCCGAGTCCTGCCTTTACGCACATGTCCACTTCGTCTATCGGCGAAGAGTCAACGAATGGCTCAAAGGAATATTCAGGCCATTTTTCTCTCGCTTCCCGGCAGATCTTTTTCAGCAGGTCTCCTACGACGATGTGGTAATCCTCCACGCTGCAATATGCACTAATGTTGCCTTTGAATGCTTCCCGGTTATAATACGGGAAGATCATCGCAACGGCAGTCCTGCAACCGGACGGGATCCTCGAAATACTGCGCACATTGAAGGTCTTAAGGGAATTGAAATCCACAAAACCGTAATCCGTGATGCCGTACTTCTTCAGAAGCTCCTTCATGGCAATTCCCTCCTTCCTTACCCTCTCAAGTATTATTCTACAGCACAGGACAATATTTTACTATTGTTTTGTCCTTATAAATCAGAAAATTGTACTTTTGTTTTTTCAGCTCAAGCCGTTGTTTTCCACTAATATACGGATCTTTTCAACTATTCAACAGATATTTAACTGATTTTGAGTCATCACGGCCATCAAAATGTTGAAAACTCCTGTTTCAACGTTGATTTCTTACCGATTTACAGATTGTAAAACTTTTTCCACATCTGTTTTCTGATGTTTACTTTTATGCTATCGTTTTTTTCATTGAATCCTTGGGCCTTCAGCGGATCGGCAGGGTTTTCAACAACGTGTTGAAAACAATGTTGAAAATATTACTTTTCGTTTAAACTTGGTAAAATTTTGTTTTGGGTTAACTTTTATTTCAAATATGGATAATGTCATATTGTTGCTTATCCGGACACGGAAAATAAAAAAGACGCCCGAACCGGACGTCTTTTATGGAGCTTGTGATGCGATTCGAACGCACGACCTGCTCATTACGAGTGAGCTGCTCTGCCAACTGAGCCACACAAGCCTTTATTTAGTGCTTATATATTTTACATTAATCAGCCTGATTTTGCAATATATAAAATCGGCAAGCGCATATATTGTGTCCTTGCTGCCGACCGTCATTCAATCTATTCTGCTGTCAGCAACAAAAATGATTATTATCAGGGCAGCCGCAAATTGAATGCGGCTGCCCGTTTGTTCGTTATTTTCGGCGGAAATCCCTGTCGGTCAGGACTTTGGCCGCCAGTCCGATAACGGCGACCGGTATGTACATGCAGGCGAGAAGGATCATCGCGAGCTTTTCCTCCGCCTTCTTTTCCTTCTTTTTCTTGCTCATGCAACTCCTCCTTTATTCTCCCGGCCTGATCTGCGCCAGGCCCTTTGAAAGGACTTCCCCTCCCCTGACAAGAGCCGGTCTGACCGTCTTTGTCTCTTCTCCGTTCAGGAAATCGAAGTACTTTTCATTGCCCTTTGAATATGTTATCACGAGGATATCCTGTTTGAGCAGGTAGTGCTCTACCTCATCCAACTGCTCGAGAGCATATTCAGGCTGTCCTGAATACTTTGCCTCCATCAGGTATGTGAACAGCTTGATCTCATCGTCGTTGATGGCTGTATCCAGCATGCTCTTCTGCGTTTCTATCCTCTTGTCCTCGGCTTCAATGGCGACATCGATGAACTTCATTATGTCTTCGAGCCTGTCTGCAAGCTCTCTCTCGTCAACATCTATCTCAACGACCGCCTTGGTCTTAGGCTTCCTCCTGAAGAAGAGCAGGAATCCTGAAAGGAATACCAGCGCGGCGCCTGCGGCAATGATGCCGAGATAAACGGTGGCGCTGTCCATCTTAATGCTGTTTCTGAACATATAGTACTCGATCGGTCCGACGATTCCGACAAGTCCCAGCAGCAGGCTCAGAAATCCCGGCCACAGGCTTTTTTTCTTCGGTTCCGGACCGTCTGCCTTCTCCCAGAGCTTTGACTTTGAGACCGTCTCGATGACGGGAAGCATCGTCTTTGCATATTCGATCATCTCTTCGAGCTTCTCGGTATACTTGGTGCAGTCCGGCTGTGCGAGGTACTGATACTTCATGGTATCCAGTATCTCGCTGATGACCGAAGTGGTCTCATAAAGGCTCTTTGCATTGGCCATTCTTTCGGTCAAGGCATCTTTCCTTGTCTTATATATCTCAAGCATTGTCATGTTGGTATTCTCCCGAAATACGCTTTATTTGATTAAAATATATAACAAAAATATGTTCATTTCAAGAAAAATAAAGGGACGGGCAATGGGCCCGTCCCAAAATCCTATTCGTCGTCTATATTGATCTTTGTGTAAAGACCGAAGCTCGGAACGTCGACAAGTTTCTCTTCCTTAGGTTTTGCCGGTGAGGTTTCCCTCTTTTCCGCGTTAGCCTTAGGCGAAGCGTTCTTCCTGTCGCGGTCGCGCCTTCCGGATGACTTTCTGTC
Organism: uncultured Oscillospiraceae bacterium; assembly: GCA_964507095.1. Taxonomy (GTDB): domain Bacteria; phylum Bacillota; class Clostridia; order Oscillospirales; family Ruminococcaceae; genus RGIG3102. The sequence goes on along the minus strand of CAZDOS010000008.1, from coordinate 31,931 downwards.
ATTCCTGTCATTCCTTTCGCTCCTTTCGCTCCTGGAGCTCTTGGATGCTGTGGAATAGATGACGACCCTTCTGTTGGAGCCTTCTCCCTTGCTCTCGCTCTTAACTCCTTCAATCTCGCCGACAGTGGAATGGATGATCCTTCTGTCATACGGATTCATAGGCTCAAAGCTGAACGGCCTTCCTGTCTTGAGGACCTTTGCTGCAGCCTTCTTGCTGCTCTGGACCAGATCCTTCTCTCTCTTCCTTCTGTAATTGGCTATGTCGACAGTGACTTTCTCTCCGTCGTCCGAGATTCTGTTTGCGGCAAGTCCGGTAAGATAGGAAATTGCCTCCATGGTCTCGCCCTTTCTTCCGATAAGGGCACCTACATCTTCGCCGTCAAGCCTTATCACGCTTCCCTTTTCCGTCCTGTATGTAGTAACGGTGTACTCTCCGGGATTGAAATCCTTGATGATGTTCTTTACATACTCTACGGCATATGCCAGCTTGGGGCTTCTCTCCTCTTCGCTGATCACTTCCTGCCGTGAGACCTGCTGCGGCTCTTCTTCCTTTTCATGCGCTGCTTTCGGCTCTGCCGTCTCGACCTTCTTTTCAGGGGCCTTCTTAGGCTGTTCCTTCTTTTCAGGCTTCTTTTCAGCCTTCTTGGGCTGTTCCTTCTTTTCAGGAGCAGGCACCTCTGCCTTTTTCTCTTCTCTTTCCGGCTCTGCAAGGATGCTCCTCACATCGAATTCGTCTTCGATCTGTGTTACCTTGACCTTTGCAGGCTTCTTGAAGAACAGGCTCTTCTTTGGCATTTCAAGCACTTCCCAAGTGACCTGGTCAATGGAAAGGCCCATCTCGGCGATGGCGAGCTCTACGGCTTCCTCAACAGAGGGAGCCTGTTTAATCAATTCTCTCATCTGTTAATCTCCGTATTTTTCCCTGTCGAGCTCTCTGGCTCTGGCAAGTCTTCTTTCTATTGCTTCTTTTTCATCTGCAGAAGAATATGTGTCCTCCACATACTTATCTCCCTTTGCGGCAGCCCGCTTCTGCTTAGGCCTTGCCCGCTTCTGCTCTTCCCTGCGGGCCTTCTTTGCCGCAGCGATCTCCTCCTGTATCTTCCGCTTCTCCTTCTCAGGATCATAGAACTTGGAAAGGACCAGCTCCTGAAGGATGGTGAAGACACTTGAGAATATCCAGTAGATGGATACACCGGCAGGCATGATGAAGGAGAAGTATCCGAACATCACTGCCGACCAGATAGGCATGAACTTCATTGAGCCTTCCATCTTCGTGCCGTTGAGCTTCTGGGTCAGTATCTGTGATACGATCATTGAAGCCACAGAGAGCACTGGTATGATGAGAAGCGCGTTCATGACCTTTAACGAAGGCGTCGCCGAAAGGTCGAGGCCGAGGAAGGTCATGTTGATCTTCTTGATGTATTCAATTGTTGAAGCGTCCAGATAATTAGCGAATGCGGCAGGATTCATCTTGACCGCATTGATGATGCCTGTCTGCGGCGAATATCTTGAAAGTGTTCCTACGATGCCTTCTGCGATAGGCGTGATCTCGCTGATGACGCTTGCGCTTACACCGGCAAGGTGACGCAGAGGCTTGTAGATGACGTCGATCAATCCAAAGAGGATCGGCATCTGGATCAGGACCGGCAGGCATCCGCTTGTCATCGAGAAGTTATGCTCCTGCTGAAGCCTTGAAAGCTCCTCCTGCTGTTTCTGAGGGTCATTTGCATATCTCTTCTGGATAGCCTGTATCTCCGGCTGGAAGGCGTTCATCCTGATCATTGACTTCTTCTGCTTTATTGCCAACGGCAGCAGAATGATCTTGGTGATGAGGGTGAACAGCACCAGTGCCAGTCCGTAATTTCCGACGGCATTGTAGATGAATCTCATCAGCCAGCCCAGCGGCACTGATATCACTGAAAACAGTGTTGAGAAAATATTCATTTTTCCTCCAATATACTAGTTGTTCCTGGTAATAACGTGGTTATCTTTTTCTGTTGTTCCACCGTCCCTTTGGCGGAACCGGGTCAAAACCACCTTTGGCCCAAGGATTGCAACGGAATATCCTGCCCGTAGCCAATGCAATACCTTTGATCGGTCCGTGAGTTTCTATAGCCTTTATCGCATAGTCGCTGCACGTCGGATAGTATCTGCATCTCTTTCCGAGCATCGGCGATATATATCTTTGATAGACTCTTATCATAAAGATAAAAAGCTTACTGATCATATATTATCCCCGAACGTGTCATCCGTTCCATTATCAGAGGCGTGATCTGATGGCTCTTTACGTGTGCCGTCTTTCCCCTTGATACAAGGATAATATCGAATCCCTGATTTCGGTCGAAACTTATCCGGTCCAGTGCCCGTCTGAGCACTCTTCTGGATCTGTTCCTCTTTACGGCGTTTCCCGTCTTCTTTGACGATGTGATGCCTGTCCTTATCTCTCCGTAACTGTTTTTGAGAATGTAAATGACGAGTTCCGGATAGATATAGCAGTCCCCTCTCTTGTAGCCTCTGACAAATTCTCTGTTTTTCTTGATCTGCTTGAACTTCATAGCTAACCTATCATTAAGAGCCCGCAAAACCCAAAAGACCATGAATACAAATAAAGACCACGTTGCGTGGTCTATGTTCATGAATTTGACGTTGGGCGGGACACCAGATTAAACAGCCAGTTTTGCTCTGCCTTTTGATCTTCTTCTCTTAATTACTTTTCTGCCGTTTCTTGTTGACATTCTCTGCAGAAAACCATGAACGCCGCTTCTCTGACGCTTCTTTGGCTGGAAAGTTCTCTTCATTACTCTGACCTCCTCGTTTATTTGTCTATACAAACGGCACTGATGCCGTTGTCTACCTGAAGATGCGGAATATTCCTCCCGTATGCATTTAAAGAGTATATAATATGGTTTTCTCTTCTGTCAAGTGCAAAAAAGCGATATGACGGGTAAAAAAGTGCCTTTTCGAAGGTATGTCGCCATGGTGCAAAATGCATCAAAATTACCTGATTTTCATATCAATATTTCGCTATATATAATATTATATTACATATTTATTATGTTGCTATGATGTGAACGGATATGGTATAATTTCTTGATAGTAATTTTAACTCTGGGAGTATTTTTATGGAATCTTTTAACGATGTTTTTATCGCTGTAAAACAATACTGCAAAGGTCAGCTGACAGAAGCATCCTACTCTTTATTCATAGAACCGCTAGAAAGCGGAGGCCTCGACGGCGACACCGCAATAGTCATCGCCCCTAACCGGTTCATCGGCAACATGGTCAGGGACAAGTTCATCGATATCCTCATCAAGGGCTTTGAAGAGATACTCGGATTTTCGGTTGCGGTAAACATCCAGAACGAGGCGATCAGCTCTGTTCCGTCCCGGGACGGAAACTACGAATACACCTTTGACACGTTCATAGTCGGTTCTTCCAACAAGTTTGCGCATGCGGCAGCCCTTAACGTGGCGACCATGCCGTCCCCGAAGTATAATCCGCTTTTCATTTACGGAGACAGCGGGCTGGGCAAGACCCATCTTCTCAATGCAATAAGCACGGAGATAAAGAGGAACAGGCCGAACGCAAAGATCATATATGTGGACTGCGAGACTTTCACGAACGAGATAATAAATGCCATTAAGGAAGGCAAGACAAGAGAGTTCCAGGAAAAATACAGACAGGCAGATGTGCTTCTGGTAGACGACATACAGTTCATCGCGGGAAAGGAAAGCACCCAGGAAGAATTCTTCCACACTTTCAATGTTCTCCATTCCGGAGGAAAACAGATAGTTCTGGCTTCTGACAGGCAGCCAAAGGAGATCAAGAGCCTTGAGGAGAGACTGAGGACCAGGTTTGAGTGGGGAATCATCGCAGATATCCAGCCGCCTGATTTTGAGACAAGATGCGCGATCATAAAGAGAAAATCCGATCTTCTCGGTCTGGACATAAAGAATGATGTAATAGAATTCATCGCTTCAAAAGTAAAGACCAATATCAGACAGCTTGAGGGTGTAATAAAGAAGCTTGACGCTCTCTACAGATTCGAGAACAAGCTTCCAAACATATCCAACGCGCAGCTTGCAATAAAGGATGTTTTGAGCGAGCAGATGTCAACTCCTCTGATAATTGAGAGGATAATGGCAGATGTATGCAATATATACGGCTGCTCGGTGAGCGACATAAAGTCTTCTTCAAGACGCTCAGATGTAGCGGAAGCAAGAAAAATGGCGATGTACATCATCAAGGAAGTCTGCGGACTTACGATGGAGGAAGTCGGCAAGGAACTCGGCGGAAGAGATCATGCCACAGTGGTATACAACCTGAAGATAGTCAAGGAAAAGATGAATTCGGACAAGTATTACCATGACACGATTGAAGACATCATGAAGAATGTGCAGACGATCTAGTTTTTCAACTGATTTATTGACATTCAACACCGAGTTTTCAACAAATTATACTCATTTAAAATTACTTTGTTGAATTTAAAAATCATTCAACAAACATTCAACAATCGAAGTAAAGTCAAAAACCTTTTTCACAATGCGGTTTTTAAAGGTTTTAAACAATTAAACAGCCACTACTACTATTACTATTTATAGTTAGCATAGAGGCTGCGACAAAACATAAATAACTCTTTCAGGAGAAAGGAACATATTATGAAGATCTTATGCAACAGAGACCGGTTATACGATGCAATAACAACCGTATCAAGGGCAGTTGATACCAAGAGCAATCTTGAGAGCATAAAGGGAATCCTTTTCAGCGCCCAGGGAGAGATGCTGACCCTCACCGGATATGATTTCGAAATGGGAATAAAGACCACTATTGAGTGCGAAGTCCATGTAGAAGGCCGGATCGTGCTCCCTAGCGTCCTCCTTACCAACATAGTCAGGATGTCTGACAGTGAATACATCTCGTTTGAATCTGATGAAGCGCTTAACTGCGTGATCAGGAGCGGCGCGGCAAAGTACAACATAAAGGGAATAGATCCTACTGACTATCCTGATTTTCCTTCAACCTCAAAGGACAATTCCATTATCATAGAGAATGGTCTGTTCTGCGAGATGTGCGATTATGTCATATATGCAGTTTCTACTGATGAAAAAAGACCTGCACATACCGGTGTCCTTTTCAAGATGGAAGAGAACAAGCTTACGATGGTCGCTCTTGACGGCTACAGGCTGGCTGTATGTGAGAGAGAGATAGAAGGGGAAGGCAATTTCAGCATAATCATCCCTGCAAAGACGATGAATGAAGTAAGAAAGATCGTCAGCGACAGGGACGGAAAGATATCAATATTCGCTTCCAAGAGATATGTGATATTCAATGCAGGCGAGTTCATAGTACTTTCAAGGCTTCTTGAAGGAGATTTCCTTGATTACAAGAGAGCCATTCCTACAACCTATATGACAGACTGCGTGATAAAGACAAAGGAACTTGCAAATGCAGTCGAAAGAGTATCTCTGATCATTACCGAGAGACTGAAGAATCCTGTAAGGTTCTCAGTCAAGGATCATGTCATGTCCATAAGGTGCGCCACTGAGATAGGCGATGTTTATGATGAGATATCCGTCGGACAGGAAGGCAAGGATATAGAGATTGGATTCAACAACAGATATATCCTTGATGCTCTCAGATACGGAAAGAAGGAAGAGATGATATTCCAGTTCCAGGGACCGCTTGCTCCTTGCAAGATCACTCCTAAAGAAGGAAACGATTTCACATATCTCGTTCTTCCTGTGAGGTTCAAGAATGACTGATATCATTGATATAGAGATAACGACTGAATTCATAAAGCTCAGTCAGTTCCTCAAGTTTGCAAATGCCGTATACACCGGAGGAGACGCCAAAGGCTTCATACAGGACGGATCGGTGAAGGTAAACGGTGAAGTCTGCACTCAGAGAGGAAAGAAACTGTATGACGGAGACATCGTCTCCTTTAACGGCGAAGAACTCAGAGTAGTCAGAAAGTGATGCCAAACCATTACATAAAGGATATATCGATAAAGGGATACAGGAACATCCTTGACGAGAAGATAGAATTCTCGCCTGATACCAATCTCATATACGGAGAGAATGCCCAGGGAAAGACCAATCTCATAGAGGCTATATGGCTGCTTTCAGGAGGAAAGAGCTTCAGGGGCACCAGAGACAGGGAAATGGTCAACTTCGAAGGCGATGACTTCAGGATAGAGGGCAATATCTTCGAGAACGGCAACAATATAAATATAGTGGTCGCCTGTTCAAAGAAGAACACAAAATTCGCCACGAGGATGGCAAAGATCAACGGAGGAGACTTCACGGCACCCAGCAGGATCGCCGGGAGTTTCTACTGTGTGGTATTTTCACCTGTCCATCTGAACATAATATCGGGATCGCCGCAGCTCAGAAGAAAATTCATCGACGGATGTCTGTGCCAGATGTACCCGGGATTCATAGACAATTACAGAAGATATAACCATGTCCTCAGCGTGAGAAATACATTCCTGAGGGATATAAAGAAGTACGATGAATCCCAAAAAAGGGCAATGTTCGATACAGCCGACAATGCCCTCAGCGTGTACGGAAGCGAGATATACAGGTACAGGAAGGAATTCTGTGACGATCTCGGAAAAATGGCCACGGCTTATTACCGGGACATATCCAGAAACCAGGAAAAAATAGACATTAAATACAATAATGTGGCATCTTCGGCCGACGAGTTCTATCAAAAGACCCTTGAAAGCAGGGAAAGGGACATCATTACCGGAACGACGAACTTCGGTGTCCATAAGGAAGATGTCGATATCAGGATAGATTCAAAATCCGCAAGAAGTTTTGCGTCCCAGGGACAGCAGAGGAGCATAGTAGTGTCTCTCAAGCTTGCCGAAAGCGACATAATTGAGAAGATCAGCGGTGTTGGACCGGTCATTCTTCTTGATGACGTGCTGAGCGAGCTCGATTTTGCAAGGCAGGACTACCTTCTCAACAGCATCAGGGACAAGCAGGTGTTCATCACCAGCTGCGACATTGACAGGATTAACAGGTCGGACAGCAGGAAGTTCTATGTCGAGAACGGCACCGTGAGAGCGGAGGATGTCTGATGTACGTGGATATATTCAGCGATGATCTGGTAAGGAAAAGCGACATTGTCGGCATTTTCGATCTCGACAATACCACCGTCAACAGATGGACAAATGATTTTCTCAAAAAAAAGCAGGATGAGGGAAAGATAACCTATCTTTTCAGCGACATTCCCAAGAGTTTCATCCTAATGAGGGACGGAACGGTGTATGTGGTGGAACACTCGAGCCGGATACTGAGAAAAAGATTTGAATTAATATGATTTTGAGGATAGATAATGGCAAATATTGAAAACAAAGTCGAAAACGGCTACTCGGGCGAACAGATACAGGTCCTTGAGGGTCTTGAAGCCGTAAGAAAACGTCCGGGCATGTATATCGGTTCCACCGGCGAACCCGGTCTGCACCATCTGGTGTACGAGATCGTCGACAACTCGATAGACGAGGCTCTTGCAGGATACTGCGACCATATAGAGGTCGACATCCTTCCCGGAAACGTCATAAGGGTCCGGGACAACGGACGCGGCATACCTGTCGATATCCAGCCAAAGATGGGAATTCCTGCTGTAACGGTAGTATTCACGGTGCTTCACGCAGGCGGAAAGTTCGGAGGAGACAATTCCGGTTACAAGGTGTCGGGAGGACTCCACGGAGTCGGAGCTTCTGTCGTAAATGCCCTTTCGGAATGGCTAAAGGTCACCGTATTCAACGGAGAAGGAGAATATGTACAGACCTTCAAGAGAGGCGTGGCCGATTCGGAACTTGTCAGAGTCGGAGATTCCGACAGGCACGGAAGCATAGTCGAATTCATGGCAGACAGGGAGATGTTCGAGACTACCGTATACAGCTGGGACACTCTTGAAAAGAGGATGAGGGAGCAGGCCTTCCTCAATGCCGGCCTCAAGATCACTCTCACCGACAGAAGACCTCCTGAAGACAAAATCAAGAAGGCCAGCGTCATTGCGGAGGAAGAGACTGATTCGGAAGAAGACATCGAGAGAGAGACAAACACTGATCTCGAGGTTGATCAGCCGGAAGACGACCGGGCAAGCTTCCAGCAGGAAGTGATGGTATATGAGGGAGGAATAGCCTCCTTCGTGGAATTCCTCAACAGGACAAAGAGCGGGATACATCCTGTCATCCATTTCAAGGTCGTCAACGAGGACAACACCGCCGAAGTGGCGATGCAGTACAAGGATGACTATACCCGGAACATCATGTCCTTTGCCAACAACATACATACCGTGGACGGCGGAACCCATGAGACGGGCTTCAAGACGGCTCTTACTTCAGTAATGAACCGCATAGGAAGACGGAAGAACTACATCAAGGAAAATGAGGACAATCTCGAAGGAAACGATGTAAGAGAAGGCCTTACCGCCATCATTTCGGTAAAGGTCGCAGAGGCGCAGTTCGAAGGACAGACAAAGACGAAGCTCGGCAACACCGAAATGGCCACCATAGTCTCGAATCTCATCAATAACAAGATGAGCGAGTACCTTGAGGAGAATCCTGCCGTCGCAAAGGCAATCTTCGAGAAGATGCTGAATGCGCAGAGGGCACGTGTTGCCGCAAGGAAGGCAAGGGAATCCGCGAGAAGGAAGACAGCGCTCAACTCTGCAAGGATGCCGGACAAGCTGGCTGACTGCTCATCAAAGGATCCTGCGGAATGCGAGCTGTACATAGTTGAGGGAGATTCTGCCGGCGGCTCTGCCAAGCAGGGCAGAGACAGGCATTATCAGGCGATCCTTTCACTGTGGGGCAAGATGCTCAATGTTGAGAAGGCAAGGGTAGACAAGGTATATACGAACGAAAAGATGCTGCCTGTCATTCAGGCTCTCGGATGCGGTATCGGAGAGGAGCTGGACATTTCAAAACTCAGATACCACAAGGTCGTCATAATGGCCGATGCCGATGTCGATGGTCAGCACATCAGGACCCTTTTGCTCACGTTCTTCTTCAGATTCATGAGACCTCTCATAGATAACGGATACATCTACATAGCCCTTCCTCCGCTCTTCAGAGTCCAGAAGGGAAAGAAGATAGAGTATGCCTATGACGAGGAGGAGAGAGACAGGATATCCTCGGAACTCGGCGGCGGATGCAAGATCAGCAGATATAAAGGTCTTGGCGAGATGAGCAAGGACCAGCTCTGGGAAACAACGCTGAACCCTGAGGTAAGAAAAATGATCAAGGTGACGATGGAAGACGCCCAGAGAGCGGACGAAGTGTTCACCATCCTCATGGGCGACAAGGTGGAGCCAAGAAGAGAATTCATAGAGACCAATGCAAAATATGCAACCAACATCGATTTCTAGCCGGGAGCGGTTCGAATATCCTCTTGAGATCGAGCTCGACATAACGCAGGATGACTATATCGAAGTCGAGATCCTCGAACAGATAGTGAACAGGGACTGGCAGATCAAGGATCACAGAAGGACCTTTCTGATCCAGAGCGCTGTTTGCGCCTGCGTAGCGCTGCTTTTTGCTTTCCTGTCGCTTCAGGGAAGGATCGCCAAGGAGAGCCTGCTTCTTGTGGCAGTGGCATGGATGTTCTGCCTGGTGCATTTTCTTTACAGCTACAAGATCGGCTACAACGTCGACTTCAACCATGCCGTGAACCAGATGCTGCAGAACAGGGAGACAAATACGTTCTTCACTCCCGAGAAGGGATATGCGTACTTCTATGAAGACAGGTGTGAATTCCTTACTAACGAGCAGAGAAGATATTTTGACTACTCCCTGATACAGAACATTAAAATAATAAAGCATATCTATATCTTCGTCATGAAGAGATCCAAGGAAAAGGGACTGAAAGGCTTTGCATACATGGTGATCCCCAAAAGAAACCTGGATGAGAAGCAGGAACGGTTTTTGGACCGGATATGCACAAGAATAACGGAACAGTATTCTCTCAAGCCGTGGACGGACTCGGAGATACTAGATTGATATACGGAGAAGGTTAATGGATATAATAGACAACACTCACTATATAGACAAAGACATAGAACATGAGATGAAGGACTCGTTCCTCAACTATTCGATGTCAGTCATAAAGTCCAGAGCGCTTCCGGATGTCAGGGACGGCCTTAAGCCTGTTCACAGGAGGATCCTCTATACGATGTATGAAAGAGGGACCACGGCCAGCCACGACTACAAGAAGTGCGCCGACACAGTCGGAGCCGTGCTCGGAAGCTACCATCCTCACGGAGACTCTTCCGTTTACGGAGCCTTGGCGAGACTTGCCCAGGATTTCTCACTGAGATATCCTCTCATAGACGGTCAGGGCAACTTCGGTTCTGTCGACGGAGACCCTCCGGCAGCCTACCGTTATACCGAATCGAGGCTCATGAGGATCTCAGATGAGATGCTCAGGGACATAGAGAAGAATACAGTCGATTTCATACCTAACTTTGATGAGTCGAAGACGGAGCCTGACGTGCTCCCTTCAAGATTCCCGAACATACTTGTCAACGGATCCACGGGCATTGCGGTCGGCATGGCCACGAACATCCCTCCTCACAACATGAACGAGGTATGCGACGGACTCATATACCTGATCGACAATCCTGACGCGAATTTCGTTGATCTTATGGAGTACATTCCTGGTCCGGATTTTCCTACAGGAGGAATCATCATAGGAAGGGCAGGCGTAAGAGCCGCATATGCCACGGGAAAGGGCAAGATAACCCTAAGATGCCACTTCGCCGAAGAAGAGGTGGTGAACGGGCATAACCGGCTGATCATAGACGAGATACCGTATATGGTCAACAAGGCCGAGACGATCGCCAGGATAGCGGATCTTGTCAATGACAAGAGGCTTGACGGCATTGCCGACCTGAGGGATGAGTCAGACAGAAACGGCATGAGGATAGTCATAGAGCTCAAGAGAGACGCCAATCCGGAGCTGGTCAAGAACCATCTTTATAAGCTGACGAAGCTTCAGGATACGGTCGGAGTGATCATGCTGGCTCTTGATGAAGGCGTTCCGAGAGTAATGGATCTCAAGACGATCCTCCAGAAATACATTGATTTCCAGTGCGATGTCATAAGAAGGGCAACGGAGTTCGATCTTGCGAAGGCTCTTGACAGGATGGAGATCGTGGAAGGCATGATCATTGCCTGCGACAACATCGATGAAGTGATCCGCATCATCAGAAGCAGCTACGATGACGCCCGGCAGAAGCTGATGGACAGGTTTGACCTGACCCAGAGACAGGCTGAAGCCATCCTCAACATGCAGCTGAGGAGACTTCAGGGACTTGAGAGGGAGAAGCTGGAAGAAGAGCTTGCCGAACTCAAGAAAAAGGTCGAGTATTACGAGGCGGTCCTTGCATCCAAGGAACTGGTGTACAGCATCATCAAGACTGATCTTGAGGACATCAAGAAGAGATACGGCGATGCAAGAAGGACCAGATTCGAGGATATAAGCGGGGAGATCGATGACGAAGATCTTATCCCTAATGAAGAATGCGTATTCACATACACCCAGATGGGATACATCAAGAGGCAGCCAAAGTCCACATATACCGTTCAGAAGAGAGGCGGAAGAGGCATTCAGGGCCTGACCAGGCGTGACGAGGATTATGTGAAGGAGCTTTTCCTGTGCAACAACCATAACTTCATCATGTTCGCAACCGACAAGGGCAGGGTCTACAGGATCAAGGGCTATGAGATCCCTGAAGGCACAAGGACATCCAAGGGCACATACATCGAGAATATAATTACTCTCCAGGAGGGCGAGAAGGTAACCAACGTCATACCGACAGAGAAGGATGCGACCGGCTACCTCATCATGGTCACCAGGAAAGGAATCATCAAGAGGTCCGAGCTCAGCCTGTTCTCGAATGTGAGGAAGAGCGGACTGAAGGCGATCAACCTGGATGAGGGCGACGATCTGGCATGGACATCCGTGACTTCCGGCAACGATACACTGATAATAGCCACCAAGGAAGGCATGGCCGTCAGATTCAACGAGAATGACATAAGGACCATGGGAAGAAGCGCAAGAGGCGTCATAGCGGTAAGACTATCCGAGACCGATGAAGTGGTCGGAATGGACATCGCGAATGACGGAGAGCTCCTGCTCACGGTCACCGAAGGCGGAAAGGGAAGGATCTCTGCCGCAGAGACCTACAGACTCACCAGCAGAGGCGTAAAGGGAGTCAGGAACTATTCGGCCAGAAGGGATGATTATGTCGCCGGAATCAGAAGGATCAACGAGGACGATGACGTCATCATCATCTCACGGAACGGCATAATCATAAGGATGCATGCAAGCGATATCTCGCATCAGTCCAGATCCGCCGGCGGAGTCAATGTGATGAAGCTGGCTGAAGACGACAGGATAGTTACCTTCGAGGTCACGATGAGTGACGAGGAAATAGAGGAAAGTCCTGACAGGTCTGAGACCGTGGCTGAAGAGGATCTCAAGCGGCTCATTGAAGAGGAGATTTCCAGAGAGATCGAGCCTGAAGAAGATGACGAATGATCTTGAAAGGTACTTGTAGAGGCGCTCTTGTCGCCTCTACAATGCAATTAAACGATGGATTACTATTTTTTCTCTACGGACAGCGGTATAAAGGGTCCGATACCAAGAAAAGGAAAGACAGCCGGGCAGTCATACCTCCTTTCAGGAAACGCTGACGAAGCGCTCAGACTGTGGAAGGAGAGAAACGGCATCCATGAAGATGTCGTCAGGGGATTTATCTACAGATGCATTGAAACGCCTGCAGAGAAGATGGGCATGAACAGCATCAATAATGCCTACAGAAGCGAGGCGCCCCTGATGATAGTTGAAAAGACAGCTGTTGAAGGTTAGGAGACATTAAGATGGCAAATTGCATAGCGGCGCTGGCAACTGCGGTGGGCAAGGCTTCACTGACAGTTGTCAGGATCTCGGGAAGCGATTCGTTCAAGGTCGCTGCCCAGGTCTTCAGGCCCATGGACAAAAGAAGAGAGGTCGAGAAGCGGAAGGGATATACCGCCATGTTCGGTTCCTTTTACCGAAAAGGCGAGGAGATCGATCAGGCAGTAGCCCTCTTCTTCAGGGCGCCCAAAAGCTATACGGGCGAAGACGTTGTCGAGATCAGCTGTCACGGAGGCAGTGCTGTCTCCGATCAGCTTCTGAAGGCCTGTTATGAGGCCGGTGCTGAGCCGGCAGGGCCGGGAGAGTTCACCAAAAGAGCGTTTCTGAACGGAAAGATGTCCCTCACTCAGGCAGAAGCCGTCATGGAGATGGTCAATGCCACATCCAGCCGGGAACTGAAAGCTGCTCACAGCGCTCTTGAAGGACATCTGTACCAGAGAGCGTCAGCAATAAGGGATGACCTCCTCATACTTGCCGGCCACATAGCGGCATATACCGATTTCCCTGAGGAGGCAGTGGAATATGTCTCGGACGAAGAAGTCGAAGAGATATTGAAGAGAGACCGCGAGAAGCTGAAGAGCTTCATGGACACATATGACGCCGGTGCCAGGATAAAGCGGGGAGTCAAGACCGCAATAGTCGGCAAGCCGAACGTGGGAAAATCAACGCTGCTTAACGCTCTGTCGGGCTTTGAGAAAGCTATAGTCACTCCGATCGCGGGTACGACAAGAGACGTCGTTGAGCAGGAAGTGATCCTGGGAGGTATCAATCTCATTCTGCAGGATACTGCCGGCATCAGGCAGACCAGTGACGAGATAGAGTCGATCGGAATCAGAAGATCTCTCGACAGACTGAACGGAGCCGATCTGGTATTCTGTGTCTTCGACGGTTCCGAAGAGATCACCGGAGAGGATGTTGAACTGGCAAAACAGTGCAGCGGTCTCAACAGCATAGCGATCATTAACAAGCAGGATCTCGTTCAGAGATTTGACTATTCTTCAATAGAGCAGTATTTTAAGAAGACGCTTTTCATAACTGCTACAGAGTTCTACATGTCGAAGGAATTTGAGGCCGATGTGCTTGAGGTCCTTGGGCTTCTTGATATAGACATGACAGTGGGAAGCCTTGTCAATGAAAGGCAGTTTGAAGCGGTACGCACGGCTTATTCTTCCATATGCGATGCATGTGACAGGTTTGATGAGGGCTACAGCCTGGATATAATCGGTGTTTGCATCGACGAAGCGCTGTATGCCATCTACTCCCTGACGGGCGAAAACGTGTCCGATCAGGTAGTGGAAGAGGTTTTTTCCAAGTTCTGCGTAGGAAAATAATAAACCATTTGTTATTTTTGTTATCAATAATACAATCTGTATTTTCAATGCAATCGGTGAAAGGGGTTGCAGGCACTACAGACATCAGAAAGGAAACTAAAAATGATCTTAGGAACATTTGATGTGGTAGTAATAGGAGCCGGACACGCCGGAATTGAAGCGGCGGTGGCAAGCGCGAGGCTGGGCTGTCAGACAGCCCTGTTCACGCTTACCTTGGACGGCGTCGGAAACATGCCGTGTAACCCTGCAATAGGAGGAACGGCGAAGGGGCATCTCGTAAGAGAGATAGATGCTCTGGGCGGTGTAATGGCCATTGCTGCCGATGCCACCAGCCTTCAGACCAGGATGCTCAATCTCGGCAAGGGACCTGCCGTCCATTCGCTCAGAGTGCAGTCCGACAGGCAGAAATACCATATCTATATGAAGAAGCTCGTGGAGACAGAGCCTAACCTTTATCTCAAGCAGGCGGAGATCTGCGAGATACTCTTTGACGAGAACAGGAGGGTGACCGGTGTCATCACTCAGCTGGGAACGCAGTATAACTGCAAGGCAGTCATTATTGCCACGGGCACGTATCTCACCGGAAAGATATATGTCGGTGACGCGGCGTATTATTCAGGTCCTGACGGACACCACTCGGCAAGGGCTCTTTCCGACAGCCTTAAGGCAAACGGCATTAAGCTGAGAAGGTTCAAGACTGGAACTCCTGCCAGAGTCAACAAGAGGAGCATAGATTTCTCCCAGATGGAGATCCAGGAAGGCGATCCAAAGCCGGTGCCGATGTCATTCATGACCAGGACTCCGGTGAAGAACGTCCTTCCGTGCTATATCAACTACACAAACGAGGAAACGCACGAGGTCATCAGGCGAAATATCCACAGATCGCCTCTTTACGGCGGAAAGATCGAAGGTATCGGTCCGAGATACTGCCCGTCGCTTGAAGACAAGGTCATGAGATTCTCCGAGAAGCCGAGACATCAGTTCTTTGTTGAGCCTTGCGGATACGATACGGACGAGATGTATCTTCAGGGACTTTCATCATCTCTTCCTGAGGAGGTCCAGGTCGAGTTCTACAAGACCATAAAGGGGCTGGAGAACCTTCAGGTGCAGAGGCCGGCATATGCCATCGAGTACGACTGCGTCGACCCTCTTGAGCTTCAGGCTACGCTTGAATTCAAGGATTATCCGTTCCTTTACGGAGCAGGACAGTTCAACGGCACCAGCGGATACGAGGAAGCTGCCGCGCAGGGACTCATCGCCGGAATAAATGCCGCCAGAAAGGTCCAGGGCAAGAGCCCGTTCACGCTTTCCAGACAGTCCTCATATATAGGGACGCTGATAGATGACCTCATCACTAAGGGCGTAATGGATCCGTACAGGATGATGACGAGCAGAAGCGAGTACAGGCTGTACCTGAGACAGGACAATGCCGATGAGAGACTTACGCCCATGGGGAGGGAGATCGGTCTTGTGTCTGACGAAAGATGGCGGTATTTCAACGAATGCATCGAAGCCAAGGACAGAGAGATAGAAAGACTGTCTAAGACGACCCTTCATCCGGCTCAGATCAACGATCTTCTTGAAAAGAAGGGCTATGAGACGGTCAAGGACGGAGTGAGAGCGTCCGAGTTCCTCAAGAGACCGAGGATCACTTATGATGAAGTGGTACGGATCATCGGTGAGGGCGAAAACGTTTCACCGTTCGTTGCTGAAAAGGTCGAAGTATACATAAAGTACGACGGATATGTTAAGAGACAGCAGCTTCAGATCGAAAAGGTGAAGAGGCTGGAGGCAACCATAATCCCCGATGATATCGACTACATGGCTATGGAGGGTATCCGTCTTGAAGCCAGAGAAAAGCTTGCAAAGATCAGGCCGGCAAACGTAGGACAGGCCTCAAGGATATCAGGAGTCAACCCTGCTGACATATCTTCGCTGCTTCTGGAGCTCAAGATCGGCAAGATGAGGAAGGAAAAGGATGATAGATAGAGAAAGGCTGTTCAACAAGCGGAAAGCATACGACATTATCCTCTCGGATGATCAGCTCAGCCTGCTGGATAAGTATTCCGATATCCTCGTAGAATATAACAGGAAGGTCAACCTTACTGCGATAACCGATCCCGAAGGGATAGAGGACAGGCACTTCATAGACAGTCTCCTCTTTCGGAGAAGAGAGGAAGTTTCCGGAAGCGTGGTGGATGTCGGAACAGGCGCGGGCTTTCCCGGGATAGTGACAAAGATCTACAAGCCTGAAATTGAGATAAACCTTATGGATCCCCTTGGAAAAAGGTGCGTTTTCCTTCAATATGCCATGGACAGCCTGGGGTTAAAAGGAAATGTAATCAAGGAAAGGGCCGAGGAGGCTGCGAGAAAGCAGTACAGAGAAAAGTATGACATTGCGACAGCAAGAGCTGTAGCAGACATGCGAGTGCTTTCGGAATACTGCATCCCGCTTGTCAAAGTCAACGGCATGTTCATAGCGATGAAATCATCCAATCCAGAAGAGATAGAGCTTGCAAAGCCTGCAATAAGCAAGCTCGGAGCGGAATATCTCGGAACAGAAAACATCTCACTTCCCGACGGATCACGGAGAACGCTTGTGTTCTGCAGAAAAACCGGGAATACTCCCGCAGCATATCCCCGCAACGGAGGAAAGATAGCGAAATCACCGCTATAACACGACAGGAGATCATACGAATCAATACCGGACCTCGTTAGAGGTCCGGTACGTTTTTATTACATTAATTCAAAGACTTCCTTCAACGCAGCAAGTTCCTCCGGACCATTCACATTCATCACCTGTATTTCATCAGAAATATCGTAATATCGGACATTCAGTCGGTCAAGGAGCCTGTTGAGAGCATATTTTCCTTCCCGGATCACTGTTTCGACTTCAGTAAGAATCCTTTTTCTGTATATACCTATCACGGGATAAGCCTTTTCGTTGCATTTAAGAACAAGAGCATCGTCTTCCTCCGCCATCCGAAGGTACATATTTAATATCGTTTCCTGCTTCAGAAGAGGAGTGTCGCAGGGAAGGATCAGCAAATGGTCGGTTTCAATTGTGCTCAGAAGGGCATGCAAGGCTCCCATCGGTCCGATGTCAGCGTAAAAATCGCTCACCACCGGGAATGGAAGAGCATATTGCCTGTTCGAACTTATCAGTATCCTGTCAAAAACGCCTGCGGAGTGAAGGATCCTTTCCATGAAGGTGTACCCGTTCAAAACGATCGATGACTTGTCGACTCCGCCCATCCTTGTGGCTTTTCCTCCGGCGAGAATGCCTAAGGTGGATTGCCTTATAACCCTCATCCGTTTACGTCTTTTGTCGATCTTCTCGGCAGCTTCTGTGCCGGCTCCTTCAAGCAAGGCCTTATCGATCGCAAAATGTGCGGAGAGCAGCAAGGCCATCTGCTCAGCAAGCATATCCTTTTCTGCCTTTGGCATGTCCATCGTAAGTATCATGCCGAGCAGGGGAGAAGCGGCTTCGATCATAGTGCCATGGCGTGTTGCTTCAAAATCGATCCCCATGCAGGAGTTTTCCTCAAGCAGGATATTTCTGGGATTAATGTCATCATTTACAAGCCAGAAAGACGTGTTGTCATGATACGCTTCTTCAAAGGAAATGAACCACGCGGATATCATTTCGGCCAAAGCATGAAGATCATCGGCGAAGGAAGAGCCTTTTGACAGGATCTCATCGACTTTTTCGGAAAAGGTCACGCCTTCCGACCTTCTTAAGGTCAACTCCCTATCTTTATGCATGAGCAATTCCGGGACCAGACCGGTCCCGGACAGTATACTGTATACGCTCAATTCGTTGTCAAAGCCCAATCGGTCCCAGAAGACCTTAGTCACACGATCGGACTCGGCTATAAGGTTATTATTCATCTATCCTCATTTTGACCACGTTCTTTGCCCACCTGGTCGAGAATTCATCATTGTTGACCACAAGCATGAAAGGACCGCTGTCTTCGCCGAGATCCTCTCCGGACTCCTTTGTGATCAGGTATATGTTTTTTTCTTCCAGTATTTCTGATCCTTTAAGTACGATCTCATAATTGTCTGCACATACCGCGCTCATGCTCGTTTCGTCTCCGACAGAGATGCCGAGGTCATCCAATATGTACTTCAGCTCGATACCGGAGTATTCCTTGTCAAAGACATCTCCGTTCTTTCTCTTCATCTGAGTGGAGAAAGATTCAAATCTGTCATCAGACTCATCATATCTGTAAAACTGTGACGAGCCGTCGATCTCAAATTCGAGCTGCTTTGACCGTACGGCCTCATCGTTCTCTGATGATTTCTTTCGGTTTAGACCGACCAAAACCGCAATTGCCGCGATGAAACATAATACTATTGCGATAGTTGACTTTTTCATCATACACCTTTTTAGCTTAAAAATATGAGATTATACTATTTGTTCTTGTATTCGCTCGGCATGCGAGTGTATAGCAGGTATGCGATATATCCTCCAAGCCCTCCTGACAGTATGCCAAAGATATAGAACAGTATGAACGGCAGAAAGGACATATGGAAGTAAAGCACGTTCGCAGAGGCAGCCCCTGCAAGGACGCCTGCCGCTCCGGCGAGCATCATCCTTGTCCTTGTATCCAAGCTCACAGGGAGACTCATCATCAGGTCAATGGCAGCTCCGGGCAGGGAATAGGTGATAAGGACCAGGACCCCTGCCTGCGCGGATATTCCCGTCGTCAATGCCATCAGCCGCTGGACCAGACCTCCAAGGAAAGCGGAGCCCGGTTTTCCGGTCATGGCGGAAGCGAAGACGAGAAAAAGCATGCTGACGCCGGCAGTGACACTGCCTCCCGGTATCCTGATAAAATCAGTCAGCAGGTTGAACATGGGGGAAAGCAGAGGTTTTGCGATCATACCCATAACTGAACATAGGGAAATGAATATCAGATCCCTTAACCCCAGTTTTTTCATCATTTCTGGCTGTCCGAGAGGACTCTGCACATCTCTACAAGAGAGAACTGCTTTGGTACGGGATCGTTATCTGCGTCGACAAGAGAGAGAGCATCAAACGTGCAGCCCTTTACGCATGCAGGCTTCAGCCCCGCTCTTATCCTGTCTATGCATCCGTCGCATTTTCGCATCTTGTTATCCGGTCCGAAGGTCGGGGCTCCGAAAGGACAGGCCATGGCGCAACTGTGACAGCCGATGCAGTTCGTGTTGTCATAAAGGGTGAGACCGGTTTCCGCATCCTTGTAAAGACAGCCGGAAGGGCATGCAGTTACGCAAGGAGCGTTATCGCAGTGCATGCAGGACATGGAGTAGTATTCGATCCGTCCCGTGCTTCGGGTCTCCTGCCTGAAAACGCTTCTGAAAGGCCTGACGCCGGTCGAAAGGTCTATATCGTTCTGATCCATGCATGCTATGGCACAGGCACCGCAGCCGCAGCACTTTGAAAGATCAAGTTCAAGTTTAAGTTTCACGTTCAAACCCTCCTAATGTTGCAGTATGCGCTGCGATATGCAGGGAATCCGCTGTACGGATCCAGATTGGACCCGTCAAGGATGCTGTTTATATCCTTTTCCCTGTATCCGTGGTAAATGAATACATCGCCTTCCATGACGGTAGCCGTAGGGATGGCCTTGAATGTCAGGGCACCGATATTCGTCACGATCTCGACATCGTCACCGAGTTCTATTCCAAGCCTGTCGGCGTCTTCCATGCTCATCTCTACAGACGGTTCCGGAAGCAGGCTTCTTTCCCAGGCAACGTCATGAAGCCTTGAATGAAGCGCATTCGGGATCCTTGCTCCTGCGCAGAGCCTGAACGGATAAGTCTTTGGGTCAGGATTGTAAGGTGCGGTGTAAGTCGGCAGAGGGTCAAGTCCCCATTCAGGATGGGAAGCGATGATCTCTGAATACAGTTCCAGCTTGCCTGTAGGCGTAGGGAAGCCTTTTTCCAGCGTGCTTCCGATACGGTAAGGCTCTATGCCCTGAAGCTTGACAGGCGCTTCATGTCCCTTCATCTGCTCAAGAGTGAGCGGGAGGTCTCTCAGAATATATCTGAGGCACTCATCGTATCCGCCCCTGAGCAGAGGATCGTCAAGCTCCATCCTGTTGGCAAGCATGGTGATTATTTCGGTGTCCGGCTTTGACTGACCTACAGGTTCGATGGCTGGTTCCGTATACCAGACCTTCTGTCCCATATAATCCATGAACTGTCCGCGTTCGAGCGAGGTGCAGGCAGGGAGGACTATGTCGGCATATTTGGCCGAATCTGTCATGAACAGGTCTATGTCAGCGTAGAAATCCAGTTTCTTGAAGGCTTCGAGGTATTTTTTATCTTCGGTGAACATGCGGTAATTCATTCCGAAGGCCACGAGTGCGCGGATGGCATCGTCTCCGCCGGCAAGGATGTTGTCTGCAAGAGCGCATGCCTGCATGTCCTTTCTAAGATAGTACCAGAGAGGGAAACGGTCGCTTCCGACTGCCTTTGGGGCGTCTTCCGGATACATTTCCTCCATGAATTCCTCCTCATGGGTGGAAAAACCGCAGGATCTTTCAAGGAAAGAGTGTTCTGCTGGCACCTGGCCTCCCTTTACGTCGACATTGCCGGTGATGATCAGCAATGACATTATGGCACGGTAGTTCTGCATGCCGTTTCTGTGATGGCCGAGCGTGCTGCTTTCAGGGATGGTTATGCCCTTGCAGCTGTGGATGAGCTCGGCGGCGGCCAGAATGTCCCGCGCAGGCACTCCTGTGAGCTCTTCGCCCTTTTCCGGAGTGAAATCCTTTACGTATTCCTTGTATTCTTCAAATCCGTGTACGTACTTTTCGATGTACTCCTTGTCTATCCAGTCCTTTTCGATGAGGACGTTGGCGATAGACAGGGCCAGCGCTCCGTCTGTTCCCAGATGAGGACGCAGATGGAGGTCCGCAAGTCTCTGTGTCGCCGGAGTGATGCGAGGATCGACTATCATGATCTTCATGCCGCGGTCCTTGTTCTTGATCTCGTTCCTGACCATGGGATAACGGGAATGGAACCCGTTGGCTCCCCAACCGATGAGCAGCTGAGAGTTTGGCATGTTCATGCCCATCACAAGTCCGGAAGCGACCTGCCAGGCCATTACGCCTGACGTGAAGCAGGCACTGGATTCCGTCCCGTAGCTCTGAGTGCCGAAGCTGCTTGCAAGCCTTCTGAGCATGAATCGGTAGTATTTTCCGTATCCGGAGTAGAAGGCAACCTTGCCGGCGCCGTATTTTCCCTTAATTTCAAGCAGTTTTTCGCTTATGGTATCTATTGCTTCGTCCCAGGATATGGGTTCGAACTTGCCCTCGCCGCGCTCGCCGACTCTCTTGAGAGGGGTCAGGATTCGGTCATCGCGGTATACATACTGCCTGTTGCCCCGTCCTTTTGTGCAGAGCTTTCCGTCACCTAACGGAAATCCATCCGTGCCTTCGACACGCACGATCTTCCCGTCCTTTACAAGTACGTCAAGACCGCAGTGCATGCCGGGAGTGCAGATGTCGCAGAAGGTGTGCTTGACCTGTATTCCGCTTTCGGTCCCGGGTATCTTTCCGTGTCCGTAATTTATATCAGCCATGGTACTTGCCCTCCAGTTTTTCTATGAATGAAGGCCTAAGACCTTCCTTTATCAGTATCCCTCTCTGCATTGGAGAGATATCTGCCGATTTTTCTTCCATTATGCGGTAAAGATAGTTCTTTATGGCTCCGCTTATCCTGTAGTTATCCAGGATGTTGACTCCCACAAGCATGTCATCTTTGAGGACAGCCTTGACGAAGAGTCCGTTGTGTATGTCTCCCGATGTCAGGACATCCCCTTCGATCCTATTGTCGCCGAAGCCGATGAAGTCCATATCCATGAAATGGGTTATGTTATGCATGAAATTGCCGTCGAATTCCGTCTCTGCTCCGGCCATGTTCGCTCCCGCCGTTGTTCCCTGATGAGCAGCGTTTGCCCAAAGACCGATGATCATTGTCTGATCGCTCTGCAGTTCGTGTCCCTCACAGCAGTCGCCGGCGGCATATATTCCCGGAACGGTGGTCTCCATGCGGTCATCTACCACGATGGCACGGTTGACTTTGATCTCATCGCTGTCGACCACGGAAACGTTTGCTCTCGTTCCGATGCACAGCACTATGAGATCCGCTTCCACATCAGAACCATCGGACATATGGCAGATATATCCGTCATCTTTCTTCTCTGCGGACTTCAGAGCGCTTCCAAGAGCCAGATGAACGCCTTTTTTCTCTATCCTGCGTCCTATTTCTGCCGCAACATCGTCATAGGCAGCCAAAGGGAACATCTTTGCAGCCATGTCAGCAAGAGTCGTGTCTATCCCTCTAGCAACGAGAAGTTCAACGACCTTTATGCCAACCATTGACGCTCCGACCACCAGAGCCTTTCTGTGACCTGCGTTATCCAGTTCATCCTTGAGTCGCCTTGCGTCATCCAGGGTCCTCATGAAAAAGGCCTCTTTCGGGTCGAGTCCGGCAAACCTTGGAGAAAAGGCAGATGCTCCGGTCGCTATGAGCAGGCGGTCAAAACTCTCTCTGCTGCCGTCTTCAAGAACGACTTCCCTGTTTTTCGCGTTTACTTTAGCGACTTTTACGCCCTGTCTGAGGTCTAGCGACAGTTCCGAGGCGATCTTTTCCGTGTCGCCGAACGGAAACATTGATTCGAACGGTATCTTTCCTGCCACATAATATGTTGTGAGCATGGGGTTGTAGGGAGGGCTGTCGTGATCGCTGAAAACAGTGATCGTGCCGTCAGGGTCGTTTTCCCTGATCGTCTTTGCTGCGTAGTAGCCTGCACAGCCGAACCCTATTATCATGTATTTCATGAAAAGGTCCTCCGTTTGCGATTTATTTCACATACTATTATATATCCGTTACATATCCGTGTCCACCAAAACGTCATCGATGCCAAGGGATATTTTCGGACCGACCGTCCGGCCTTTTCAGCGGCATCTTTCACTGTTTTTTTGCATTTTAATGATAATTTTAGATTAAGAAACAGAGAAACATGTTATCATTTAGTCACAGCATTCATATTTTGGCGGCAGAAAAGCTTCTGTTGCGGGAGTAAAAATGGAAAACAGCGTAAAAAGAGTGATAAAATTCGTGGCAGTCGGCCTTGCAGGCATCATTTTCAGCCTGCTGACCTCCTGCTCAAAGGAGCCGGAGTATGATGAGCACTACGGCATGATAGAGGTCCCGTATTCCGACAGGACGATCTGGATCACGCCCAAGGAAGATGCGGCGGTCAACACCCTGAAGGAATCCGATTTCAGCGTCGGCGATGACGGGATCAGATATGTCGGAACAGACCGGAAGGTGCTGTACGGAATAGACGTTTCCAGTCACCAGGGCGATATAGACTGGCGGAAGGTAAAGGCTAGCGGAATAGACTTTGTATATATCCGCGCCGGTTACAGAGGATATACCGAGGGACTGCTCCATAATGACTCCAGGTTCTATCAGAACATCAAGGGAGCAAGAGACGCCGGGCTCAGGATAGGAGTGTATTTCTTCAGCCAGGCCATAAATCTGGATGAAGTCGAGAAAGAAGCCGATTATTTCAAGAACCTGATAGAGAATTACAAGGATGACATTACTCTTCCGGTAATATATGACTGGGAAGTGATGGACTACAGGGATTCAAGGACAAAATTCATAAACATATCAAAGGTGGCTGATTTTGCAAGGCTCTTCTGTTCGATTATGGAGGAGGAAGGCTACGAGACCGGTCTCTATTTCAACCGGCATGACGGATATGACTTCGATCTCGGCAAGATACAGGACCTGACCATGTGGTTCGCCGGTCTGCAGAACTATCCGAACTTCTATTACAGGGTAGACATGTGGCAGTACACCTTTTCCGGGCATGTGGACGGGGTTCCGGGAGATGTGGACATGGACATGCTCTTCATATATGAATAACGGATAATAACACATGCGCAAATGTTCCACGTGGAACATTTGCGCTTTTCTTTATGGAATTGTTCCACGTGGAACAATCCGGTCCGCAGCGGCGGTGGCTTTATTTGTGACTGCTCTTGTGATAGAATTAGGACAAATACAGTGATTTGGAGCGGAAAATGGCAAAAATAGTTGCAATAGCCAATCAGAAAGGCGGAGTCGGAAAGACCACTACGGCCGTAAACCTTGCCGCATGTGTTGCCGCAAAGGACAAAAAGGTGCTTCTCGTGGATCTTGACCCCCAGGGAAACACCACTTCAGGCTATGGAATATCAAAAAGAAATCTTGAGCACTCCATCTACAGCGTCCTGCTGGGCGGAGACGATATCAAGGATGCCATCGTCCGTTCCGAGTACAGGGTTGACGTGGTCCCGTCAAGCATAAAGCTCAGCGGAGCCACGATAGAGCTTGTGGACATGCCGAACAGGCATGCGCAGCTGAGGAACCGGCTGAATCTCGTCTCCAATGACTACGATTTCATATTCATAGACTGTCCGCCGGCGCTCGATCTGCTTACGATCAATGCCCTTTCGGCCGCAGATACCGTTCTGGTGCCCATCCAGTGCGAATTCTATGCCCTGGAAGGCCTTTCCGAACTGATGAACACCGTAAGGCTGGTAAAGCAGCACTACAACAAGTACCTGGACATAGAGGGCGTTTTGCTCACCATGTACGACGGAAGGCTCAATCTGACGCTCCAGGTCGTGGACGAGGTGAAAAGGTTCTTCCCGAACAAGGTCTACAAGAGCACGATCCCGAGAAACGTACGCCTGTCTGAAGCCCCGAGCTTCGGTCAGCCCGTCATTGCCTATGATCCTTCGTCCAAGGGAGCCAAGGGATACATGGACCTGGCGGACGAGTTCATAAGGCAGAACTCGAGGTAAACGCGGCAAATGGCTCAAAAATGGCCGTTTTGCTTGTTAACACTATAAAATAGTGGTATTATAACTTTATACCAAGTAAAAAGGAGGATGCGGATGGCAAAGAAAAATTCAGGCCTGGGCAGAGGATTAGATTCGCTGTTTCTCACCAGCGAACAACAGATTTCGGATGCCTCGGCATCCAGTATTAGTTTATCAGATATAGATGTAGATCCATATCAACCCAGGAAAACTTTTGAGGTGGAAAGCCTTGAGCAGCTTGCGCGGTCAATAAGAGACCACGGCGTGCTGCAGCCGATAGTGGTCATGCCTACGGGAGTGGGCAGATATACGATCATCGCCGGTGAAAGACGCTTCAGGGCGGCTAGAATGGCCGGATTGAGCGAAATACCCGCTATCGTCAAAGATGTATCTCTCCAGTCTGCAAGAGAGATAGCATTGATCGAAAACCTGCAGAGAGAAGACCTGGATCCGGTCGAAGTGGCCATGGGATACAAGAGCCTCATGGAACAGTTCAATCTGACACAGGACGAGATCAGCAAAAAGCTTAGCATTCCAAGATCGACTGTTGCCAACAGCCTGAGGGTACTCAACCTTCCGGAGAGCATACTTCAGCAGATCAGGGACGAAAAGCTGAGTCTGGGCCATGCAAAAGTCATCCTGTCACTGACAGATGAGGAGATGCAGATAAGGCTGGCCGACGAGATAGTCAAAAAGGACCTTTCGGTAAGGCAGAGCGAAGCAGCCGCAAAAGCGATGCTGAAGGAGAAAGGAACTCCGCGAACAGTCTCGAAGCCTTCGATAGTGAAGGAAATGGAGCTCTCGCTCAGCGAGATCCACGGCACGCCGGTCAAGATCTCCTACAGGAACGGACGCGGAAACATCAACATAACATTTAACAGCGATGAGCAACTGAAAGAGATAGCTCGGCTGTTGGAAAAATAAAGGGGTATTATTATGTTAGACATTAGAAGGATAAGAAACAATCCACAGGAAATCATCGACATTCTTGCAACAAGAGGAACCGACTATTCCGCAGAGATCAACGAAGTCCTCAAGGTCGACGAGGAGAGAAGAGTCCTCTCCGGCAAGAGAGACGGCCTGAAGAACGATCAGTCCAAGGAGCAGAAGGCCATCCCGCAGCTCATGAAAGAGGGCAAGAAGGACGAGGCTGAGAAGCTGAAGGCAGACCTGAGAAAGCTTGCAGACGAGATCAAGGAATACGATGCCAAGATCGCAGCACTCGAGGCAAAGCAGGAAGAGATCATGCTCACGATCCCTAACACACCTGACGCTTCAGTCCCGATAGGCAAGGATGATTCAGAAAATGTCGAGCAGAGACGCTGGGGAACACCTAGAGACTTCGAAAAGGAAGGCTTCGAGCCTAAGGCACACTGGGATCTCGGTAAGGATCTTGATATCCTCGACCCTGAGAGAGCAGCAAAGGTCACAGGCGCAAGGTTCCACTTCTACAAGGGTGCAGGCGCACGTCTTGAGAGAGCCATCATAAACTTCTACCTCGATCTGCATACAGAGAAGCAGGGATACACCGAAATGCTTCCTCCTTTCATCGTCAACGGCGATTCAATGAGAGGAACATGCCAGCTTCCTAAGTTCAGAGAGGACATGTACACAGTAGCAAGAGGCGACGGAGATCCTGCAGACCTGGATCCTACAGGCTGGTATCTCGTACCTACAGCTGAAGTTCCTGTAACAAACTACTACAGGAATGAGATCGTCGACGGAGACACGCTCCCTCAGAAGTTCTGCGCATATACAGCATGCTTCAGAGCAGAGGCAGGTTCAGCAGGACGCGATACACGCGGACTTATCCGTCAGCACGAGTTCAACAAGGTCGAAATGGTCAAGTTCGCAAGACCTGATCAGTCATGGGCAGAGCTTGAGAGCCTGACACACGACGCCGAGGAATGCCTCCAGATCCTCGGACTTCCTCACAGAGTAGTTGCACTGTCCACAGGCGACATGGGCTTCGGTTCAGGAAAGACATATGATGTTGAAGTTTGGATGCCATCTTACGGCACATACAAGGAGATCTCTTCATGCTCCAACATGACAGACTTCCAGGCCAGAAGGATGCAGGCAAGATACAGGGACAAGGAGACCGGAAAGGTCGAGCTTCTCCACACACTGAACGGTTCAGGACTTGCAGTCGGCAGAACAACAGCTGCCATCATGGAGAACTATCAGAATGCTGACGGTTCAATCACCATTCCTGAGGCATTGATCCCTTACATGGGCGGTCTGAAGAAGATCGAGAAGAAGGATCTGTAATATACAGTCCTTGTTCACAGCAGGATAAAACAGAAGGGGCATCCGCAATGGGTGCCCTTTTTGTGACTTTGATACCGATGCCCTTGACAAAAACAGCCCGTCGGGTATGATATTTATATCTAAATAATGACGTTATGCGAGGAAACGATATGGGTATTTGGGGTTATGTCCTTGGAGCGGGTGTTGTAGTCGGCATCATCTTTGCCGTAAGACAGGCTCTTCACGGAGAGACATCGGCAGCAGCAGGCTGCGACGGTGACTGCGAGCACTGCGCAATGAAAGAAGCACACGGAAAATAGTGAATAGGAGCCGCACATGATGTGCGGCTTTGTTTATTTGCGTTATTTTGACATCAGTTTGCATATATGAGATAATTACAGGCGGCATCCGCCTGAGCCGAAGTAGAGAAAAGCATCTTTTCGGAGGATCAAAGCAGCGGGAGGCCGGAAAATGCAGGTCGCAGGAGCGTTACAGGTGCAGGAAGAAAGAAAAAAGAGCAGGATCCATATCTTTGCCGTCGGCTGTCTGATCGGACGGTTGTTTTTTCTTGCAATTTACGGATTTGACGTCCTGGTCTTCACAAACGACTCTTTCCTTGTCTCCGGCTATATAGAAAAGGATATAGCGCAGCACTATGCGGGCTGGCTCCTGTACAGATACTCGCCTTGGCAGTTTCCGATAGGAGTCGGGTACAATATAGACTTTCCGATCGGAGAGGCGGTCACCTTTACCGATTCAATACCTATATTTGCAATTTTCTTCAAGTGCCTGTCCGGAATACTGCCTGAGACGTTCCAGTATTTCGGATTGTGGGTCTTCATCTGCTTCATCCTGCAGGGCGGATTCGGTGCGCTGCTTGCTTCCGTGTTCAATGACAGCCTTCTGTTTACCGCCGGAAGCGCCGGACTGTTTGTCATGTCGCCGATCTTCATCGAGAGAGCATTCAGGCACTGCGCCCTGACGTCGCATTTTCTTATAATCGGGAGCCTTTATTTCTATTTTTCAAGGAGACCGCACAGGTCGGCAAAGGATTTCGTGCCGTTTTATATACTAAACCGGCTGGCCATCACGGTCCATCCGTATTTCCTGCCGTTCGTTTTCGGCATATTCTTCGCGTACTGCCTCGAGCTCTTTACTAAAAAGGGCAGGAAGGCGGCTGCGGTCGCAGGTTTCCTCGGGAGCATACTGCTGACGCTGCTCACAGGATACGTCATAGGAGCGTTCCGGGTCACGGGCGGCAATATGGCCTCGTTCGGATACGGAAAATTCAACATGAATCTGAATGCTTTCATCAATTCGTGGAGCAAGGGCATACGAAACTGGTCACTCGTCATAATGAACCGACCTTACGGACCGGACGACAGGGCAGTCGAGGGTTTCGCCTATCTCGGGATCGGCATATTGTTCGGCCTGGTCCTGTCCGCCGCCGTATATCTTCTTGGCAGAGGCAAAAAACTGTTCGGGGACATAGGCTTTGTGCTTTCGAATCACTTTGGCCTCATCATCTCTTCTCTGGCCTTGTTCGTCTTTGCCATAGGCAATAACGTGTATTTCGGAAATCTGCCCATAGTCAGCATTCCGTATCCGGACTGGATGATCGGTTTTTTCGGAGTTTTCAGGGCGAACGGGCGTTTCGGATGGATCGTGGTCTATGATCTTCTGATAATCCTTATCGCCGCCCTTTCAAAAACGGGCAAAAAATGGATATCCTTCATCCCGGTAATACTGCTGGCGGTCCAGATCGCTGACATCAGCGGTGCCCTGATTCAAAAACATGAGTATTTTCAAGACCCGGCGTCAGATCATCCGGGACAGTCAGTAAGCATAGCTACGGACAATCCGTTCTGGACATATGCCGCCCAGGGGTGCGATTCCCTGATACAGTATGCCGCGGGCAGGCCAAACACGAACATCGACCTTGCCGTCATTTTCGGAAAGCGGAAAAAGGCAGTCTGCTGCGGAGTTTCTGCCAGACCTGTCTTTGAGGCAAGAGATGCCATGATCGAGGAAATGATGACCGGTCTGGAAAGGGGCGAGTTCCCGGACGGAATACTGTATGTCGTCGCACAGCTGCCGGAGGGGTATTCGGAATACTACAGGCCGGCGGGCGTGAACATCTATCACGTCAATTCGGCTTATGCGATCACGACTTTCTCCCTGTCCCCGGAGCAGATGCGGGACTGTCAGAACTACGGAGACTTCCGGCTCCTGGAATATCCTTATCGGGCGGAGTAGCAGCAGAAAAAACAAACAAAACAGAGATCACGGCTGAAACACGGACGCTTTAAGCGGGAGTGTTTCAGCTTTTTTGGGTCCCAGGCTCCGTCAAACCTTCAAGTCGGTCGTCTGATGGCTTGACATATGGTAGTTAGCCGTATATAATTAGTGTTAGCTTAGGCTAACAATCGCTTTTGGAGAGAGAAAATGACACTGAAAGAACTGGGAATAGGAGAAAGCGGAAAGATTCTGTCAGTTGGGGGCGAAGGAGCCCTGAGACAGCACTTTCTGGACATGGGAATCATTCCGGGTGCATACGTGACACTGGTCAAGCTTGCGCCTATGGGCGATCCGATGGAGCTCAGGATACACGGATATGAGCTCACGCTCAGAACGGACGACGCCCGGAAGATAGATATAGAGCCGCGGGAGGAAATTGTGCCCGAAGAGGCGGCCGGGACGCTCCCGAAGATCGACATAGAGCATCCGGGCCTCGGCGAAGGCGGAAGATATCACTCAAAGGAGGACGAAAACCCGCTTCCGGAGGGAACGACGCTTACCTTTGCGCTTGTCGGAAACCAGAACAGCGGCAAAACCACGCTGTTCAACCAGCTTACGGGAGCAAATCAGCATGTGGGAAACTTCCCGGGTGTGACCGTCGACAGGAAGGACGGCGTGATAAGAGGTTATCCGAACACGGTTATAACCGATCTGCCGGGCATCTATTCGATGTCACCGTATTCCAGCGAAGAGCTCGTATCAAGGGATTTCGTCCTGAACGATAAGCCGAAGGCCATCATAAACATCGTGGACGCCACTAACATAGAGAGGAACATGTATCTTACGATGCAGCTTCTGGAGATGGACACGCCTATGGTGGTGGCGCTGAACATGATGGACGAGATGACCGGAAACGGCGGAAGCGTGGACATCAACCTCATGGAATCAATGCTCGGAGTTCCGGTCGTTCCGATATCTGCTTCGAAGAATCAGGGAGTCGATGAGCTCGCGGGTCATGCGATCCATATCGCACAGTACCAGGAGAAGCCGGTCTCGCAGGACTACTGCAGCGAGAGCGACCACGGCGGCGCGGTACACAGAGCCATACATGCGATCAGGCATCTCATATTCGATCATGCGGAAAAGCGGGAGATCCCTGTCAGATTTGCCGTAAGCAAGCTGATAGAGGGGGATAAGCTCATAGAGGACCGGCTTGAGCTGGATGAGAATGAAAAGGAAGCCATCGAGCACATAATCACTCAGATGGAGACTGAAAGAGGCCTGGACAGGAGCGCTGCGATAGCCGACATGAGATATGCCTTCATCGAGGGCGTTTCAAAGGCCACCGTCAAAAAGCCGAGAGAGAGCAAGGAACACGTAAGGAGCCGGAAGATAGACCGCATCCTTACGGGAAAATACACCGCCATCCCGATGTTCGTTCTCATCATGTTCGCCGTGTTCATGGTCACCTTCAATTACATAGGCGCCTGGCTTCAGGATCTTCTGGCAGCGGGAGTCGAAAAGCTGACTTTGGCCGCGGATGCCGGCCTGACTGCCCTGAACGTCAATGAAACTCTTCACGGACTGATAATAGACGGCATATTCGAGGGCGTGGGAAGCGTTCTGAGCTTCGTTCCCATAATCGTAACGCTGTTCTTCTTCCTGTCACTGCTGGAAGACAGCGGTTATATCGCCAGAGTGGCCTTTGTAATGGATAAACTCCTTAGAAAGATAGGCCTTTCCGGAAGGAGCATCGTTCCTATGCTCATAGGCTTCGGCTGCACCGTGCCGGCAGTTATGTCTACGAGGACCCTCCCGAGCGAAAGAGACAGGAAGATGACCATACTCCTGACACCGTTCATGAGCTGCTCCGCGAAAGTGCCTATATACGGCTTCTTTGCAAGCGCGTTCTTCCCGGGAAAGGGAGGACTCGTGATGACCCGGCTGTATTTCCTCGGAATAGTGGTATCCATCATAGTGGCGCTGCTCTTCAAGGGCACTCTCTTCAAGGGCGAGGCCGTTCCGTTCGTCATGGAGCTGCCAAATTACAGGATGCCGGGAGCCAAGACGGTCGGAATGCTCCTCTGGGACAAGGCCAAGGACTTCCTGCAGAGAGCCTTCTCGGTCATACTGGTCGCGACTATCGTCGTATGGTTCCTCAAGACCTTCAATCTCAGGCTTCAGATCACCGCGGATTCACACGACAGTATAATGGCCACGCTCGCGGGGATCATTGCTCCGCTCTTCAGACCTATAGGTCTTGGCGACTGGAGGATCGGAACCGCCCTGATCGCCGGATTCA
>CAZDOS010000007.1:0-46243 GCA_964507095.1 uncultured Oscillospiraceae bacterium | reverse complement strand
AGTTTTTTACCCACCCCTGGTAGAACCAGGGGTTTATTCATGCTATAAGCGCCAACAAGACAGGCGCCGCAGTTGAACTGCGGTGCCTGCAATTATCAATATGCCTTGCCCCAGATGACTCTGTGCTTTGCTTTCTTTCCGCAAACCGGGCATACGCCGTCGATATTGTCCTGCCGGCCGAAAGGCATGCATCTGCTGGAGAGGCCAGCCTGCTCCTTCATCGCATCCTCGCACCGTTCATCACCGCACCAGAGAGTGCTGATGAAGCCGTCGTGATCCTTTGAGGAAGCTATGATGTCTTCCATCCTGTCAAGATACTCGGTCCTTGCGACGAGGTTTGCCTTTGCCTTGTCGTAGATGGCCTTTGCATACTCGCCAAGGAGCCTATCGATCTCCTTCTCAAGCTCATCGAACTTGACAAAGGTCTTTTCCCTGTTGTCCCTTCTTACCAGGACGCACTGTCCGTTTTCTATGTCCTTAGGGCCGATCTCAAGACGGAGCGGAACGCCCTTCATCTCGTACTGATTGAACTTCCAGCCTGCAGAGTTGTCGCTGTCATCCAGCTTTACCCTGTAGTTTTCGGCCAGTCTCTTCCTGAGCTCCTCTGCCTTTTCAAGAACGCCTTCCTTATGCTGTGCAATAGGAACGATAGCGATCTGAATAGGCGCAACTGCAGGCGGCATCACAAGACCGGAGTCGTCTCCGTGAGTCATGATAAGCGCGCCGATGATCCTTGTTGAAAGACCCCAGCTGGTCTGGAACGGATATGATATGCCGTTGTTCCTGTCAGCGAATGTGACATCAAAGCTTCTGGCGAAGCCGTCGCCGAAATAGTGGCTTGTTGCGGACTGGAGAGCCTTGCCGTCATGCATCATGGCTTCTATAGTGTATGTAGCCTCAGCACCGGCGAACTTCTCGCTCTCTGTCTTCTGACCCTTGATGACAGGGATCATGAGCTGATTCTCGACTGTATCTGCATAGATGTCAAGCATCTGCATGGTCTCAGCCATTGCTTCTTCCGGAGTCTCATGGATGGTGTGTCCTTCTTGCCAGAAGAACTCTCTTCCCCTCAGGAACGGACGGGTCGTCTTTTCCCAGCGCACCACGCTGCACCACTGGTTGTACTTCAGAGGAAGCTGCTTGTAGGTCTGGAGTATGTGTGCCCAGTGATCACAGAACAGTGTCTCACTTGTAGGTCTTACGCACAGTCTCTCCTCGAGCTGTTCGCTTCCGCCAAATGTCACCCATGCAACTTCAGGCGCGAATCCTTCCACGTGATCCTTCTCCTTCTGAAGAAGGCTCTCCGGAATGAGCAGAGGCATGGCTACGTTCTCGTGGCCTGTCTCCTTGAATTTCTTGTCCAGTATGTGTGTTATGTTCTCCCACAGTGCCTGTCCGTAAGGGCGCATGATATAAAAACCCTTGACGGTGGAATAGTCCACAAGTTCAGCCTTAATGCAGATATCAGTGAACCACTGTGCGAAGTCTTCCTCCATTGAGGTGATCTCTTTTACAAATTGTTTTTCTTTTGCCATTTTCCCCTCCTGATGCTTTCAGGCAATTACATGTGTGCATCGATGTATGCTACTACATCTCCTACTGTTATCATTGTCTCGATTGCATCATCGGGTATCTCGACATTGAATTCGTCCTCTATGTCCATTGAAAGATCTACAAGGTCAAGGCTGTCGGCATCAAAGTCGTCAAGGATGACTGATTCCATTTTTACTGTCTCAGGTTCGATCTCAAAATGAGCACAGATGATATCTCTCAGCTTCTCAAAAGTCATGTACGGTCTCTCCTTTCTATGCACATTTATTGCCGCATAATGCGGATAATGAAAATAATATACTTACAGGCAATGGATTTGTCAAGCAGACCGGTCACCTATAATCGATCTCCATGTTTGCGTAGCCGTTGAGCGTCATGTCGGCAGTGTTGCCGTCAAGAAGCTCGAAATATCCCTGCGAGGCTATCATCCGACCGTTGTCACCGCAAAGAGGCATCAGAGGAGCATAGAAGCTGTATCCCTTTATCCTTTCTTTTGCTTTGGCATCGATCATCTCTCTGAGCCTCGTGTTTGCCGACACTCCTCCGGCAATCGCAAGCTTTGTATACCCGAACTCGACGGCTGCATTTACGAGATTCTCGCTTAAAATGTCGGCGATCTTCTCCTGGAAGGATGCGGCAAGCCCCGGTAAATCAGTCTGCTCTCCTTTCTGGCTGTCATTGTGATAAATGTTGATCACCGCAGTCTTGAGTCCGGAGAAGCTAACATCATATATGTTGTCGGTGTGAGGAGTCGGCAGATTGTACCGGTGTGGATTTCCCTTAAGGGCAGCCTTTGCGATCGCAGGTCCGCCGGGATAACCCAGTCCGAGCGTCCTGCTCACCTTGTCGAAGGCTTCGCCGGCAGCGTCGTCGATCGTTCTCCCTATCACCCTGAATTTCGTGTAACTGTCCACCGCCACTATATGACTGTGTCCGCCTGAGGCCACAAGGCACAGAAACGGAGGCTCGAGTTCCGGATGAGTCAGATAGAGCGCTGCTATGTGGCCCCTGAGATGGTGAACCGGTATGAGCGGTTTATGGGCGGAATATGCCATTCCCTTGGCATAATTGACTCCTACAAGAAGGGCTCCTATGAGACCCGGTGCAAATGTGCAGGCAATCCCGTCAAGATCCTTCGGCTCCATTCCTGCATCATCTAGGCATTTTTTGACGACTTCGCTTATGGCATCGATATGCCTTCGCGAAGCTATCTCAGGGACTACTCCGCCGTAAAGGCCGTGTTCCTCGACCTGAGAATAAACGATGTTGGAAATGATCTTCCTGCCGTCTTCCACTATTGAAGCAGCTGTTTCATCGCAGCTGGATTCTATTCCCAAAATATACATACTTGATATGAACTCAGTTGAGTTCCTTTACTCCTTTAGTGTATTCCATGACCAATGCATCATCGATGGGTGTTGTGTAAAAGTTTCTCCTGGTGCCAAGATACTGGAATCCCAGCTTCTTGTACAGCTGGATCGCCTCATCATTCTGGCTTCTCACCTCAAGAACGATGCTGTTTATATGAGGAGGCAGTTTGCCGATTGTCTCAGTCAGGAGCTTGGTGCATATGCCCTGTCTGCGGTACATCTGATGCGTGCAGATGAACTGAAGCTCAGCGTCATCTGTCACAAGATATGAGCAGAATCCAAGCGCTCTGCCTT
Source organism: uncultured Oscillospiraceae bacterium (assembly GCA_964507095.1). Classification (GTDB taxonomy): domain Bacteria; phylum Bacillota; class Clostridia; order Oscillospirales; family Ruminococcaceae; genus RGIG3102. Next base: position 43,028 of record CAZDOS010000007.1, on the reverse strand, counting down.
CATATACGGCTATATAGCTCATCGTGGAATTGTTTGCCAGATCGCTTATAAGGCTCTTCATGCTCCATCCGTCCAGAACGGGATAATGGATCTCCCTTACGTCGGCTATATACTGTATGGTAAACGGTTCAACGGTTACCTTGTCAATGTCAAAACCTTCCATCTTGTCTATCCTTTCGCCACATACCAGTTCTTGCCCTGGTTCACATCCGCCTTGAGAGGAACGGAAAGCTTAGCCGCGTTTTGCATCTCATAGCTAAGTATCTCGCTTGCCCTGTCGGCTTCCTCGACCGGGGATTCGACTATCAGTTCATCGTGGACCTGAAGTATGAGCTTTGCCTTCAGTCCTTCTTCCTTCAGTCTGTCGTAAACCCTGACCATCGCAATCTTGATTATGTCTGCGCTGGTACCCTGTATCGGTGTGTTGAGGGCCATCCTCTTCCCAAGCTCCTGGACGTTCCTGTTGGAGTTTTTGATCTCCGGGAGCATCCTCTTGCGGTTATACATCGTAGTGACGTACCCGTTTTCCATGGCGAATTCGGTTATGTCATTCCTGTACTGTGCTACTCCGCTGAAATTGTGCAGGTAATCGTTGATGAACTCCCTTGCCTCCTTCACGGACGTGCCGATGTCCTTGGAGAGGCTGAAAGCGCCTATGCCGTACACTATTCCGAAGTTGACTGCCTTTGCCCTGCTCCTGAGTTCCGGAGTCACCATCTCTATGGGCAGTTTCATGACCCGGGCGGCCGTCCTGGCGTGGATGTCGTCCCCGTTAATGAAGGCTTCCTGCATAACCTTGTCGCCCGAGATGTGCGCAAGTATCCTGAGCTCGATCTGCGAATAGTCGGCATCAAGCAGAACACATCCCTCGTCTGCAATGAAGAACTTTCTCATCTCACTGCCCAGAGGCGTCCTTACGGGTATGTTCTGAAGATTGGGCTCGGAGGAAGATATCCTTCCGGTCCTGGCTTCAGTCTGGTTGAAGGTCGAATGTATCCTTCCGTCCGGACCTATCTTGTCAATAAAGCCCTCGACATACGTGGAGTTGAGCTTCTGATAGGTCCTGTAGTTGAGTATCTTATCGATTATCGGATGATAGTCCCTGAGTCCCTCCAGGGTCTCGGCATCTGTGGAATAGCCGGATTTCGTCTTTTTGCCTGCAGGAAGTCCCAGTGTGTCGAAGAGTGCGTGTCCCAGTTGTTTCGGACTGTTGAGATTGAACCTTTCTCCCGCCATCTCGTAGATATCTTCCCGGTCCTTGGCGATCTGCTCCTTGAGCATGACGCCGAATTCGATCAGGCCTTCCCTGTCGATCATGAAGCCTCTGTACTCCATGTCCCGGAGGACTTTTGAGAGAGGCATCTCTATGTCATAGAGCAGCCGGTGCTGGTCTTCCTTTTCAATGAAGTCACGCAGCTTCTCGTAGCAGCCCTGGACCAGAGGAGCTTCTTCCAGTTCACACCGGAAAGCGGACTCGACACCAAGGGATGCCGCCGTGGAACCTATGGTATATCCGGCAGCAAGAGGGTTCTCAAGATATGCGGCAAGGACGATAGAGAAGGTGATGTTCTTTACGTCTATGCCGTTCTCAAGACAGAACCTGTACAATGCCTTGGAATCCCAGGCTATCTTCTCGACCGATTCGTCTTCAAGCATGCTCCTTGTCTCAAGAGACGTCTTGTCCATCTTCCGGACCTTGGTATCCCATACGAAAATGAAGCTGTCGTCCTTTTCATATATAACTGCCTTCTTCATGCCGATTGCGGACACGTCCACCTCAGCTTTCGGAAGCGGCTTTTCTTCGGAAGCAGCATCCCCTCCAAGCCTTTCCTTCACCCTGGCGGCGAAGTTGAACATCTCAAGAGAATTATATGTCGCTATGGCCTTTTCGGGCTCTCCCCGTCCGACTCTGTATGAAGCGAGATCCGTATCTATGGGGACTTCGCAGAAGATGGGTCCCAGCTTCCTGGAGAGATATGCCATATCTTTGTCAGCGACCAGCTTTTCCCTGACGCCCTTCTTTATCGAAGGATCGTTGATATTCCGGTATACTCCGTCAAGGGTCTCAAAGCTTGAGAGCAGTCCTACCGCCGTCTTCTCTCCGACTCCCTTTACGCCCGGGATGTTGTCCGAGGAATCTCCCATGAGAGCCTTGAGGTCGATGAGCTGATCCACCCTCAGTCCGTATTTCTCCCGGACCGCCCGCGAGTCATATTCCTCGTTCTTTCCGGTGGAAGCAAGTATCACGTGAGTGTAGTCGTTCACCAGCTGAAGGCTGTCCCTGTCACCTGTGGCGATATAGCAGAAGTCTCCGCTCCTGCCTGCCCGGCGGGACAGCGTGCCGAGTATGTCATCGGCTTCATACCCTTCCGCGGATACGCTTACATATCCGAGGTCGCTGAGGAGCTGCTTTAGTATCGGCATCTGGCTTGCGAGTTCATCGGGCATGCCCTTCCTCGTGCCCTTGTATCCGTCATACAGCTTGTGGCGGAACGTGGGCGCCTTCAGGTCAAATGCAATCGCGACCGCGTCAGGCTTGAGCTCATTTTCAAGCCTGTTGAGTATATTCATGAAGCCGTATATGGCGTTGGTGTACTGCCCGTCCTTTGTGGTCAGCACCTTTATGCCGAAAAAGGCTCTGTTGACTATGCTGTTTCCGTCTATCCGAAGTAGTTTCATTAATATCTCCGAAGCATTGATTAATAACTGGTTACAGTTTGTATTAGTATATCACAAATACCTTTTTTATGATATAATCATAGAATGATTTTTACACCTTTACGGAGAGCAGACGATGGACCTTATAAGCGCTGAAAACAAAGCGGTTCTTGCCCCTATGGCAGGCTTCTGCGACATAGTCATGCGCAAGGTCTGCGACACCTTCGGCGCCGCTGCCGGCACCAGCGAGATGGTCTCCGCCAGAGCACTCAATTACGGCGACAGAAAGAGTCACGAGCTGATGGCCACCTGGGATCACGAAGGAAAATACGGCATACAGCTGTTCGGCTTCGACCCCGCCGACTTCACTGCCGCTGTGCCGATCGCACTCACCTATTCTCCGGATTTCATAGACATAAACATGGGGTGCCCCGCTCCGAAGATCACCGGAAACGGCTCGGGCTCTGCCCTCATGAAAGACATACCTCTTGCAAGACGCATCGTCGAGAGCTGCGTAAAGGCCGCCGGAGACGTTCCCGTTACGGTCAAGATGAGACTCGGCTGGGACAGCGACTCGGTCAACTATCTCCGGCTCGCCGACCGGGTACGGGAGGCCGGAGCAAGTCTCATCACCCTACACCGGAGGACGAGAAAACAGATGTACACTCCCGGCATAGACATCGACGCGATAAAGACTCTCAAGAAGCATGTAAACATACCCGTCATAGGAAACGGTGATATAAATACCAGTGATGACGCCCTCCGCATGCTCAGCTACACAGGCTGCGACATGGTGATGATCGGGCGAGCTGCCCTGTCCAGGCCATGGATCTTCAGCCAGGTCAGGGACGCTCTCAGCGGCAGGAATCCAGACCCGGAACCTTCTCTTTCCGACAGGATGGATCTCCTGTTGTGGCACGCAGAGAAGCTGTGTGAAGTGAACGGAGAACTTGCCGGGATGAGAAAGGCCAGAGGCCAGTGCGCACTCTACATGAAGGGTCTGAGAGGCGCCGCAAAACTTAGATTAATGACCAATTCCCTCACCACGCTTGAAGACGCAAGAAGGCTGGTGGAAGAAGTTTACAAGGAGAACAGAGATGTTTAACTTCAACGCACTGTTGAACAGACTTAAATACATACCGCGCTGGAGCCTTATGCGACAGACCAACGGCGAGGACGTGGCGCAGCACACTACCCAGGTGATGCTCATAGCCCACACTCTCTGCATGATCTCCACCGGCCGGTTCGGCAGAGAGGCGGACAGCGAAAAGGTCGTACTCTGCCGGCTGTACCATGATGCCCCGGAGATCCTCACAGGCGACATGCCGACTCCCGTCAAGTATCACAGCAGAGCCATGCAGACGGCCTACAGGGATGTGGAGGCTATCGCTACCGGAAAGCTGGTGGAGACGGCAGCTCCCTTTATGAAGGATGATCTTACCCACTACATGACCGGTGACATCCTCACGGATCACGAGAAGAAGCTTCTCAAGGCCGCGGACAGGCTGTCCGCCCTCATAAAGTGCATGGAAGAGCTCGGAAGCGGAAACACCGAATTCAAGGCAGCCTTCAATTCGACTAAGAAGCTTCTGGACGACATGGACATGGACGAGGTGCGCTACTTCACCGACAACATGCTCCCGGGCTACAGCCTGTGTCTTGACGATCTTGCAAAGATCTAGTTTACGACCATTCCCAAAGGACTGAATATAAATTGGAAAGAATCAGAAAGAACTTCTACCTCAAAGCATTCATACTCGGATTTCTGACTGCCTTCTGTCTGTTCCTGCCTTATCTGGTGATCGACAAGGGCTTCTTTACCTATGCCGGAGATTTCAACAGCCAGCAGATACCGTTCTACATGTACATGAACAGGATGGTAAAATCCGGTTCCCTTTCATGGGGCTGGGCGATCGACCTCGGTTCCTCCGTCGTCAACAGCTATTCGTTCTATCTGCTCGGCTCGCCGTTCTTCTGGCTCAGCTGCCTTTTCCCGTACAAACGGATACCGTATGTAATGCCCTATCTGCTCATGCTAAAGTTCGCAGTGGGCAATGTGGGCGCGTTCGGCTATCTAAGGCGCTATGCCAGAAGCGACAACATGCGGCTCGTCGGAGCCCTGCTGTACACCTTCTGCGGCTTTTCCATCTACAACATATTCTTCAACCATTTCATAGAATCAGTCGTCTTCTTCCCGTATCTCATATGGGCTCTTGACGAATACATGTATAACGACAGGAAAGCGGTCTTCCCTCTCATAGTCGCCCTGAATCTGGTGAACAACTATTTCTTCTTCATCGGTCAGGTCATCTTCCTGTTCATCTATTTCATATGCAAGACCGTTTCCAAAGAGTACTCTTTCACTGCAAGGAAGTTTTGGAACCTCGCGTTCGAGTCGGTACTCGGATGCATCATGGGCATGATACTGTTCATTCCTTCGCGGATCTCCGTCATGCAGAACCCCAGAGCAATCAGATTCCAGTCAGGCTTCGGCTTCTGGATGTACGGGACCGTACAGCAGTACTTTGCCATACTGTCCAGCGCACTGCTGCCCCCCGATCCTCCTTACATACCTTCGCTGTTCACCAGCGGAGCCATCAAGTGGACCAGCATGTCGGCCTTTGTGGCTCTCGGCGGACTGTTCGGATATTTCGTATTTCTAAGGCACAACAGAAGGTCTTCCTTCTTCAAGATCTTCACGGTCTGCATAGTTGCCGCCTTCGTGCCTGTTTTCAACTCCTCGTTCTACGCATTGAATTCCTCATATTACGCCAGATGGTACTATATGCCCGTAATGATGCTCGTGGCGATGAACATTCAGAGCTTCGCCATGGACAAGGATAAGATCGTGCAGGGACTTAAGACTACTGCCATACTGACAGCCGTGCTTCTTGTATTCGGCCTTACCCCGATCAAGAACGAGAACGGCTTCTTCATAGGCCTCGCCGATCAAGTGGCGATTTACTGGGTGAACATGCTCATAGCGTTCCTCAGCCTTTACATCACCTACGTGCTGGTCCGGTCCTTCATAGAGAAGAGCGACTACACTCAGAAGCTTATGAGCGGCGCCATAGGCCTCATCATGCTCTTCGGCATACTCCACATGGGTCTCACCAAGATGCCTCAGTGGAACCGGGACAAGCTGTACCGTCCCCAGAACTACGATGTTCTTGATACCTTCGGTTTCGACGACTATCACGAAGACTTCAGGATGGATGCCTTCAACTGCTATGACAATCTTGGACTGTTCACCGGGATACCGTGCATCCAGTTCTTCAACAGCACGGTCTCGCCTTCGATCATGTCCTTCTATCCCGAGGTGGGAGTCAAGAGAGACGTTTCCTCAAAGCCGCCGCATTCGAACTACGCTCTCAGGAGCCTGTTGAGCGTCAAGTATGTCGTGATGCCGAACTGGGAGGAAGAGAACTTCATCAAGGAGGCAACGACGTCAACCTATACAAGGAGAGACCAGTATTACCCGTACACTGTATATGTAAACGATTACTTCATCCCGATGGGCTTTGCCTATGACATGTACGTCGATGAAGACCTGATCTCCATCATATCCCCGGGCAACAGGAGCATCGCTCTGCTCAGGGCAATATACATAGATGAAGAGCTGATCGATAAGTATGATCTCCCGCTCGTCAAGATAGACGAGGATACTCTGTATGACTACACCTTCGAGACCTTTACGACAGACGTCATGAAGCGAAGGAACATGTCCTCCCAGTATTTCAAAATGAGAAAGGACGGCTTTGACTGCCAGATCTCCCTCAAGCAGGGCAACCTCGTCTTCTTCTCCGTCCCTTACGATGAAGGTTTCACGGCATACGTAAACGGAGAAAAAGCGGAAATTGAGAAAGTCAACTACGGACTGTGCGCAGTCTACGCTCCCGCGGGAGACAACCAGATCGAGTTCAGATACAGGACGCCGTACCTGAATGCGGGCATCGCCGCTTCCCTGTTCGGATTCCTCGTCTGGGGCATATACATGATCATGTCAGCAAGAAAGAAAACTGCAGGCGCCGCTGACAGCCTGCGGAATCAGAAAACTGCAGATAACGATACAGAGGTTAAAAATGACTGAAATCACAACAAAGCAATTCAAGACCGATTACAGCCGGGTACTGGCAGGCGAACTGTCAGTCAGGCCATGGCAGGTCGAAAACACCATCCGGCTCCTGGATGAGGGAAACACCATTCCTTTCATATCCAGATACCGCAAAGAGAAGACGGGCGAACTGGATGACGCTCAGATCAGGACGCTCTCCGACAGGCTCACCTACCTCAGGAACCTGGACGAAAAGAAGCAGGAAGTATATGACGCCATCCTGGGCCAGGACAAAATGACCGATGAGATCGAAGCCGCCATAGACAAGGCTCTCCTTCTCTCCGAAGTTGAGGACATCTACCGTCCGTTCCGCCCCAAGAGAAAAACAAGGGCTTCCGTTGCGCGCGAGAGAGGTCTCGAGCCTTTAGCTCAGGTAATAATGCGGTGTGACGGTACAAATGACATCAGTGCTCTGGCGGAAGGATATGTGGATCCGGAAAAGGAGGTCCCGGATGTCCGGTCAGCGATACGGGGAGCTATGGACATAATCGCGGAGGTGATCTCCGACGATCCGCGGGTGAGGACACGGCTTAAGGAGCTTTATTCCAAAGAGGCTTTCATAGTTTCTTCCGGAGACAAGGAAAAGGATTCGGTCTACAGGCAGTACTATGAATTCAGGCAGAAGATAAGCGAGGTCGCTTCCCACAGGATACTTGCCCTCAACCGCGGAGAAAAGGAAGATTTCCTCAAGGTCTCCCTGGAAGTCGATGAGAACAAGGCAAGGGGCGTCATAGAAAAGATATACATAAAGGGTGCGCAGGATAACGAAAGCACTTCCATCATGAAGGAGACGATCGCGGACTCCTTCAAGAGGCTCATTCATCCCAGCCTTGAGACTGAGATAAGAAACGCGCTCACCGATGAGGCAAACGAAGGAGCCATAAAGCTTTTCGGAGACAACTTAAGGCAGCTCCTCCTCGTTCCTCCGATAAAGGGCAAGGTCTGCATGGCTCTCGACCCTGGCTACAGGACCGGCTGCAAGATGGCAGTCGTCGACCGGACCGGAAAGGTGCTTGACACCGGAGTCGTCTACATGACTCTGCCCAACCACAACAAGGATATCGCCAAGAGCCAGCTGAAGAGGATCATTTCAAAGAACAAGGTCGATATAATCTCCATCGGAAACGGAACGGCCTCCAAGGAGACCGAGATATTCGTTGCCGATCTCATTAAGGAGCTGGACAGAAAGGTAAGCTACATGGTGGTGAGCGAGGCCGGAGCCTCGATCTATTCCGCGTCTGAGCTTGCCCAGAAGGAGTTCCCGGAATACGATGTCACCATCAGGAGTGCCGTTTCCATAGCAAGAAGGCTTCAGGATCCTCTAGCCGAGCTTGTCAAGATCGATCCGAAGTCCATAGGCGTGGGACAGTATCAGCATGACATGCCCAAGAAGAGGCTCGAGGAGAGCCTTGACGGCGTCGTGGAATACTGCGTCAACACGGTCGGCGTTGACCTCAATACCGCCTCTGCTCCCCTTCTTGAACGTGTGTCGGGACTCAACAAGACGACCGCGAAGAACATAATCAACTACAGAGAAGAGAACGGACGGTTCACTTCAAGGGATCAGCTGCTCAAGGTCTCAAAGCTCGGTCCCAAGGCCTACACGATGTGCGCTGGTTTTCTGAGGATCCCGGGGGCAAAGGACAAGCTCGATTCCTCGTCTGTGCACCCTGAAAGCTATGAAGCAGCGCGAGGTCTGTTGGACATGCTTGGATACGACAGCGAGGACATAGGGACCGACATCCTTTCAAACATTTCAGAGGACATTCGGAAGCTGGGAGAAGAGAATGTAAGCCGTGAGCTCGGCATCGGTCTTCCTACCCTTCATGACATCACCCGGGAGCTGAAGAAGCCGGGACGCGACATGCGCGATGATCTTCCAAGCCCTCTGCTCCGAAGCGACATCCTTGACGCAAACGACCTGGTGCCGGGAATGCAGCTCAAGGGAACGGTCAGGAATGTCATCGACTTCGGAGCCTTTGTAGATATCGGCGTGCATCAGGACGGTCTTGTTCACCTCAGCCAGATGTCCAACGGATACATCAAACACCCTCTTGACGTCGTCAAGGTCGGCGATGTCGTCGATGTGTGGGTGCTGAAGGTCGAAGAAGACGGCAAGAGGATCTCTCTGTCCATGATCGACCCTTCACGGCCAAAGCCTGTCAGAGAACCAAGAAAGAATGACGGACGCAGGAACGACAGGAAGAAAAACAGCAGACCGAAGGAAGATCCCAGGGAAAAGATGCGAAAGGATCTGGAGAGCCTTAATGACATGTTCAAGGTCAAGGCAGGCTCCAACAGGGACAAAAGAAAGAAATAGGAACAGGACTTAAGAAAAACAAGGACTCGGGAGGACCGCATATATGGATGTCAGGATACTTCACATGATCGAAGGCGCAAGACAGGCTACGGGCGTAGCCGTGATCATCGATGTCTTCAGGGCATTCACGGTAGAGGCCTGGCTTGCTGCCAGAGGAGCTGAAAAGATCATCCCCGTCGGCGACATGGACATTGCCTACAGATACAAAGAGGAGCATCCCGACTGCATCCTGGTCGGCGAAAGACACGGCGTCATACTCCCCGGATTTGACTTCGGGAACAGCCCAAGTCAGATATCCCGGGAGGATTTCACAGGCAGGACCGTGGTCCACACCACGTCGGCAGGCACGCAGGGCATCGCAAACGCGGTAAACGCCGATGTTGTCCTTACGGGAAGTCTCGTGAACGCCGGGGCGATCGCTAGATACATACAGAAGGAAGGCTTCAGTGATGTAAGCCTTGTCTGCATGGGCCTTGAGGGCGTAAGCCAGATCGAAGAGGACAACCTGTGTGCTGAATACATTAGGGGACTTCTGCTCGGATACACCATCGACCTTGAAAGCGGAATAGAGGAGCTTAAGCACACCAGCGGAGCTAAGTTCTTCGACGAAAAGCAGCAGGACGTATTCCCTATGCCGGATTTCTGGTGCTCGGTGGATGTGGACAGGTTTGATTTCGTCCTGAGACTCGTTAAGGATCCCGAGGGTCTTGACTACATGGAAGTCATCGAGGTGGAAAAATGACAGAAGTAGTCGCAGCTCTAATTTGGGATGGCCGGGACAAGCCCGACAGGAAGTTTCTAATCTGCCAGAGACCCGAAGGAAAGCGGCGTGCCCTGCTTTGGGAATTTGTCGGAGGAAAGGTCGAGCCGAATGAGAGCTTCGAGGAGGCTCTCATAAGAGAATGCCAGGAGGAGATTGCGGTCACCGTAAAGCCTCTCAGTGTCTATACTGACATCTATCATCACTACAGCGACATTGACGTACATCTTACGCTTTATGAAGCGGTCATAGAAGAAGGTCAAATTCAGAAAATCGAGCATAATGACATAAAATGGATCTCTACAGACGAGATAGACCGGTACGATTTCTGCCCAGCCGATGAAGACATCCTCAAAATGCTGAAAAAGTGATCAAATTCGATACGGAAATATATAAAAACACGTGTAAAGCTTAATAGCCTTACACGTGTTATTTGCTTGAAAATAAAGGATTTACTTGTTCTCTTCAAGGAAATCGAATGCAAACTGTGCGTAAACTGCAGAACCTCTCTTGAGAGCGTCCTCATCTACTGTATACTGCTCCTGATGGTTGGTGTAGATGAGTCCCTTCTCCACATTTCTGCTTCCGAGGAATCCGAATACACCCGGAACTTTCTTCATGTAGAATGAGAAGTCTTCTCCTCCCATCTCCTTAGGCATCTCGACAAGCGCATCTTCACCATACAGCTTTATTACTGCATTCCTTGCGATCCTGTTCAGGTCTTCCTTGTCATTCACTACAGGGATGGCGTACCAGTTGATCTCTGTATCCACCGTGCAGCCCAGGGCGGCAGCGGTGTTCTCGCAGATCCTCTTGAGATCCTTGTCAAAGTTGTCGACAAGTTCCTGTGAGAAAGTCCTTACCGTTCCGTCAAACACAACCTTGTTCGGGATGACGTTCCATCTGCTTCCGCCGTGAATCGTTCCGACCGTGACAACCAGCGGATCGAGCGGATTGCTGTTCCTGGAAACATATGTCTGAAGGTTCATGATCATTGAGCTCGCGGCTACGATCGCGTCCACACCGAGATGAGGAGCTGAACCGTGTGCTGAAACACCGTTGACCGTTACGATGAACTGCGCGGTTGAAGCCATTCTCTCGCCAGGCTCGATGTTGATGTACGGAGACTCAACCTTGCCCCATGTGTGGCAGCCGTAGATGGCATCGACGTCATCAAGGAATCCTTCCTCAATGACCGACTTTGCTCCGTATCCGGTCTCTTCTGCAGGCTGGAAAAGAAGCTTGACATTGCCGTAAAGCTCATCCTTTACCTCACAAAGCATCTTTGCGGCTCCGAGAAGCGTTGCGATGTGGGAGTCATGTCCGCAGGCATGCATGCAACCCGGGTTCTGGGATGCAAATTCAAGACCTGTTTCCTCAAGTATTGGCAGCGCATCTATATCTGCCCTGAGTGCAACCGTTTTTCCGGGATGGCCGCCTTTAATGTATGCGTAGCAGCCGTAGGACTTCTTAAACCTTACAGGCTCGAGTCCCATCTCCTCAAGATCCTTGACGATCGCATTTGTGGTCTCCTTCTCTTCCTGAGAAAGTTCAGGATGAGCATGATAGTATCTTCTTCTATCAATGATATACCGCTCTGTCTTTGCGGCCAGATCTCTGAAATTCATTTACATTACCTCCTCTGTGATTGAAATCATTTTAACATATAGGTTAGCCGGAGACAATAAAAAAGTCCGGAAGACCGGACTTTAGATTGATGACGGATCAAACCGACAGGTCAGGCGGAATAAACTTCCATATCCTTTGCGGAAGTCTTAACGGTGAGCCTTGCTCTCCTTGCGAGGGCTTTCTTTTCTCTCTTGATCTGATGTCTTACAGATATTTCCTTAAGATAATAATCTCTGGTAAGCAGTGCAAAGACGCCAAAGTTGATAAGTGATTTTACAATTCCCAGTGTTGGAATCATCCCAAGTGACATCACTGCACCAAGTGCAAACAGAGTTGTTAAAAAGTTGTATAATCTTCTACGCTTAATCATCTCTTCACCTCGAAAACACCTTGTTATTGCTTTCGAGTATAGTTTATCACTACTATTCGGTGTTGTCAACAACTTTTTTTTGATTTTTTACGAATTGAATAAAAATTATTGAAATTAGTTGTTTACAAATTCATCTGTCAGTTGTATAATACTAATGAACATAAAAACAACATAAGGTGGTGATTACCGTGGTAGGCGATCAGATCAGAAAACTCAGGAAAGAAAGACATATAAGCCAGACAGTCCTTGCAAAACACTTCGGACTTACGCAGCAGGCCATAGGAAAATGGGAGACAAATCTTTCAAGTCCCAACCCTGCCCAGCTCAAGGAACTGGCAACATATTTCAATACAAGCATTGATTACATCATAAGCGGAAGCGAAAACATCTATGATGACGGCGGCAAGGAACTGGACGGTTACGCCATTCCTATTCTCGGCACCGTAAAGGCCGGATACAACGCGTATGCCTTCAACGAGGATCTGGGAACGGAGTTTGCAAATGTGAACAGGCCGAGCGAATACTTCTATCTCATGGTCAAGGGCGACAGCATGGAGCCGAGGATCAAGGACGGGGATCTTGCACTCGTTCACAGACAGGCGTCACTTGAGAACGGCGATCTGGGCGTCATCGTTTACGGCGATGACGAAGGGACATTGAAGAAGTATTTCAAGAACGGAGATACAATTATCCTTCAGCCTTTCAACCCCGCATATGAATCGCTTATCCTCACCAAGGAGGATCTCGATCACGTTTATATCGCCGGCAAGGTCGTTGAGACCAAGACAAAGTGGTAATTGGCGCATGAAGAACAAAAACACGGGCAGATGCCCGTGTTTTTTTTGTGGATCAGTTATTTTAGATTTCTGAGAGCAGCGATCTCGGCTGCAATGACCTTAAGTCGTTTCTGTCTCTCCCCTTCAGTCATTGATGACTTGAAACGTACATCAGCCTCAAGAAGGATGAACAGTATCCTCTCGAGTGCCTTGAGGCTGAACCTCGAAGCATTCTGGCTTGCTTTCTTATACCTGTATTCATTGCTCTTTTTTTCAAAGTCCTCGTGTACGTTTTGGTAGGTCTTTCTTGAATTCAAAGCAAGCTTGCATCTGTGCATGTCGACAAAGCTTGATGACAGCGAAGAAAGGATATCGACTGCTTCCTCCTTCTGGCCGAACAGGTCATCGATCTTCTCGATTGCCCGCGCCGCCCTTCCGGCGCTCAGAAGGTCAACTATGTTAAATACAGACGCCTCGACGTTTTTGACTCCGATGGTTTCGACCACATCCATGGTGATCTCATCCCCGGTCACGGAGAAGCAGTACTTGTCTATCTCATTTGTCAGCATCCCCATGTCACTGCCGATGTTGGCGATTATCTGCCTGGCGACCTCATTGGAGACCTTTTTCCCGTTCTTCTTTGCCCTTGCGGTGATATATGAGGCCATGAAACGCTCATTCACCTTCTCGACCTTGAGGAAACATCCCCTTTTCTGCGCAACAGAGAACAATTCGTTATATTTCTTCGGAAGGCCCTTCTTGTCTTCCTCATAGTCAAGGATTACGGCGATCCTGTTGAAATCTATCTCGGAGAGTATCTCGGTAAGCTCCTTGATATCGGAGTCCTTAAGGGCTGTTAGAGAACCTCTTACCGTCACCAGCCTCTCTCCGAAGAAACCTACCGATGTCAGTATGTCCTTAACTTCATTCCAGTCGATGTTCTTGAGTTCGAATGACCGTATGGTATCCTCATCGACACCGTTATTGATGCATATCCTTCGTATAAGCTTCAGGTTTTCCTCGCACACGAAAGGATCTTCGGCCAGGATCAGCCAAAGTCTCTCATAAAAATCCTTGTCAAGCAAATAACCGTCTGCCATACAAAACCCTCAGCAACACTTAACAGAGGATGTCGAAGGACATCCTCCGTATATATCATAATTCAATCAGCATCTAGCCCGGAGGCCATCCGAGATTTCTTCCTGCGAGCATATGCACATGAATGTGTCCGACTGTCTGGCCGCCTTCCTCACCGCAGTTGAGAACAAGTCTGTAACCTTTATCCAGCTTTTCCTGAACGGCAATCTTGGCTGCAGCCATAAGCAGCTTTCCGGCCAGCTCATAATTGGTCTCATCTATAGCTGCCGGGCCCGGAATATGTGTCTTAGGAATAATGATCACATGGAAAGGAGCCTGAGGTGCTATGTCCCTGATGGCGATGAGATCTTCGGTCTCGTATACGACGGTGGATGGTATCTCGCCCTTGATTATCTTACAGAATAAGCAATCGTCCATATTGACCTCCCGTATCATTTTTATACTTAAATTATACTAGCCGGCATCCTTTTTTTCAATAATCCTCGCCCTTCAGGGCCACTCTTCAAGGTATTGCTTTTTAAATATCGCTATAGTATAATTAACAGGCTTTAAATGCCGGTGTGATGGAATTGGTAGACGTGCTGGACTCAAAATCCTGTGGTAGTGATACCGTGTCGGTTCGAGTCCGACCACCGGCACCAAAAAAGGGTGTGGAATGTTCCGCACCCTTTTTATTAGTCTTTTACTCCTTTATTTCAGAGGCATTGTCGGCTTCATCCTTGCCCTTCTTCTTTCTCTTGAACCTGAGATCGATGTGAAGCGCGCCAAGCAGCTTCTTAAGCAGGAATACTGCAAGAGCTATTGTCAGAACTATAGGCAGAGCCCTGATCAGGAAGAACAGTGAACCTTCCAGGAAGCTAAGAAATCCCTTCCAGGAATCCACAACCGCGTTCACCAGTCTGTCCATGAAGGTGGAGGTCCTTCTGACCTGAGTGGGATCCGTATACTCGACAACTTCATTGAGACTTATTGTCACCCTTGAATATGCTACATCCGTATCTATGTTTGCAAGGGAGCTGTTGAGCTTGTTAAGCTGAGTCTCGACCGTTGTGAGCCTGTCGGATATTTCAAGCATGTCCGCAGTCGTCTGGGCGTTTCTGAGCATATCCATAAGACGCTCTTTCTGTATGGTGAGCGATTCGATCTCAATCGAACGGTCATTGTAAATCTTTGTCACATCTTCCCTGTTCTGAGATGAATTGGTGACCTCGCCGAAACCGCTCATGCCCTCCATAAACTCACTGAAATGCCGTGAAGGTATCCTAATCTCGATATCGCAGTAGTGCATTCCGTTGGAATATGCCCTGACATTGGAAGACTCAATGAATCCGCCGTAGCCATCTATTACATCCTTTATGGCCTTCATGCTTTCATCAAAACTTACGGTCTGGATATATGCATAGCCTGAATATATTATCTTCTTGCCTGTGTTTTCGCGGATGTACTCATCCGGTTCAGACGGTTCGGGAGCCTCCGCAGGGTACTCCATTCCGTCTGATTCCATATATGCCTCTTCATCGACATACATGGCAACTCCGGCATAGTCATTGCGTGATGACTTGTATCCGCCGCCCTCATACCGTGGAGCGCTTTTGCCTGAAGAGCAGCCCGAAAGCAGAACTGCCGCCAGAGTAAGCAAAGCTATTCCTTTTTTAACCGTTTTATTCATTGTAAATCTCCAATCCTCCCATCTGAATGATCAGTGTCAGTCTATATTCCTTACTATTCCTGCAAACAGTATCGAACCGTCTCTGCCGGTGATCATAAACAGGAAAGGCCTGTCTACGGTCATCCGTACGCGTTCTACCATTGCGGCACTTCCTGCCATTGCCATCTCGGTATAGGCAGCTCCCGTCACACCCTCTTCATCCACTTCAACCATGGCTGCATGTTCAGCGCTGCTGAGATAGATGCTCTCATCGGTAACAGGTTCGAAATCCGCAGTCCCCGGATCAAGGATATCCGTCACTCCCAGTTTTCTAAGCATGTCGATCAGATCCACCTTGCTGTTCACGCTGAACTTCGGAAATGCAAGGGTCACGACCGGATACGCGGCCTCATCGGTCCTCTTTCCGAGCGCGATCTCATACACTCTGCTGTCGCCCGCAAGAGTCTCGACGTCCACTCCCTTTCTGGGGAGGAACACATGCATGTTGCCGCTGTCGAGCAGGCTCATGCTCACTGTTTCAAAGCTTTCATTGCTGTAATACTGCATTGTGTCGGCAGTATGCATCATGTCGACTGTACTATCCCCGGCCTCGCCGTGGAAAGTCTGAAGGTCGGTAGCTTCTCTATTGAAGCAGTTTACCCAGGCAGCCTTGTAGTATATGGTGGAGAGGAGCTTTATGACTGTTTCCCTGTCAAACCCCATATCCTTCGTATACTCTTTCAGAAGGCCCTTCGTTGCCTCGTCCGTCCAGTTCCTGAGGGCATCATTCATTTCCTTTGATCCCATTTTGCCTGTAAAGCTCTGAACATGGAAATCACCTTCCAGCATGTCAAGGAATTCGCTGTTATATTCCGTATCGTCTCTCAGCCAGACGGAGTTGGAAAGCATGCTCTTCAGCCGAGGAGTATCGATGCTGTTGGTGGCCCAAAGCGTACCGAATCTCTCATCGACTGTCTCAATGCTGTCAGCCTTGAGAAGCGTGAGCATCTGCTGTCTGCTCTCTCCTTCAGTCATCTGTGCAAGGACTGAAAACGCAATGTAGGTGTTCAGAGGAGAGCAGACCGTATTGTCCTTGCTTCCGAGCAGAAGTTCCGGCACGATCTCGGCGTAGTAGTCCTCCATCGTTGAAGA
Source organism: uncultured Oscillospiraceae bacterium (assembly GCA_964507095.1). Taxonomy (GTDB): domain Bacteria; phylum Bacillota; class Clostridia; order Oscillospirales; family Ruminococcaceae; genus RGIG3102. Next base: position 26,503 of record CAZDOS010000007.1, on the reverse strand, counting down.
CACTTCCATTGCCGCCGGGATGTTGCTGTTGTATTCAGACCACCACTTCCAGTGCCGGTCGCTGTTAAGGAATTGAACATTATCCATATCGCTGTACTCACTGCCGCTGTACCTTACCGCGCTGCCGTTTGTAACTGTCTCCGTCTTCTCTTCAGGTACAGGTGCCGGCCGCTCAGGTTCGGCTTCCATGGCATCGGTCCCCATCTCCATTTTGATTTCTTCAGCAGCCGGCGCGCTCTTACCCATCCGGAACATCCCCGGGAGATTGAACACAAGCGCAAATGCCGCGACCGCAGTGGCTGCTACTGCTGCCCATCTGATGAATTTGCTTTTCCTTTTTGCTCTGTAACCAGCCGCATCTCTGACGAGCTCTTCATCTATATCGCCAAGGACACTGAAAAGATCTTCTTTTTTCATATGTCATAGCCCCTTTCATTGAGATGTCCTTTCAACCGGTTGCGAAGGCGGTTCAGAATGACTGATACATTGTTCTCTGTCATTGAGAATCTCTGTGCGATCTCCTTGACGCTTTCTCCGTACCAGTATCTCAATACGAACATGTACCGCCTTTCCTTCGGCACGGACCTGAGAAAAGCATTTATCTCTTCCTTGAGTTCTGTCTCTTCCCAGGCGCCTTGAGGATCTTCCTTCCCGGATATGACCTCGGACAGTTCGTCCAAAACGACATCAAACTGTCCTCCGCCCCTCTTTTCCCTGTGAAGCTTCCTGTATATGTCCAGGGCAAGGTTGCGGGTAATCTTTCCGAGAAAAGTGGAAAGGACCTTCGGCCTGCTCGGCGGAATGGCATTCCAGGCATGAAGCCAAGTATCATTGACGCACTCCTCCGTATCCTGCCTGTTCTGCAGGATATTCGAAGCTATTGAAGTGCAATAGCTTCCGTACTTGGCCCGTGATTCCTTTATCGCCTGTTCGTTCCTGTCCCAGTATAGCCGTACGATCATTTCATCTTCCATTGAAAGGCACCTCCTTTCACACATTATCACGACATATGATCATGTTTCTTACATTCAATATAATGAAAAGCCGATGCAAAAACAGGATCAGTCGTTAATGCACCGGCATCTGTCTATTCGATTCTATGACAGCATTGCTCCGATGAAGAACAGGACCGTTGCAAGGATCCCACTCTGTGTCGGGGTCAGATATTTCTTTCTGAAAGACTTCACGTGTTTTAACGGTATGGTAAGCAGCGCACACCGCAGCATGAACACGCTGGTCAGCTGTCCGAAGAAGGCCATGAAAGCAAGGATGAAAAAGCCTGAAATGAAGCCCATGAGAAGCGTAAGAAGAGTTTCCTTGATCTTCTTGGCCGTTTCCTTAGCATCGCTGTTATAACTGACGGTCTGTCTTGTGTACTCATTCGGCTGCCGGTAAGGCATGTCGTCAAAGTCGAGCTTCAGATAGTCAGGATATTCGGCAGACGGATCTTCTCCCTCTGTCCTGTTGCCGTACGGCTCATCATAGACATTCCCCGAGGCAGAGACATTCCTGCCGTCGGAAAAGCGGTAGCTGTAAGTGTATTTGCTGTTCGTGCCAGTTGCGGCAGAAGTCGAACTCATTTTTGCGGAGTCCATGTTCCTGTCAATGTCATCCCGTATCTCGCTGGCCTGCCGGAATATATCCTTTTCATTTTCCTGCGGCCGCTCCTGAAATGCCTGTTGCGATCCGTTCATAGTAATTCCTTAAAAACAATCAAATGTATTTGTCCAGCTCTGCTTCTACGGCAGGCATCTTCTTGACCTTAGGGTCCTTGTAAAGCCTGCCCCTGGCTATGACCATGTCCAGATTCCTGAGAGCTTCAAGATCATCCAGAGGATTCATGCTTGTCACTATCATATCGGCGCATTTGCCAGGTTCGATCGAACCTGTTATCCGGTCTATGCCTGCCAGTTTTGCGTTGAGCTGCGTGGCCGTATGCAGAGCGAAGGCATTCGTTACCCCACAGAAATTGTGATAGTACTTTACCTCTCTCCACATGTCGTAGTGAGTGATGTATGTGCATCCTGTATCGGTTCCGAGACCTACAGGTACTCCTGCTTCGAGACATGCCTTTGCGCAGTCTATGATACCGTTGAAAACGACTTCACCGTTGAAATACTCAACATCCGTTATCTTGGTGATCTCCCTGTCAAACTTTACGTAAGGAAGCGTCGGCGAAAAAGTAGCGATGTGGCAGGCTCCCCTCTCCTTGAACAGAGTTATGATCTCATCATCCGGCTTTGCTCCGTGCTCTATGGTGTCTACTCCGTTTATGAGAGCCTGTCTGACTCCCTCGGGACTCTCGACATGGGCTGCCACCTTAAGGCCGTACTTGTGGGCAGTGTCACAGCACCGCTTGATCATCTCAGGGGGCATCTTCATCTCTCCCGGTTCGCCCTTCTTCTTCGCATCAAGCACTCCGCCGGTGATCATCAGCTTGATGAGATCGACGCCTTCGGCCACGGTCTTCTCAACGAACCGTACCGCATCTTCGACCGAAGTGGCCTCATATCCGAGTGAACCCGCCATATGACCTCCCGGGACCGAAACAGCCATGTTGCAGGCAAGCATCCTCGGACCTACCGCCTTGCCCAGCTTTATCCTGTCTCTGACGATGGTGTCAAAATCCTGAACGCCGCCCATGGTCCTGAGTGTCGTGACACCGCTCATGAGCTCGGTCTTGGCAGCCGACTGAACTATCATATGGCCGATCTTTTTCATCAGACCGTTTGACGTGATCAGTTTAACGGTCTTCCTTGGATCCTTGACATTTGTCGACGGCTTGCCGCTTGCGGGCATGTGGACGTGCATGTTGATCAGGCCCGGCATGATGTATTTGCCTTCCAGATCTATCACTGTATATCCATTAAGATCCCGATCCCGGTCTGCTATGCCGACGATGAGCTCTCCGTCTGTCAGTATTATCTTTCCCTCCACAGGCGTCATATCTGCATCGCCGTTGAGTATATATCCGTTCTTGTATGCGTATTTCATGTCTGCCTCCGCTTGTTTCTTTATTTGATTATACATCAGCGTATTTCTCATTTTCAATTACAATATATTGACATCTGAAGGCCCCCTGAGGCTCTGCAAAAAGATGTTGACATGCAACACTCTTTTGATTATAATTATTAAGCACTTAGGGGTATAGCTCAGTCGGTAGAGCAGTGGTCTCCAAAACCACGTGTCGTGAGTTCGAATCTTACTGCCCCTGCCATAATAACTCCGCAACGGAGTTATTATTTTGGCCCGGTAGTTCAGTTGGTTAGAACGCTAGCCTGTCACGCTAGAGGTCGTGGGTTCGAGCCCCATTCGGGTCGCCAATGCTGTTTTAGCTCAGCAGGCAGAGCACTTCCTTGGTAAGGAAGAGGTCGGCAGTTCGAATCTGCTAAACAGCTCCATAAAGATCCTTGAAAGTCTTTCTTTCAGGGATCTTTTACTATTATGGCCAAAATTCTTACGATATGGTTAAAATGAGACGAATATGTTTGACATTAAGGTAGAAAAGTAATATATAACATATGCTTATATAATAATATGGAGGGTAAAAATGAAAAAGCTTTTATACATCCTTCTTTCAGGAATCCTTGCTGTTTCACTCGTCGCCTGCTCAAGCAGTGAGAAGCCGGCAGACAGCAGCGAGCCTGAAGAAGCAAGCGAACACGAATACAATCCTGACGGATCCATCAAAGAGGAAGACTTCCTCGGCACATGGGCATGCGGAAGGGCAACCATCACAATTGACGGATCAACAGAAAACTTCGATGGTGTAAATGACTTCCTTGTCGTTCATATCCACTGGGGAAGCAGCGCTTTTGAAGCATACACCTGGGATTACTACACCTATTTCGACGGCGAGGCTCTCGTTGATGACGGCAGAGGCGTACAGCAGGATCTTGTATTCAGCGAAGATAATGAAAACAGCCCTGAGATCACTGTTCTCGGAGAGGCTATGGCAGCAAGATTCGATCTTACCGAAGACGGCAAGCTCATCTGGACAGACTTCAGAAATGATGCCGGTGCTGAAATGGAATTCGAATATGTAGAGATGGTCGAACCTGAGGCTGAAGCAGAGTAATCTGTAAATGAATAGTGGACTGTGAATGGATATTTCTTCTTCACAGTCCTCTTTTATTATCAAAACCTTCGTATCTGGTGAACTGAATAGATATTTAATCAATTATAGCAAAGGCTGCAGACCATCTGATCTGCAGCTTTTGGTTTCGTTTGTGCCCATTGAGCAATAAGCATAGATTTTCAGTATTATTACTTATTCTTCATCATCGATAAAGGTGTCAAAGAACATGATTATGCCGTCTTCAACTGTCTGCTTGAGTTCTGCATAATTGTGGATCTCATGGCGGTATCCCGTGTAAAGCAGTGTCGTCACATCATGTCCCGTGTCTGCCAGCCAGTTGGAGCACTGGTATACTCCGGTACCAAAGCCTCCCACAGGATCCTGATCTCCTGCAATGTTATATATAGGCAGTTCAACAGGGACCTTCTTTGCCCATTCCGTTCCGGTGATATCCTTCATCATCTGCTGGAAAGCAAGCATGGATCTCACTGATGTAGGCTTTGTAAAGGCGTCAAAAGGATCCTCGGCATGGTCTATCTGTACATACGGATCGTCACAGATCCACTCGTTTCCGAGCTTTACTCCTTCAGGGATCCTGGAGAACATCGGTCCGCTCTTTGCGAGGCCTACTGAAGGGTCAAATGTCTCGCCCTTTCCTGCATCAACGAGCCGCTGAAGGGCAGCTATGCCCTCATCTATATTCGCCTGTTCTCCCATGGTCCCGCACAGCGTGACAGCTTTGAGATCCTTTCCGTATCTGGAGATATACTGTCTTGCTATAACAGAGCCCATGCTGTGTCCGAACATGAAGTACGGAAGTCCCGGATACTTTTCGACTACGATCTCATGGAGCTTCTTCTCGTCTTCCACCATGGTCGTATAACCCTTGCCTCCCCATTCGCCCCATGTATCGTTTTCCACAGCAGTCTTGCCGTGGCCGACATGGTCATCAGCTGCTACGATATATCCTGCCTCCATGAAGGAAGTGATCATATGGAGATATCTTCTTGAGTGCTCTCCAAAACCGTGTATCAGCTGGATAATGCCAACCGGCTTGCAGGCAGGAACATAGATCCATCCATAGACCGTGTCCCTCTCATTGAATGATAAAAACTTGACTTCGTGTAGCATTCTTCGCCCCTTTCTGCGCGATCGTGCGCAATCGGTCTCTTGTGTATCCTTATCGAAACACATGTTTACGTTGCCGTTCTGCAGAGAAACCGTCGTCCCCGCAGTATTCTTTATTTTGATTATATCATACATCACACCGGCAAATAGAGTTATTTTGTGAACATATGACCAAATGAAAATGCTGAAACGCTCCGCATCATTTTGACACGGAGCGTTTCAGTATATGTTAGTGTGTTAGAAAAGTGCTTTCTTAACAGACGGTGAAGATTCAGCGATCTTCTTTCCGTCCTTGTACGATGCCAGGACCGCGGCATTCCGGTTCAGCGCATCATAGTAGTTTTCGGCATCCATCACTACGAAGCTTGCAGGCTTTCCGACTTCGATACCGTACCTGTCGGTGATGTGAAGCGTCTTGGCTGCATTGTCGGTGATGAACTTGTAGCTGTTCATGATGTCCTCATAACCCATCATCTGAGTTACGTGCAGGCCCATGAATACTACGTCTCTGAGGTTGCCTGTTCCCATCGGATACCATGGATCGAATATATCGTCATGACCGAAGGATACGTTGATGCCTTCCTGTGTCAGTTCCTTGACCCTTGTGATGCCTCTTCTCTTCGGATAGGTGTCTACCCTTCCCTGAAGATGCGTATTTACAAGCGGATTTGAAACGAAGTTGATCTTTGACATCTTCAGCAGTCTCATCAGTCTAAGCACATATGCATTGTTGTAGGAATGCATCGCTGTCGTGTGAGAAGCCGTTACCTTGTCGAACAGTTCATACTCAAGCGCTCTTGCAGCTACTGTTTCAAGGCCTCTTGATGCCTCATCGTCTATCTCGTCACAGTGCACGTCGACAAGCTTGTCATAGTCTCTTGCAAGTCCGAGTGCAAAGTTCAGCGATTCGACGCTGTATTCCCTGGTGAACTCGAAATGCGGTATCGCTCCAACTGCATCCGCGCCCATCTTTACTGCATCGACCATCAGCTGCTTTCCGTTTGGATAGCTCAGTATTCCTTCCTGCGGGAAGGCAACGATCTGGATGTTCATGACATCCTTGAGCTCTTCTCTGAGCTCGATCATAGTCTCCATGGCCAGGAGAGTAGGATCAGTCACGTCTACATGAGTCCTGATATGCTGGACGCCGTTGGCAGCGTAGAGCCTTACTACCCTGTTTACTCTTTCCTTGATATCCTGCTTCGTGAGCTTATCCTTTCTCTTGGACCAGCACTCTATACCCTCGAACAGGGTTCCGGACATGTTCCATACCGGATCGCCTGCCGTCAGGCAGGTATCAAGGTGCACATGCGATTCTATGAATGGCGGAAGCACCAGCTTGCCGCCGAGATCGACGACCTCTTCCCCGTCCATCGGAGCAAGAGATGCGCCTATCTCCTTGAAAATACCGTTCTCGACTCTGATGTCGGCATTGTCCTTTGAATTCTTTATCTTTGCGTTTTTAAACAGCATCGATCAAGCCTCTTTCTTTCCGGCAATCTTGGAGTAGAGGTAGTAGCACAGACATGCAACGACCATTGCGTTGATGCTTGAGATTCCCCATGGCACGAAGTTGCCCACGAGAGCACCGCCGATGATTCCGAGCACTGCGCCCCAGTTCACTCCCTCTTCAGCCTCAAGAGCACGCTCCTGACGGTAGTAGTCTCTTCTTGTGAAGAAGTCGAACATGATGATCGCGCCGACCGGAGGAAGAGTTGCGTTGAGGAAGCTCAGCCAGCCTATGAAGTTGTTGTAGAGCCAGAAGCTGCACAGTGTTCCGAGGACACCTGAGAGAAGGACCATCGGCTTCTTTCTGAACTTTGTGATGTTTGAAAGTCCGAGTCCGGTTGTGTACAGACCGTTGTCTGCCGTTGTCCAGATGTTTGCTCCGAGAACTATCAGAGCCGGTACTGTGAGGCCCTGGGCCATCATTACGTAGAAGATGTCATCCTTTCCTGTGAAGGCTCCGCCGACTGCTCCGAAAGCGAACATCAGGGTGTTGCCTATGAAGAAGGCGATGACTGTTGTGAGGACTGCCGTCCAGTTGTCTTTTGCGAATCTGGTGAAGTTAGGTGTTGCGGTTCCGCCTGATACGAAGGAGCCCATGACCATTCCTACACCTGTGAAAAGGCTTATTCCGCCTGCACTCTTGGCGAAGATCGCCTGGAGTCCGCCGCCTGCTGCGGAAGCGGTCACCATTGAGTACACACCGAGTATTGCGATGAGAGGAACGGATACGTAACTTACTATCTCCATTCCCTTGATGCCGAAGTAGGCACTTGATGTCATGCATATACCTGCGATTATGGCAAGGAGCATCGGATTTACTCCGAGGACCTCAGCTGCAGGGTTTGCGAACATCGCGATACCGACGCCGAACCAGCCTATCTGTGTGAATGAGATCATTGCAGAAGCAAGGTAGGATCCCTTAGTTCCAAAGGACTTCTGCGCCAGAAGGTCCAGTGAAAGGCCGCTCTCTGATCCGATGTAGCCCAGGATGCCCGTGTAGGCTCCGAGGATCACACCGCCGATAACTACGGCTAAAATAAACCCCGTCAGATCAAGTCCGTTGCCAAGCTGGGCGCCAACAGACATACTGGCGGAGAAGAAAGTAAATCCTAACATTATGAAGAACATTGCAAAGAACGATTTCCTTGCTTTGGACGGCACCCGCTCAAAGGTGAAGTCCCGGTCAACTACTTTTTCGTTGACATTCTGGTTTTTTGACACACTCGCCATTATTTCCTCCTGTTTCTTGCATGGTGAAAAACATCCTCTTTTTTACAGAAAAAGACGCTGTCAACTGACAGCGTCGAATACATAACACACTAATTTCATCCTAACCACTGTCGGTTGAGAAGATATTATTCTTACACACTGTGGGTATTTTACGGGAATACGGCAGGTTTTGTCAACGGAAAAGATGCAATTTTTTACCATCAAAATGCAAAATTGTATTATTGCTCAAAGATGCACTGCCTTCGGGTACCGTTTTATGTGATATACCACATTAAGCCAATTTGATGACACAGAAGGATTGAGGACCCAGATGAAGCACTCCGTCGCCAATCTCCCGGCTTCCGATGGAATAGATGATCTCGCCTTTTGAGAAGAAGCTCCGGTCCCTTTCCTGCGAAGAAGGATTGAGCCCCATGACCATTCCCTCTCTCTGGTACAGATACGCCACGCCGTCCCGGTCGATGAACCTGACCGAGTAGTCCCCGTCCGCCTTCAGATCATCATGTGAGTGTCTGAGCCGGATCAGCTCCTTTGCGGTATTTAATAAAGAATCTTTATCCTTTATATATTCCTCGACGTTCGGAGCATCTGTGCTGCTGTCCACCGGCAGGTATATCATGTCCGCGGCAGCAGTGCTGAAGCCCATGTTCTCGGTGCTGTTCCACTGCATCGGAGTCCTGCTTCCGGTTCTCCGGTATCCGCCCTCCTTGGTGGGCACATCCAGATAACGCATCCCTATCTCATCACCGTAATAAATGAACGGGACACCCGGCATGGTCAGTATGAATGCGTATGCCAGCTTGAGCTCCCTGTCGGAAAGTGTTCTCGCCGGCCTTGGAGTGTCATGGTTGCAGGTGAACATGGAGATATATCCGTTCGCTCTTGTTGCTTCATATCTCGGGATATATTCATCAAGAAAACGCTCGATCCTGCCTCCCGAGTCCTTTTTAAAATAGCTGTGGTCCCCTCCCGGAGTCTCGTAGTCCCTGAGCAGAGTGTTATATCCGTTATAATGATGATCCAGATAAAAATCCATGTGGAATCCTGCGCCGTTTATCGCCTGTTGAGGATATGACCATTCGCTCACAAGGGCAGACTGCGGGTAATCCTCGTCCAGCATCCGCCTTATGTCTCTCCATATGGCGCAGGTGGCACTCTTGTTCCTGTCATCGTTCTTTACGAGATAGTCCGCCATGTCGACCCTGAAGCCGTCGCAGCCCATGTCGAGCCAGAACCTCATGATGTCCTTCAGAGCTTCTCTGGTGCTGATTGCCCGCGGAGAGTCAGGGGTCGACATCCATTCGTCCCTACCGAGGAGCCAGCCGTAGTTGAGGGCCGGCTGGGAAGCGAAGAAATTCAGCATGTATGCCCCGTCCCTCTCGGTCATTCCCGCAATGTACGGCTTGTCAAAAATGCCGGTGAATGCGCTCGGGGTCCAGATATATCTGTCGGAATATTGATTTTTCTCTGCTTTCTGCGATTCCTTGAACCACGGATGCTGATCGGAAGTATGACCCGGTACAAGATCCAGCAGCACCTTTATACCCATCTCGTGGGCAGTTCTGAAGAGTCTGGCAGCGTCCTCATTGGTTCCGTATCTTTCAGCGACCTTCTTGTGGTCGGTGATGTCATAGCCGCCGTCTTTGAACGGCGAGGCATATATGGGATTGATCCAGAGCGCATTGCAGCCCAGATCCCTTATGTAGCCGAGCTTCTCTATTATTCCCTGTATGTCTCCTATGCCATCACCATTGGAATCATAGAAGGACCGAGGATAAATCTCATAGAATACTGCGTCGTTAAGCCATTTCGGTGTCATTCTCATTCTCCCTGCGTCAGGACGGCAATGCTCATGCTTGGGATTGTTATCGTCCCGTCTTCCAGCAGTATTTTGTCTTCATTGGTGTTAAGGACTGCAGACAATGTGTCAAATCCGGGCTCTGTAACTGCTATCGCTTTTGTTTCAGGGCCTAAATTGATGACAAGCATAACAGCTTTACAGCCTTCTCGTTCCTTTATCAGTGTCACTGCTTCCTTATCTGACATCTCTTCAACGCCTCGGGTGCCTCCGCAGGCAATTGCAGGAAAGCTCCTCCTGACCTTTATCACCTGTTTGAACCAGTTATATATGGACAGTTCGTCATCCTTCTGCACATCGTACGGAGGGAACTTCATGTCAAAGTCATCCATGCCCTCCGGTCCGGTGCACATTCCTTCATAGGACGGATCATCAGACCAGTACATAGGCGCTCTCTTGTTCTCGTCCTTGCCCGAGCCTTTCATTCCAAGCTCTTCGCCGTAGTACACGAAGCTGTTGCCGCTCATCAGCAGGCTCAGGGCATACGCCATCTTGGTCTTCGGGCCCTTATCCGTCCGGTAATAGCCTGCGCTTCTGGCTATGTCATGGTTCGTATAGAAAGGTGCGTCCGTATATATCTCATTTGACTGTCTGAATATCTCGTCTGAAGTATTGATTGCTTTTACGTAGTCCGATGCGGCGTAGGTGCCGTTCAAAAGGTTCCTGATAATGCCGGAATTGTCGGCAAACGGGAAGTTGAACAATGAATTGATACCGCTCCTGTACAGCAGCGCGATTATCGGTCTCTCTATCCAGGCTTCTCCCACGAAATAGCAGTCCGGATCAAAGCTTCTGCCCGTATCGCACAGCCACTTCAGGAAGGCCGTATTGGCATCCGGATTGCCGGTGTAATAGCTTGTCACCGCATCCAGCCTGAAGCCATCTACGCCCTTTTCCAGCCAGTATTTCATGATGTCCGCAATTTCTTCCCTGACTCTGGGGTTATCCAGATCAAGGTCAGGCATTCCGGACCAGAACCTTGCTTCATAATACCAGTCAGTCCCCTCGAGAGGAGCGTATCCCTCCCCCGGCTGCTTGGAGAAATAGTAGTATTCGATATATGGGCACGCCTCAAGGTCATTCACGCTATAGCCCAGATCCGCAGGAGTGTTCCTGAGATAATCGCAGGCAGTTTTGAACCACTCGTGCTCCGAAGAGGTGTGGTTCAGAACCAGATCAAAGAAGACCAGCATTCCCCTGTCGTGGCATTCCTTTATGAGTGCCTCATAATCTTCAAGAGTCCCGAACTTCGGGTCGATGGAACGATAGTCCGTCACGTCATACTTATGATATGTGGGCGAAGGACATACCGGAGTCAGCCAGATCCGGTCAAAGCCGAGATCCTGTATGTAGTCCAGCTTGTTCCTTATTCCGTTGATGTCTCCTATCCCGTCCTTGTCAGAGTCCCGGAAGGAGTAAACGAATATCTCGTATGTAGTTCTGTTGAAGTCTATTGAAGGCTGCATCTCCAGAGAGGAATTGTATTCCGTCATCTGAACCAATGAGGCAGCAGGCTGTGTGCCTGCTGCCTTTGTGCATCCTGTAACCAATAAGACTGTCAGCAATGCTGCCAGGCAGCTTTTCAGTTTCAGTTTTTTCATCTTTTATCCCTTTACCGCTCCGGACATGCCTTCCACGTAGTACCTCTGCATATAGAGGAACAATAGCGCGATAGGTATGGATATGAGAACCGCGCCGGCTGCAAAGCATGTGTACCATTGGTAAATGTATTCCTTCTGCAACATGTTCCACAGACCGATCGCCACAGTGAACTGGTCGGCGTTGGCACGGCAAATTACCTTTGCGAATATGAAGTCGACCCAAGGCGCGATGAACGATGTCATGACCGTGTATATGACTATAGGCTTTGCCAGAGGCATCGTGATCAGAGTGAATACCTGCCACTGGGTGGCGCCGTCTATGATGGCGGCCTCATCGATCGATCTCGGTATGGTGTCAAAGAAGCCCTTCGAGATCTGGAATCCGAGACCTGTGCCGGCACTGTACACGATTATGAGTCCTATCCTGATGGCTGAACCTTCTGTGAGGCCCATCGCCTTGAGTATGAAGTACTGGGCGACCATCGTCATGAAGCCCGGGAACAGGCTCAGTATCATGGCCATGTTCATGTAAGGCTTGCGCATCTTGAAACGCATGCGGCTCAAGCTGTAGGCCACCGACAGCACGAAGAACGTGCTGCAGACCATGCAGCAGATAGCGATGATCAGCGTGTTGCCGAACATCTTAGGGAAGTTCAGGACGTTTCTGTCAGTCAGGAGCTTGATGTAGTTGTTGAGTGTGTATCCCTGAGGCAGGAACGTGCTTGTATATGCGCCCGGCTCCGCACGGAAGCTCGTCAAAACTATCCAGAAGATTGGGAGCACCCATATTACCGCAAGGATAGCAAGCATAATGTGAACAAGAACGTTTATGGCTACCCTGCGCGGGTTCATCTTGTTTTTCTTTACCTGTGTATCCATTACATGAACGCCTCCTCATTCTTGTACGATGACGAATTCCTGTACGTGACCAGAGTAATAATCGAGAGGATTATGAATGTCATGATACCGATGACTGCGCCCAGGTTGTAGTACTGCTGATCGATGGTCAGCTTGTACAGCCAGGTAACGAGCAGGTCGGACTGACCGGCCGTGTCTCCCACATATGTAGGTCCGCCTCCCGAGAGCAGGTATATGACATTGAAGTTGTTTATGTTGCCCACGAAGCTCGCTATGAGATAAGGGGTAGTGACGAACAGCATGTACGGCAGGGTTATGCTGAAGAAAGTCTTCACAGGACCTGCGCCGTCCACTCTTGCCGCTTCGTATAGCTCTCCCGGTATGTTCTGAAGGATACCGGTGACCTGCAGCATGGTATACGGGATACCTATCCACAGGTTGATCACTATGATCGTGACCCTAGCCCATATCTTGCTGGTCCAGAAAGGAAGAGGACCTGTAGTGAGCCCGAGGTTCTGGAGCAGTACGTTGACTGCGCCTGAAGGCTGGAGCATTATGTTCATGATCATCAGAGTCACGAACTGAGGAACGGCTATCGACAGAACGAAGCAGAATCTCCAGAAGCCCTTTGCCTTCGTATCCTTGCGGTTGATGACCATCCGCAGGATCATTCCGAGAATGTAGTTGAGGAAGGTGGCGAAGATCGCCCAGGTCACGGTCCAGGCAAGGACTGACCAGAACTGTCTGCCCACGCTTCCGTTCAGGCTGAGGACTCTCTTGAACTGATTGAGCCCGTCCCAGTCGAACAGCATGAGGTGGTTTCCCTCTTTGGAATATGTGGTGAATGCCATTGATATCATGTATACCAGCGGCACGATGTTGAACACCAGTATTCCGATACAAGGAAGGGTCATCAGCGTGACATACAGCTTGTTGTCGAACAGGCTCTTTATGTCTTCCTTCAGTGTCGGAATGTGCTGACCGTTCTCCGCCTTGAGCTGCAGTGAGTACGAATGCCTCATCTGAAGCACCCAGAGAACGATTATGGCTAATATGACAAAGAAGGTTACGACGCCTGCCAGGAGTATCCTCTGCGAGTTGTCTCCGACGGTGTACTCATAGATCTGTTTTGCTTCATTCCATACTTTGCCCTGCGCTTCGGTGCCCAGTGTGGGCATCATGCTCAGGGAGTGGATGCCCGATTTGATCATGTAGAATATGAAAGCGACCTCGCACAGAAGTATGAGCAGTCCCTTAACTGCTTGTTTGTGTCCGATCAGACCCATGCCCATCACAAGGGCGGAAGCCCTCGTATACAGATCGCCGTATTTCAGTGCGTTCATGGCGCTGATCTTTTTATCGCTGGCCATACCGGCCTCCCTTCACGGGCTGTGCCCGTTCGATCCATTCCGTATGCGGCAGTCGCCTGCCGCATACGGATGAATCAGACTTATGGTTGTTTAATTGATCAAACGTTGATTATACAGATGGTGTGTTGAAGGATGTGTTCATTGACTCTGTCTTCTCTGCGGCATTTGCAAGAGTTACTGTGCCGGCAACGAGCTCTTCGCCCATTGAACCTGCAGGTCCCCAGTAATTGCCCATGTCAGCCTGGAGCGGCTGGACGATAGAAGCATAGTTCATGGCATCCATCTGTGCCTTTGCGAGTGCATCGTCTACAGTGATGTTGACATCTGTAGGGATGATGTTTCTCAGTGTGTAGTGATCCTGCTGAGCTTCTGTGCCGCCAAGCCATGCAGCAAGAGCGACAGCGATCTCAGGATGCTCTGCGTAGAGAGCTGTTGCAGGGTTGACACCGACAGCCTTTGAGCCTGCGAATGCCTTCAGCTGCTTGAGCTCACCGTCGATGGTGATGCTAGGAGCTGCAGCGATTCCGAGGTTCTCCTTGTAGGCGTCTACTGCCTTCTGGTAATCCCATGTGCCTGAGAAGAATGCCTTTGCGTCAGATACTGAGTTGACATCGCCATTCTTGAAGTTAGGGTTTCCTACGAGACCAACGAGGTACTCTGTGACCTTCACGGCCTTGTCGCCTGTGAAGTCGAAGCCTGCAGCGGCATCTGTGCCGTCAGGTCCGAAGAATGTGCAGCCATTGGCAGCATAGAATGAACCGAAGTACCAAGCTGTTGTCAGAGGGAATGCAACGACTCCCTTCTCGAGCATTGCATCGAGGCTCTTGATGTCCTCTTCTGTGAAGACGGACTTGTCATAGTACATGAACCATGTATTGCCTGTGAACGGGAATCCGTAGATGCCGCCGTCATAAGTAACTGTGTTGACAGTTGTGGCTGAGTTATTAGCCTTCATCTGCTCAACTGTTGCACCGCCGAGCTCAGCGATGGCCTCTGCCTTGAGCAGATCTGGGATCTGGTCATTGGCGAAGAGGTAAACATCTGCAGCAGCGCTAGGGTCTGTGCTTATGTTTGTCTTTGCATCACCTTCGGAACATACACCGTATACGAATGTGATATCCCATTCCGGATGAGCAGCAGCGAATTTTTCGCATTCTGTCTGGAGCCATTTTCCGTTCTCTTCGGACTGGTCCTCCTGAGGTCCCCAAACTGTGACTGTGACAGCAACCTTTTCACCGTCACCCTTAGGTGCCTCTGAGCTTGAACTTGAACAGCCAGCAAGTATCGAAAGCGACATCACTGCTGCAAGGCCAAGTGCGAGAAGTTTCTTTAACTTCATCTTGAAGTTCCTCCTAAAAATAGTGTTTTTTTATATTTTCCGGCACATTGTCCGGTTAATACCTTAATTGTTATCAGTCGAACTCAAGGTTCTTTCCCGTCTCCGGATCAAACACGTGGATCGCGTTGTGCGAGAATGAGAACTTGATCTTTGAGCCGTAGGCAAATGTCTTGTTGCCCAGGTCCAGCGTAGGAACGATTATGATACCGTCCTTTCCGTTGGAGTTGATGTGGAGATGCACGCTGCTTCCCATCATTTCGCTGACGTCAACGATGCCTTCCAGCATCTCACTGTCATCGCCCTCGAGAGTTATGTGCTCAGGCCTGCATCCGACCGTAACAGGCTGCTCGCCCACTCCTCGCCTTGCCAGGTTGTCGCACTTCTCCTTTGAGAGCGGCACAACTGCTCCATCGACCTCGACGGCGTATCCGCCGTCTTTCTTGATTAACTTTCCGTCATACATGTTCATCTGAGGCATCCCTATGAAACCTGCAACGAAGATGTTCCTAGGATCGTTGAACACCTCCTGAGGGGTGCCTATCTGCTGGATCTCGCCGTCCTTCATGATGACTATCCTGTCGCCGAGAGTCATGGCTTCCGTCTGGTCATGAGTAACATATATGAAGGTGGTGTTGATCCTCTGCCTCAGCTTGATGATCTCGGCACGCATCTGGTTCCTGAGCTTTGCGTCCAGGTTGGAGAGAGGCTCGTCCATCAGAAGCACCTTAGGCTCCCTGACTATTGCCCTTCCTATGGCAACTCTCTGTCTCTGACCGCCTGACAACGCCTTCGGCTTCCTGTCAAGGTACTGGGTTATTCCCAGGATCTCGGCAGCGTCATTCACTCTCCTGTCCATCTCATCCTTCGGCATCTTCCGTATCTTGAGCGGGAACTCAAGGTTCTGCCTTACTGACATGTGAGGATAAAGGGCGTAATTCTGGAACACCATCGCGATGTCCCTGTCTTTCGGAGGAGCGTCGTTCACGCGCACTCCGTCTATGTACAGATCTCCCCTTGTGATGTCTTCAAGTCCTGCGACCATTCTGAGTGTCGTGGATTTTCCGCAGCCCGAAGGACCGACCAGGACGATGAATTCCTTGTCGGCGATATCGAGATTGAAATCATCGACCGCTACGACGCCTTCATCGGTGACCTTCAGAGTATATGTCTTTTCTTCTACCGGCTCGTCGTCCTTTTTCTTCTTCTTGGGCTTCTTCTCTTCCCGTGACTGAGGGTATATCTTCTGTATGTGCTGCAGACTTACAGTTGCCATAATAGTCTCCCTTTTCCGGTGAAATTTCACCTGATTTTCTATCTTTATTTTTAGCACTTCTTTTAATTATTGGCAATAAATAGTTAACAAATTGTAAACAATATGTACGTAATGCACAAAACCAAATCGATTTTGTATCAAAAAAGACAATTCGAAAATGACGTAAAACCGAGCATGCATAAGCGGATACTAACTGATGTCGCAAGTGCTGTTAATTTTATGTCATTCTTTGACACCATTTCAGGTCTTTATCGGTCTTGCATGATCAGTAAAACTGCTACCTGATCCGTCAGTATATACGTTCTCTGCGGACAGCTTAAGGCATGTCACCTTTCGGGCGACCGGAAGTAATATGGCATATGGTATAATATGTGTGACATTATTGAGGAGGTGATGCTTATGAAGAAATTCAGCATGGACAACAACTACGGAGAATATCGACAAGCCGTTGTAAACGGAGACAGGACCATCTGCACAGACAGGATAAGAGGCTGCCTTTTGGGCGGTGCCATGGGTGATGCCCTGGGCGCCCCGCTGGAGTTCAAGTGGACTGAAGAGATCATCGACACATACGGCGGCAAGATCGCCGACAGATATCTCTTCCCTCTCATCGAAAACACAGCCTGTTTCACCGATGACACCCAGATGACCCTTTTCACTGCAGACGCGCTGAACATCGCCGAGTCCATGCCCCGCTACAGGGACAGGATGCTGCACGTGCTGCACTATATAAAGGAGTGCTACCTGGACTGGCTGGTCACCCAGAGAACGTCTTTTGAGGATTACACGGCACGGGACCCTAAAGCGGGCACCGACTTCATCTCGTCAATGATGTACTTTCCCGATCTCTTCCACAGGAGAGCGCCGGGAAACACATGTCTGGATTCACTGGATGAAATCCTCAGGAACGACATCGACCTTGACGACTATATCTCTGATGTTCGAAACGACAGCAAGGGCTGCGGAGGAGTGATGAGAGTAGCTCCGATAGCTCTCAAGTACAAGCCTTCCTCCGAGTTCACCATCGAGGACATAGACATGCTGCGGGCTCAGGCCTCCGCCATAACACATACCCATCCTCTGGGCTACATGTCTTCATCGGTTCTGGTGCATATACTTAACAGGATAATATACCCCGAAAAGGAGATGGGGCTAGAGGAGATAATACTTGAAGCCAGAGACACCGTCTGCAGCATGTTCGCGGGCTACAGGCATGTGGACGAACTGAGGGACATAATAGACAAGGCAATACGGCTGTCTAAAAACGGCAAGAAGGATCTGACCAATCTCATTGATATAGGCGAAGGCTGGGTGGCCGAAGAAACGCTGGCAATAGCAGTATACTGCGCCTTGAGATATGAGGATGATTTCTCAAAAGCCATATGCGTGGCCGCCAGCCATGACGGAGACAGTGACTCGACAGCCGAGGTCGCAGGAAACATAGTCGGAGCAATGATCGGCTATGATGCAATACCTCAGCAGTGGAAGGATAATCTGCAGCTTAGAGGGCTGTTGCTCAACACCGCCGACAAGCTTGCAAAATAAGGCAAAAACATATTGTTAAGCTATTTTACTTTACAGCACATTAAACATACAGAAACGGAGAATAATCATGAGATACCTTCAATCCCCCGTCAGAAAGGCACGACACGACATTTTCAAGGAACTGACCAACCTCGGATTTGAAAGCAATCCCGAAAATCTGGTTCAGATGCTTGAAGAGATACCCTACAAGGTAGTGAAGGACCTTCCTGTCTTCAGAGACAGCATCTACAGAGAACGCGAGGTCGCAAGAGAAAGAGTAAGACTGAGTCTCGGAATGACTCTCATGCCTGAGAACAGGGCAACGAACCTCACGGAAGGAATCGAGTATTCAAATGTCGATGAGAAGTACTACGAGCCGCCTCTCATGCAGGTCATCCCTTCCGCATGCGATATCTGCGATGAGAAGAAATATACCGTCACGGACCGGTGCAGGGGCTGTGTGGCGCACCCTTGCCATTATGTGTGTCCCAGAGATGCCATCAGCATGGTCAACGGAAAGTCGGTCATCGACCAGTCAAAGTGCATCAAGTGCGGCCGATGCAAGGAGGCTTGCCCGTACGATGCCATCGCAAAGCAGGAGCGCCCTTGTGTGAGAGCATGCGGCGTGAATGCAATAAAGAAGGACGACAAGGGACGCGCCTGGATAGATCCGGACATGTGCGTTTCCTGCGGAATGTGCATGGTATCCTGCCCGTTCGGCGCTATAAGCGACAAGTCGCAGGTATTCCAGCTGTCAAAGGCCATCAGCTCGGGACAGAAGGTCACCGCGATCGTTGCCCCGGCTTTCATCGGCCAGTTCGGCAAGAAGGTCGGAAAGGTAGAACTCAGGCAGGCTCTGCTGGATCTGGGCTTCTACGACATGGCAGAAGTCGCGTACGGAGCAGATGTGGGAGCTATCGCCGAAGCAACTCATTACGCTGAGGCCGTGGAAACGGGCGAACTTCCGTTCCTGCTCACCAGCTGCTGTCCTTCATGGGCCATGCTTGCAAAGATCTACTTCCCTACCATGATAGACAATATCTCCCGTGAACTTACGCCTATGGTCGCAACCGCAAGACGGGTAAAAAAGGAAAATCCGGACACGAAGGTCGTCTTTGTCGGTCCGTGCGCTGCAAAGAAACTGGAAGCCAGCCGCAGATCCGTCAGGAGCGATGTGGATTTCGTCATCACCTTCGAGGAGCTTCAGGCTATGTTCGATGCAAGAGGCGTAGAACTCATTGAGGGCGAAGACCTGACGGAAGTTGATACGCTGGATGACAGGAGCGAAGTGTTCAATGTGGAGAACAGCGGCGCCGGACGAGGCTATGCCGTTGCAGGAGGGGTCGCCAAGGCCATCGAAGAATGCCTTAACGAGTATTACCCTGATGCGACTGTCAATATACACCATGCAGAAGGACTTGCAGACTGCAAGAAGATCCTCCAGCTGGCAAAGGCCGGCAAACTCACGCACTGTCTCATAGAAGGCATGGGCTGCCCGGGCGGCTGCGTTGCAGGAGCTGGCACCAACATCCAGCCGGAGGATGCCATGAAGATACTGGCCTCCTACGTAAAGAAGACAAAGAAACAGGTGCCTCCTCTCGAGTACAAGGAGATACATCTGGAATAAGATAAAGTAAGAAGATGCTCACAGCCGAAAACGCTGTGAGCATCTTTATTAACTTCGTATTATCAACCGGAAAGGAATCGACACATTAATAGGCATTCGCCAGTTTTTGCATGATTCGGCTGTTGACCTGAATGAAGTAGCTTGTTTCCGCATCATTCATGGTGCCGTCATTCCATGCATTGAACTTTTCATCCATTTCTTCTGCCTGGGACAGGAGGTCCATATATTCTGTAAGGATCGTGAGATTAGTCGGATTCTCACTGTACTTATTTAAGACCTCGATATATGAATCGTAGAAGGCCTCATAGCTGTTCATCGCTTCGATGAATTCCGGACGCATTCCGTTTACAAGATTCCGAGGCTCACTTTCATCTATTTCAGACCGTGCAGACTGACTGGCTGATGCGGACGAAGCATTATCAGTCTGCTTGTTACTGCCCGGAACTCTAAGGACCGTTCCTCTTGGAGAGGGTTTGTCTTCCAGTTTCGGACAATTTGCAAAAGCATCTGTGCCTATGGCTGTTTCGCTCCAAATGTGCACATCTGAGAGTTCTGTGCATCCGTCAAACGCATGGTTTCCTACCGACTTGGTCTCGCTTGGTACTCTGATCTGGCTGATCGACTTGCAGTTTGCAAAAGCGTAATCACCAATAATCTCCACTCCCCACAGAACAACGCTTTCCAGATTTTCGCAGCCATCATAAGCATGATCTCCGACATAACCAGTATCACTAGAAATACTTGTTCCTTCCAACTTAACACAATTTGCAAAGGCATAATTTCCTATATTAGGATTGCCCCAGGTGCTCGCAGTCATCAGGTCTTTGCAGTTTTCAAATGCATGGTCACCTATGATAGTGGTTTCACTGGGAATGGTGATCTCGAGCAGACCGGTATTCTTAAAAGCGTTGTTGCCTATTTCTTCGAGGTCTGCCCATATGGAGATCAATTGCAGACCTGAACAGTTCTCGAATGCAGAATCTGCTATTTTTACTACTTGGTGACCGTCATATTTTGATGAGATTATCGCTCTGTTTCCATTGCCGCTGTAACCGACTACAGCTGCATTACCATCGGGAAGCACCTCATATTGTATATCAAGATCTACTGCATTATCTCGTGCTTTATCCAGTATTGCCTTTTTTTCGGTTTTTTTCTTTCTTTCCGCGTTATATTCAGCATTGTACGTTGCGATTTTGTCCTTGACTTCAGAATTATTATTGTAAACAAGCTCAAATCTCATGTCTGACCATAGACCATATGCATATGAAGACTCGTCTATCCAAAGACTGTAAATATCAGAACTGGCACCTGTCCAGGTTTTAAATGATTCGCTGACCCGTTCAGACCACTCTTTATATTCAAGAGTTTTATATGCTTTATCAATTATTCCATTATGGTATTGGTCATATAGATCATCCATGGCATCATTATGTAATCTATCATAATATAAATCCAATGCATCATCGTGTACTATCTCATAATATGCATCGATTGCTTCATCCATATACTCGCTGTCCGAATGGCGCTCATCCTTGCTTATCAGATCAAAATATAAGGCAGAGTTTTCCTGAGTCCTTTCAAATAAAAGCTCCGATTCTTTCTTTACCAAATCTATCCAATCATCTATAAGGCCTTTATTTTTAACGTATTCCTCATAAGTCGCTCCCACTTTATCGAACATTTTCTTCTCTGCATCAAGCAGGGCATCCGTCGTGTCAGAGAAATCGTTATATATCTCATCCAGTACAGCTTCAGGATCATTCTTGTCATAATTCCTTTTGGTATTTACGATCGATGATCTGTTGCCTGCATGTTGGACTGTCCCGGCACCATCTGTCGAACAGCCCACCAGGGACAGCAACATGACGACGAATAGTAACAATGATATTATCTTCTTCATTTACTTGCCTCCAAATAAACCTGTTTAATGATAGCAACTCAAACAGAAACCTTACTTTGCTATTTGCCGCAAGGGCATTCAACAGCTTAAAGTGTCTTCAAATCGGACCGTTCCGGTCTTATACCCAAACTCTTTTCAATTCAATTCTGCGATGAGTCCTTTCAGGCTGTCTATCCGTGATGCTTTATCAGACATCTCCTTCTGGAGCCTTTCAAGCACCTTCAAAAGAAGAGCCTTCTGCCTTGCTGTATCGCTGTTTCTGACAAAATCGACTATCTCAGCGATCCTGAGCCCGCATTTTCTCAGCAGAAGGACTCGGTCCAGCAGTTTAAGCTCATCCTCGGTATACATTTTATGCTGCTGTACCCCCTGCCTTGAATAAGGCTTTATGAGGTTTATTCTGTCGTAGTAGAAAAGTGTTTTTCTCGTTATCGAGTACTTTTCGCATACTTCCTTGACTGTGTATAACTTCTTATCCATCCTTTGATCTCCGTGTAGACATACCCTGAAACGAGTATAATTCTGTCCTTTGGGGAACGGTCAATACCCTAAATCTCCTGATATGCGGTTTTTCTTCGGATGCATCCTTCTGTTTGATAACTGTTCCATATGGCATGGTTTAAGCATATATCACCTGCATATAATTGTCTTTACCCAAGTTTTTTCCAAGAAAAAAGCTCCGGCCGAAGCCGGATGCTTTTCTGCCGCCCGTATACAGGCTATGTTTAATCATCATCTTTATCAAGTTCTCTTTTTCTGAACCGGATCGCATTTGTGAACTGCTCTTCAGAGAATCTGTGTACATCATTGAGATAGTCTTCCCTGTTGTCAAATATCTTATCGTAGTCGATCACATTCAGATATCCGCACTTTCTGCACAGCCAAACGCCAATCTCATCAGTGAAGCCTTTCTGCCTGTTCAACAGGTCACCGCAGCCGTCGCAGATCCAGTTGACATCCGGGAACTTTAATTCCATGTCCTCCTCATCTCCGTCAAAGACCGGTTCATATTCATCGGACATGAAAAGATAACCTACCTGATCTGTCAGCATGTCATACTCGCCTCTCTTTATATTCACCGGAGCGAAACCGCTCTGGAACATCCTGGCCACCCTGCCTGCCCGGTTCCTCAGGAGAGATCCGATTATCAGCCATGTATAACCGTTGACCAGGTTCTCATAATCGTCCAGAGACAGCTGATAGGCCGCGTTGTAGACTATATCCCCATAAACTTCGTCATCCATCGGAAAAGCCTCTTCATACTTGTCCATCTCATCCATCGTGTCTCTGGTAAATGCAAGACCCATGCAGTAGTCCATGAGGTTGCCTCCGAGCTCGGTCAGCTGGCTGTTGTTCAGAACATCCAGTTTCATTGCTACTGTCTGCTTTACCAGCCGCACGGATTCCGGAACCTTCACGAACATCTCCGCAAGATGCTTCTGTATGGACTCTGCAGCCCTTCTTTCCTTTTCGGCATTCCCTTTTGCTGTGCCGATGAGTCGTCCCGTTATCTGGGTAACTCTTGGATCATTACCTGCATACAGGCTCCCGTTTACTCGCGATGCAACTATCATCCAGCGGTCATCCAAGTATTCGGCGTCCCGTTTATCTCCTTCTCTCTCAAACACTATCATTCCGGGCAACCAGTCATTCAAAAGATCCAGCTGCCTTGGATACTTTTCATGAGATACATCATAGAACACCCTGACGACTGTACCGAATCTAAGTTCAACTCTTTCAAATGCGTCCATAATCTTCCTCCTGCAGAAAAAGATTATACTATGTTTTCTTCTTCAATGCCACGAATGCTTACATAATTGACGAGCCGTTTCTGCTCATTTGCTGGACAGTATGGCTCAAAAAAGAGGAGCACATGTCGTAGCGCTCCTCCCGGTATAATGATTTCCTTTGGATATTTCTCCCGTTGCCTGAAATGCCGTTTTTATTTTGTCGTATATGCCTTTATAGCCTTTGAAACGAACCGTGCTGCTCCCTCTCCGGCATAGCCGTCGATATTCGCAGTGAACTCCTCAGTGGCATACATCAGTCCGAGAGATGCCAGTATCTCATCGGTGCATTTATAGAAATTCTCTGTGATGTAGCTTTGGATCTCCTTCACGACATCCTGAGCCGGCTTCCCCGCAGGATCCCTGTCCTCCAGCTCCATGGCCTTCCTGAACAGATCCATCAGACCCTTGCCAAGGCCGAGATTTTCCGCATCCGTCCTGCTGCCGGACTTTTCCTCGTATTCCTTCCATGCCCGGGTGTCCTTCCATTCCCGCTTTGCCTTCCGTGCATATTCCTTCATCTTTGAATCGTCAAATCCCTTGAAATCCATGTTCTTTTCTCCTTTCATCATTCCGTCGGTCATTTCTATCAATCCTTTTATATGCTCCAGCTTCATTGAAAGCATCTCTCTTTGCCGGGCGAGCGCCTTCGTCCTGTCGAAAGAGGGATCGGTCACTATCCGCTTTATGTCCTTGAGCGGCATTTCAAGCTCACGGAACATCATTATCTGAAACAGCGTTTCCAGATCCTTCCCGTCATATATCCTGTAGCCTGCATCGGTGACCATGCTCGGCTTGAACAGCCCTATCCTGTCGTAGTACTGGAGCGTCCTTATCGTCAGTCCCGTCAGCTTGCTCACTTCATTGACTGTCATTGAGTTAACCTCCCTTCCTTTCTGGATTATATACTATTACGTTACGTCAGGGTCAATGCCTTTTTTCACTTTTCTCTCACCGAAGTTCACTCAAGGTTCACTTTCAGAACAGATTCACTTCAGTTTCGGGTGGGATAATGGAAGCGTAAAAAGGAGGTGTCGAAATGGCCATAGTTAATACGTTTCAAAGAGTAGAGAAGAAATTCGTCCTCTCCCGCTCCCATGCGGAGGAGCTGAAAAGAAGGATCTCAGACCATGTGGTACCGGATCACTACCCCGAGTATGATCTGTACAACATCTACTTTGACACAGTCAATAACGACATAGTTTCCAAATGCCTCTCAAAGAGTGCATACAAGGAAAAGATAAGGCTCCGTTCATACGTTCCCTGCGAACTTGACGACAAGGCCTTCCTGGAAATAAAGAGAAAACACAACGGCCTCGGGCAGAAAAGAAGGATAGACATAACCCCCTTCCGGGCTCTCAAGGCTATGAGAAAAAGAGGTCTTGAGGAGACGGGCACTCAGATAGAAAGGGAGATAGATTATTTCCTGAAAAGATACAAGCTGACTCCCGCTATGTTCATTACCTATCATAGAACAGCATATTCGGGCATCGAAGACAACGATCTCAGGATCACTTTTGACGAGAACATCAGATACAGGACTGAAAACATATCTATGAAGATCAACGGCAATGAAAGGTCCTTCACCGGACATGACACGATCGTAACAGAGATTAAGGCGTGCGGAAGGTATCCCCTGTGGCTGACCGAGATACTCTCGGACCTTGGACTTCACGACCAGTCCTTCTCAAAATACGGAAAGATATATACCATGCTGAAAACATCAGCCGCCGACCGGGATTCCGTCTCAAGGGCGGCTGGCAACTAAAGGAGAATCAACAATGTTTACATCAATAATCGGAACAACGATAACAATTCAGTCGTTCATCATATGCTTCGCGGTAAGCGTGCTGTGCGGCTTCATCATTAGCTATTCATACAAGCTCTCATACAAATCGAGTGAAAACTTTCTTTCAACGACAGCTCTTCTGCCCCGGATGGTCATGACAGTCATCATGATGGTCAACGGAAACCTGGGAATCGGCATAGCGGTAGCTGGCTCCTTCTCACTGATCAGGTTCCGTTCCCTGCCGGGACGAGCCTCTGATATCGGGACTGTCTTCCTGGCTATGGCGGCAGGACTCGCCTGCGGAACAGGCTATGTGTCATTTGCGCTCGTCCTTGCAGTCCTCTGCAGCATACTTATGATAATCCTCTCAAAAGTGACCGTCTTCAGCCAGAAGAACACTTACAAGTACCTGAGGATCCAGGTTCCTGAAGACATGGAATTTGCAGAGACCTTCGAGGGAGCCCTGGCAAAGTATTCTGACAGGACCGAGATGATCAGCTGCAAGACAGCTAACCTCGGAAGCGTCTACGAACTCTGCTATGAACTCAAGCTAAGGGACAATGTCAGCATGAAAGAGCTTATTGACGAGATGCGCGTACTCAACGGCAACCTCGCAGTCAACCTCAACACCAACGCTCCTGCTTCAAGCGAGCTGTAGGAGCATCCATACAGGAGGTATTATTCAATGAAAGACAAGAAGATACTTGCAGGCCTTGTAGCGCTTGCACTTGCAGCCGCGGGAGCGATGTATATGCTCCCTAAACTGTCGGCAAATGATGGGGCAGGAACATCAAGCGAGATACAAACACAGAGCACGGACATCTCATCCGGCCAGAATATAACCAAGGGCGGTACCTACTCCATCTCAGGAGAAAGCAAAGGCACGATATATATTGACACGAAGGACTCCGTCACACTGGTCCTTGACGGAGCGGCACTGACATCAGACCGGGGCCCAGCGATATATGTTGCCGACGCAGGCTCGATCACGATCAACACAGTCTCTGACAGCACAATAACGGTCAGCGGAACAGACTCGACCGGCGAGGACGCTGCAATATTCTCAAAGGATGACATCACCCTCACAGGAAGCGGGACACTCACGGTCAAAAGCCGGGACGGAGACGGCATACACGCCAATGACAGCCTGACGATCGAATCGGCGACGATAGACATCGAGGCGGCCGCTGACGGAATTGATGTAAATGATTATTTCACATATACTTCTTCAAATGTGACGATAGACGCGGGAAGTGACGGCATCGACTCAGGCGATGAGGACTCTATCACCTCAGCAGAGGATGTACTGATCACTCTGAACGGCGGCAAGCTTGTGATCAAAAGCATAGATGACGGAATCCGGACACTCGGATCCATGACGAATAACGGTACGGATATCACCATAAAAGCTGAAGGCGGACGGTCACGGACAGCCAAGGGCATAAAGCTCGACGGATCCTTTACTACAAGCTCCGGAAGCATCACCATCGATGCATCTGACGACGGGATCAACGCAAACGCGAATGTCACCATCAAGAGCGGTATCCTCACCATAGATTCTGAAGATGACTGCATACACGCAGACTATATGCTGACTGTAGACGGAGGCACTCTGAAGCTCACAGGACA
>CAZDOS010000006.1:0-52901 GCA_964507095.1 uncultured Oscillospiraceae bacterium | reverse complement strand
AAGATTATTACTCTCACCAGCATAGCTGGTGGATTTCTAAAGTAAACTTATACATGCGAAATAATGCGAATTTAAATTCGATTATATTATATATATACCGCCGTCAAAATTCAACCTCGCACAGGCCTGCAACTGTTACAATACAGTATCATTTACATTAATATTCCGTTAAGAACACAGGTCTGTTCAAAGATAATTTACATATGCCGATGTTGTATGTGTGCCGCTTCGGGTGGTATAATTAATCGGTGAAAGTCCGCGCTCGGCGCGGCCGGTAAACAGCATTCAATAACATTAAGGAGATAAAAGACATATGTCTGCATTAACATATCCTTTTGACAACGGATACATACTCCAGAAAAGAAAGAGCATCAGGAAGGAGCTCATCGCAAAGGAAGGACTGATCGACAAGAAGATTGCTATCCTGTCCGGATCCACGATAGGCGAGATAAAGCCTGTCCTCGAGCTTTTCCTTCTGGACCAGGGCATCAGGCCGGAATTTCTGACCGGCGGATACAACCGCTTCTACGAAGAGCTCCTCTTCGATGACGGAAAGCTTGCTTCCTTTGCCCCTGATTTCATCTACATCCATACGACCATACACAACCTGACCGACCTTCCGGTACCTCGGGATTCACCTGAAAGGGTCCGGGAGAAATTCGACAGCGAATTGAATCGCTGGAAGACTGTGATCGACAAGGCACTCTCCTACGGACGGGTCGTTATCGTCAACAACTTCGAATATCCTTTCTACCGCATGTTCGGTTCAAAGGACGCGGTGGTTCCGCAGGGAACGGTCAACTTCATCACAAGGCTCAACCTTGCCATTGCCGAATATGTCTCCGCGAAGGACAATGTCTATCTCAATGACATAAACTACCTCGCATCGCTCGTCGGTCTTGACAACTGGCACAACCTCGAGAACTGGTACCTGTACAAGTATGCACTCAGCGTTGACAGGATCCCGGACCTGGCATTCTCGATTGCAAAGATCATAAAGTCCGCTCTCGGAAAGAACAAGAAGAGCGTAGTGCTTGACCTTGACAACACGCTCTGGGGCGGCATCATCGGCGACGACGGAGTTGAAGGCATCGCCATAGGAAACGAGCAGCCTCGGGGCATGAGCTACACCGAATTCCAGCAGTACCTGAAGAACCTCACGGGTCTCGGCATCATGCTGAACGTCGCCTCGAAGAACGAGGAAAAGATCGCAAAGCAGGGCTTCTCCGAGAGAAAGGAAGCTCCTCTGGAAGTGGACGATTTTATCTGCTTCAAGGCCAACTGGGAGCCGAAGCACCTCAACATCCACAATATAGCCAAGGAGATCAACATCGGCGAAGACAGCCTCGTGTTCATCGATGACAACCCTGCGGAGAGAGAGATAGTGAGGACTCAGCTTCCTCTTGTAACCGTTCCTGAGGTAAATGCCCCTGAGGAATACATCAAGGCGATCGACCGCCGGGGCTTCTTTGAGATCACGTCCTTCACCAAGGACGATGCCAAGCGCAATGAGATGTACAAGCAGAACGCCCAGAGAGCAGCCAGCGAGGCATCTTTTGCGGACTACAAGGATTACCTGCTCAGCCTTGACATGACGGGAGAGATCGGCGCATTCTCGCACCGGCATCTTGAAAGGATCACTCAGCTGATCAACAAGACCAACCAGTTCAACTTCACGACCAGGCGCTACACCTCCGGCGAGACCGAAGAGATCACCGACAATCCGGACAAGTACATCTCAGTCTATGCAAAGCTGATCGACAAGTTCGGCGACAACGGCATCACCACTGTCCGGATCGCATCGATAGACGGCGAAGTCGCCAACATGGATCTGTGGGTAATGAGCTGCCGAGTCTTCAAGAGAGACCTTGAGCTTGCTGTCTTCGACTATATCGTCAGACAGTGCCAGGCAAGAGGCATAAAGAGGATCACCGCTGCCTACTTCCCTACCGTCAAGAACGTCATCGTCAGGGATTTCTATGAGACTCTGGGCTTCGAATGCATTGTTGACAATGAAAATGAAAAAAGATATATTTTTGATGTGCCTCGGGACTATACCGATAAGAACGAGGTCATCAAGATGACAATAGTTTAAGGAGTGACTCCAATGACAAGAAGTGAGATATATGAAGAGCTTACCGAGATCTTCCGCGACATCTTCGATGACGAGGAACTGGTCATAGGCGATGAGACTACCGCAGACGACATCGAGGACTGGGACAGCCTTGAGCAGATAAACCTTCTCGTTGCCATCGAGAAGAAGTTCAACATCAAGATACGGCTGGGAGACGTTTCCGGACTTGAGAACGTCGGACGGATGGTCGATCTCATAGAGAGACTTATCTAATATTTAATCGAAAAGGAAGGGTGTCGCATATCATTCAATATGCAGCGCCCTTTTTCTTTTCATTTGCTTTGGTTTGGGAAGCATTTATCAGTAAATGGTTTTTTCATCTCTCGTTTTCCTGTTCTTCTTCCTTCCTGCCGTGATCCTTGTTTATTACCTGATCCCGGCCGGAAAGACAGGTATAAGGAACTTTGTACTTCTGGTCTTCAGCCTGCTGTTCTATGCGTGGGGCGGACCGGTGTATACTCTCATAATGCTGGCGGAGATCACGGTCGCATATGCGGCCGGCATCCTGATCGGCAGATTCGGAAAGGCTGCTCTCTGGGGAGGAGTCGCTGTCAATCTGTCTTTCCTTTTTTATTACAAGTACTTCAACTTCCTGATGAGGAACGTGAACGGAATGCTGTCCGTCCTCGGAAGACCTGTTTCCCAGCACAGCGAGATATTCCTTCCTATAGGGATCAGCTTCTTCACCTTCCAGTCCATCAGTTATATCGCGGATGTATACTCAAATGACACTCCGCCTCAGAAAAACTTCCTGGACCTGGCACTGTACATATCCTTCTTTCCCCAGCTCATAGCCGGACCTATAGTTCAGTACAGTCAGATAAACACGCAGATAGCTTCCAGGAAAGTGACCTCGCAGGATTTTGCCTACGGAATAAGAAGGTTCATCCTGGGACTGAGCAAAAAGGTGCTGATCGCCAACGAGATGGCATGGACTGTGGACAGGATATACCGCCTGCCTGCCGCATCGATGAGCACTTCCCTTTCGTGGATAGCCGCTGTGAGCTATTTCTTCCAGATCTACTACGATTTTTCAGGCTATTCGGACATGGCCATCGGACTGGGGCGAATGTTCGGATTCTCCTTCATGGAAAACTTTGATTATCCGTATCTTGCATCATCGGTGAGGGAGTTCTGGACCAGATGGCACATAAGCCTGTCATCCTTCTTCAGGAAATACGTATATATACCGCTCGGCGGCAACAGGAAGGGCATTAAAAGGACGCTGCTCAACCTTCTGATCGTCTTCACGCTTACGGGCATATGGCACGGGGCAAGCTGGCAGTATCTCTTCTGGGGCCTGTATCACGGCTTTTTTCAGATAATCGAAAGGAGCTTTCTGTCAGATAGCCTGAAAAAGCACAGGATGATCGGCACCATATACACATTGACGGTGGTAATGATAGGCTGGGTGCTTTTCAGAGGCAACGGTCTTTCGGGAGCAATACGCATGCTGAGCGTGATGTTCAGATGGGTGCCTGACACGGTCGTCTCCGCCGGCATGTTCGTCGACCTGAGATATCTCGTCATGGTGGTGACAGCCGCTGCCTTCTGCGGGCCAGTCCAGTCAGCATTCAAACTTAAGGACAGGATCCTAGACAGCTCCAGGACCGGATTGCTTGAAACACTGATTCTTGCGGCGCTGATGTTCCTGAGCGTGTCATCCCTTGTGGGCAACACATATAACCCGTTTATCTATTTCCAGTTTTAAGAGACATGAACAGATTTCTGAACGCTGTTTTTCTATCCTTTATCTTCATATTCTCCGCCCTGTTCTTTCTGGGGGTGGGTTCGGAAGACATCTCATCGATAGAAAAACGAGAACTGCGGGATATCCCCGCACTGTCAAATACGGATATTAATGATCTGCCGGACGCATACAGCGAATTCATATCGGATCATTTCCCTCTGAGGAGAAGGCTTTCCAAGGTCATCTCCCTGATGAGCTATAAGCTGTTCAATTCGGTCAGGAGCGACAGCGTCGCGGTCGGCAGGAACGGATTCCTGTTCCTGAAATCCGAACTTGATACCGATCCGTTAAGCGACTACCGGGGGACCAACGCTTTTTCCGATGAGGAACTGGCGGAGATCTCATCGTCACTGGAAAGGCTCAAGGAGCAATGCGAAAAGCGAGGGCAGACGCTCGTTTTCGTGATCATCCCAAATAAGGAGGATGTCTATTCCTCATATCTCCCCGGCTATTTCAAGAAGGTCTCTGCACCTGCACGAAAGGATCAGGTGACACAGCTTATAAAAGAAAGCGGCATCATCCTCGTTGATCCCACCTCGGCTTTCAAGGATACCGCCAAAGATGATGACACACTGTACTTCAAGGCCGATACCCACTGGACGGGAAAAGGCGCATATATCTGCATGGACATGCTGCTGGACGCCATGAACATTTCACACGTTCCGTACAGGGACAATGCTTTTTCCGAAGGTGACTACTATGAGTCGGATATAGCGAATCTATGCAATCTCTACGATCTGTACGCAGACAACAGAGATCTCGTTCCGGCCGCGGAACCGGTCGATGCACAGAGTCAGATAACGGTATCCCTGGTCGGAGATTCCTTCTCCTGGAGACTGCAGGAGTATATGGATGTCTGCTTCGAGGAAGTATATTACCACTCCTTCTCCGTGAACGGTTCGGAGCTGGCGCGGGAAGCTTCCGATTATCTGGTCATCGAGATAGTCGAAAGGAATTTGGGAAAGCTGGGCGGTGTCATAGACCGGTGCCTTTAATTGCAAGAGGTTTTACTCTTTGGTATACTTATCTTTAACAATATATTGGAGTTGACAAATGAACAGCTATACATTCGACCAGCTTTCAGTAGGAATGAGCGAAAGCTTCACGGTCACAATCACTGAAGAGATGATGGACAAGTTCATCGAGATAACGGGCGACATCAGCCCGATCCATGTATCAAGGGATTATGCGACCAGCCACGGTTTCCCTGACAGGGTCTGCCACGGGATGCTTTTCGGCTCCATGTTCTCGACTCTCGCAGGAGTCTATCTTCCGGGCGAGCACTGCCTGCTACACAGCGTGGAAACAAAGTTTTCAAATCCCGTATTCCCGGGCGACACGCTGACCGTAACGGGAAAGATACGGGAGATAAATGACAGTTTCAAGGTCGTTACTGTCAAGGGAGAGATTAAGAACCAGAACGGCAAAAAGGTCTGCAAGGCCAACATTCAGCTGGGGGTAAGACTATGAGCAACTATCTCATTACAGGAGCGGGAAGCGATCTGTCCAGAGCTGTCATCGAAATGGTGGCAAGACCTGGAGACTACTTCTTCCTTCAGAGCTTCAAGGACGGAGACTCCCTGAAGGAGTTTCTTGACAGCAAAGGCATACGCTACGAATACCATGATGTGGACCTTTCGGACCCGAAAGACACCGACCATTTCGTATCCGACATTTCGTCTTCACAGATCCGGTTCACTCACTATATTCACTTCCCTGCTCTCAGGGTAGTCAACACAAGATTCCGCTCGTTCGATACCGACAGGTTCCTCCGGGACATGAACGTTCAGGTGCTCAGCGCAGCGAAGATCTCCAAGGTCGTCGTGCCGCAGATGGCCAAGTCCAAATTCGGGAGGGTCGTGTTCGTAGCCACCAGCTATATCCTGGCAAATCCTCCGAAGAACACCGCGGCATACATCATGGCCAAGAGCGCCCTGGCGGGACTTGCCAAGAGCATGGCAGTCGATTTCCGGCCGAACGGAGTGACTGTCAACTGCGTAAGCCCCAGCATGATCGAAACCAAGTTCCTTGCGGAGACCAGCCATATAATCGTTGAGGCGGCACGGGCTGAACACCCCATGAAGAGAAACGCCACCGTGGATGATGTCGCGCCTGCCATTGCATTCCTTCTCAGTGAGGAAGCAAGGTTCATAACCGGCGTCAACCTGCCTGTTACCGGAGGAAGCGTAATTGAGTAGCATCTACAGGCTTCCGCTCTCCCGGAAGGAGAGGCTGGTATCGTTCATGAATGCCAACTGGGGCAGCGAGCATCCTCTGATCAACAATCCGGTATTCTTCGAATACTACTATGTCGACGGAGACATGACCAACTTCTACGTTCTGGAAGAAGGCGGAGAGATAATAGCAGTATGCGGATACATTCCTTCCTCCCATGAAAAGGACAGCGATATCTGGATCTCCATCTGGCTCCGGAAGAAAGGTCACAACGGAGCCGGACTTGAACTAATGGGGAACATGATGGCCCTTACGAATGCAAAAGTCATGGCCTGCAACAACATCAGGCAGAACACCATGCCCTTCTACACTTTCCTGGGATATCATCCGGATCAGCTGAAGCATTATTACAGGCTTTCAGACAGGGAAAGCTACATGGTGGCGGATGTTGCCGCCAAGGTGATCACTGACAGTGAGCCTATTGAAGGAGTCTGTCTCGAACAGTTCAAGGATATCGACAGCATCAAAAATGTCTTTTCCTTTCCTGAAGAGATTCATCCTCACAAGGATCTGTGGTACGTTGAGCGAAGATACTTCTCATATCCGTACTACAGATACATGGTATACGGGATCAAAAAGGACGGCATCTTTCCCGCACTGGCTGTCTTCAGGCTGAATGAAGGCGAAGAAGGAAATGTGCTCAGACTGGTGGATTACATCGGAAGAGCCGATGACTTCAGGCTTCTCGGCGGACAGATAGACCAGCTTATGAAGCAGTTTGACTGTGAATACTGCGACATGTATTCCTTCGGTGTGGACGGAAGCCTTGCCGGCTTTACGGAACGCTCCGAGAACGATGTGAATATAATTCCAAACTATCTTGATCCTCTCTGGAAAAAGAACATCGACTATTATTTCTTCACTTCTGACACAAAGGATTTCACCATGTTCAAGGCAGACGGGGATCAAGACAGGAAAAACTTGGGATAAGAGGAAACAATGGAACCGTTATACACAGTAAAATGCAATTACACTTTTGAAAAATACAAGGTTTTCGCCAAGACTGTTGCAAACAGGTACAGAAAGCTGTGGCTCCGTGTCGGACTGATTGAGCGGGGCATGATCCTGATGGTGATACTGAATTTCAAAAGGGATTTCAACCTTGCAAGCGTCTTCTTCTTTGCTCGGGTCATTTTCCCTTTTGCAATGATGTTCGAACAGAGCAGAAACATAAAGAAGGCCTGGGAATCCGGAAAGCTGAACGACAATCTGGAATACACTTATGAATTCTTTGACGACCATCTTCTCCGGAGCACAAAAGCATCAAACGCCTCACTAGGTTATGACGAACTGTTCGATGTGCTCGAAACAGATGATATGATCTATATCATGATAGGTTCGAACCAGGGCCTGATGATGGAAAAGTCAAAGTGTGAGGACGGACTTATACAGCTGCTTTCCAAATACAAAAAGACCAAGTAGCAAAAAACTCGCCTAGCTGCGAGTTTTTTTATGCAAATCATTATTATATCTGTTCGTATGCATTCATTATGAAAAGGGATATATATTATCAATAGAGCGGCACTAACCCCGCCCTGTAGAGGACGGGGATTGCGTGCCAATTCTGACAACACGATAGACTGACACTCTTAATTATTCCAATATGATTATCTCTCTGTCATCCGGTACGAATACATTGCCGGAGAAAACGGTCTGCGCCTCCTGAGTATATCTGTCCTTTCGATTCTCAAGGGTAGTATCCTCCGTGTGCCAGAGCACTAAATTCTTAACTCGGTTTTCCTCAGCAATCAGAGCTTCCTGCTTTACCGTGCTGTGTCCTGCTCTCCGTGGGCGGTGTATGCTGCTTTCCGATTCAAGGCAGAACGCCTCACAGAGCAGCCAGTCACAGTCTTCAACATACTTTCTGCTGGCCTCGTCGTACGGTTCATCTCCCAGGAATGTCAGTGTCTTCCCACCGGACAGTTTCATCGAGAAGCCGAATTGCTTGACTTTCTTTGCATGTATGTCAAGAAATGTGACTTCGTTTCCGTTAATTATCCTTAAATCGCCGTCTTCGACCCTGTCAAGGACCACAACGCCTTCGTTCTTGGTGAAGATGTCTTCTCCGAGCGTAAGGCGACAGAGGGCATCCAGTTTTTCAAGCACTTCCCCATGACCGTGTATCGTCAGTACCCCCTGGTACTTTCCTCTTGAGATCACGGAAGAAAGCATCCTTACCAGCCATATGACTCCGATAATATGGTCCGTATGCTCATGCGTGACAAATATGTCGCTGATGGCTGCAAGCGGTATCTTCATGTCCTTAAGGATCTTAAGTATTCCGTTTCCGCCTCCGGCATCCGTCACGAAGAACCTGTTGTTCCTTCCGATTGCGAAACATGTGTTGTAGCACTCCGTGACGCCCGCATGTCCGGTTCCGAACACATACAGTCTTTCCGGTCCGTCTCCTCTGGTATACTTTTCCACTGATTCATTGAATACCTTTGTCAGAAACTTTCCTGCGTTATCTATGGTTTTCTCGGGATCCATAAGGAAATCCCTCATTGCTTTCTTCATGTCCTCTGTGATTCCGTCCACAGTATTCTTTGCCATGTAAATGCCCTCCTAATATTATATCCATATGCATTTTATCACAGACATCTTGGATTTGTAGCGCCTGCGGGCAATCATTCACCAAGATTTCACCTCTGCGGCAATTTGGGTGAACTTATTGAATTAATCCTGTGATAATGGTAAAGTAGAGTTAGAAAGCATTAATCTCACTGAAAGGAGAAGAATAATAATGAAACAGCTAGATAACTGCAGTACCATCATTATCGGCAAGAATGCCACGACCACAGGAAAGGTCCTGGTTGCACACGGTGAAGACGATCCTGCAAGCTTTACACAGTTGCATATGGTGCCCAGAGTTACGCACAAGGAAGGCGAGTATCTCATTTTTGATGATTGTCCTGAGGTCAGGATCCCTGAGGTGCCTGAGACATGTGCCTACTACTGGTCTGAGGTAAGGTGTCCGGGCGGAGAAAGCTTTGCTGACGGTTTCCTTAACGAGCATGGCGTGCTTGTCGTTTCAAACAGCTGCGTAGAGGCCAAGACAACAGATGCGGATCCTCAGCCGAAAGGTATCGGCGCAGGGCTCAGAAGACTCATAGCAGAAAGATGCACTACCGCCAGAGAAGGCGTACAGGTCGCCGCTGACCTGCTTAAGACCTACGGATACAGGTCTTCCCGCTGCTATACGATAGCTGACAAGGATGAGGCATGGATGTTCCAGGCCACGACCGGTCCGAACTATGTCGCCCAGAAGGTCGGCGATGACGAAATCGCATATATACCGAACTGGTACACGATCCACGAAGTGGATCTCAAGGACACGGAGCACAAGAAGTTCTACTTCTCCGAAACGCTGGTGGACTACCCTCTCCGCAACGGCTGGTACAAGCCTGCTAAGGAAGGCGATTACTCTGATTTTGATTTCACTGAAGCCTACATGACTCCTTCCTGCCTTGTCGCTTCCAATACCGAGCGTTCGGATATCGCATGGACCGCTCTCACGGGCGAGCCTAAGCCTTACAGGACATTCTCGGTCAAGGCAGACAGAAAGTATGCTCCTGCAGACCTCAAGAAGATACTCCGCACACACTACACCGGATGGGAAGAGGATCTCAAGAAGGATCCGAAGATGAGTCCGCACCGTTACGGAATATGCCGCGACACCACCCGGGAAAGCCTCGTAATGGAATTTAACGAGGTCAATGAGCTCAACTGCATGTGGAGAGCTCATCTCAGGCCGTGCACCAATCCTTTCGTTCCTTTCTATCAGGGAATGCTCACTATTCCTGAAGGATATGAATGGATGAGCTTCAAGGCTTCGCAGCGCTCACATCTCACTCCTGATGACTCCGACTTCACATATCATCCGGAAAGAGCTTCATCAGCTTTCTTCATGCTTATGAACATCATGGAGTTTGACTATACATACGCTGCCCCTGTCATCCACGGAGAGATCGCCGAGATGGAGAAAGAGTGGGATGTTACAAAACCTCAGATGGACAAGGTCTTCCTTGCACTCAAGGATCTGAACTACCGCTACGCAAGAGACATGCTCAATGACTACACTGCGGCAGCAGCCGAAAAGAGCTTCAAGTGGGCTCAGGATGCCGCCTTCCGTCTTGTAAAGATGAAGGACAGGGCCAACATGGACTACTGGAGAAGAGAAGTCTACCATCTCTATTGATATTACAAACCGACAGGAAAACGGACCGGCTGTTCAGCCGGTCCGTTTCGGTCTTTTACGCGAAGTCCCTGCCGGAAGGTTTCATCTCTCCCGCACTCATTTGACAAGCTCAACTGTTAAGTTGTATATATTGAATACAGACTCAAATCGACCGGGTGGTTCAGAAGATGATACGACGTTATCTGAAAAGAATATCCTCATTTGACAGGATCGTTATCTCTGTCATCTTTTTGGTGTTCTTTGTCTTTTTCTCTCACCCGGATCTATGGGAGACCGCTAATCACAGCTACATCTTTCTTCAGAGCCTGTTTTCGGGAAAAGCCCTGAGCTTCTATGGGATCGTGGCTGAACACTCAAACAGTTTTTACTATCTGAACGGCGCAAACTACAACATATTCATCTACCTTATCTTTTCGCTTGCACTTCTTCCGGTTTTTCTTTTGGGAAAGATCTTTCCTGTTCTCGTAAACGAGTATCTTTTCATATATTTTGCAAAAGCCGTCAGCCTGTATTTCTTCCTGGCCTGCGCGGTTAAGCTTGAGGAGATATGCGAGGGGCTGGGAATGTCCGACGGTGACAGTCTTAACGCATCACTGTTCTTTCTCCTTAACCCTCTGTCCTTCTATTCCTGCCTCATCATGGGGCAGTACGACTCCATAGGGCTGTTCTTCCTTCTTGCCGGATTATCTCGGTACCTGAAGAAGGACATGAAAAAGGCCATGATATATATGGGCATTTCAACGGTATGCAAGTTTTTTGCCCTTTTGGTCATAATACCTCTTGTCTTCTATGCGGAAAAGAAGCTTGTAAAGGCTGCAGGATATTTACTGCTGTCTCTTTGGCTGTATATCCCCACTACCCTTCTGTTCCTCGGAAGAACGGCGGGTTCCGGTTCCTTTACAGCTTTGATGATCGAAAGACTGTTCCGGACAGAACTTCCGAACGGTTTCGCCGGCGTATCTCTGTTCCTGACGGTCTATGCGGTGATCGTCTTCCTTTCATACATTGCGTCCAGTGATGATCTTGGCTCGGTCATATACAGGATACCTCTGGCGGTCTACGGCGCTCTTTTTCTGACGATAACCTGGCACCCTCAGTGGCTGATAATGCTGGTGCCTTTCATGCTGCTCTCGATTTATGAAAAGAGCAGCATGGTCAGATTCCCCTGGATGATCCTGCTGGCTATCCAGAGCCTGGGATTCTTCCTGATGTCGTACATTCATTACCCGTACGGCGCGAGCGCGGCTCTGTTTGACGGAGGAGTGCTCCATCATGTGTTCGGCATCTACTATTCCATCATTCCGGACCATGTCACTCTGAGCCACTTCATGTCCCTGGTCCCTTACCTGATCGATCTTGCTCCGGTAATGTTTACCGGGTCAACGGCTCTGCTCATGATGTCTGCCCTTAAGACCTTCCCGGTCAGGATCTCACGCGATTTCGACGTTCTGAACGATAAGGTCTGCATGTATCTGGTATTTGCTTTCGGCATCCTCGGAGTCTGGTTCCTTCCTTCTCTGCTTGAATGGATGAACGGACTGATGCTGATCTGACTGACAGTGCAGACACAACAATCGGCCTTATTATTCAATCTGATATATATTAAGGAAAAAGAAACAGGAGGAAAACAAAATGCTTTATTTGAAAAACTGCAGATTCGTTCCGTTTTTGACTGAGGGTACAGACCTCGCAGAAGGCGATGTCCTTGTCAACGGCGACAAGATCGAGAAGATACTGCCTCTCGGCTCTAAAGTGCCCGAAGATGCCCGGGTCCTGGATCTCGGAGGAAAGACCCTTCTCCCGGGACTCATCGACCTTCATGTTCATCTTTTCTATGAGAACATGGACGCCCTCATGAAGGGCGCAAACCAGCCGTATCCTGTCTTCACGATGAACAGCTACAGGTATGCACAGGAGCTCCTCAAGGACGGCTATACCACTGTACGTGACGTGGGCGACAACCATTCCTGGGCTGCGATGCATCTTAGAAACATGATCAACCGGGGAAAGATCACGGGGCCTCGTCTCACAACGAGCGGACCGATAATCTCCTCCAACTGGACGACGCTCGATACCCTTGACATCTTCTCCTGCGGCTCAGATGGCTTCAGGGATACTGTCAGGAAGAGTTTCGCAAAGGGAGCCGACTTCATAAAGCTCTACGGTTCGGGATCCCTTCTCATGGTTTCAAACGAGCCGGGATATCCTATCCTCGAGCCGGATGAGATCGAGGCTGCTGTCCTGGTCGCCAAGAGGAACTCATCATATGTTTCCGTCCATGCGCACGGCAAGACCGCCATCGACATGTGCGTTAAGGGCGGCGTTCACACCATCGAACACGCTTCAATGATCAGCGAGGATACTCTCAAGTACATCGATGACACAAAGCAGGACACTGCTCTCGTGCTCACGATGTTCGCAATCGATGAGATCCTCGAGATGCCTGACACCTATAACGGAAAGAGGATGTGGAGCATCATCGACACCATCAAGGAGAGCCTGTGCAATGCGTACAACAACCACAAGGGCATCCTACTCGGCTGGGGAACCGACGT
Organism: uncultured Oscillospiraceae bacterium; assembly: GCA_964507095.1. GTDB lineage: Bacteria > Bacillota > Clostridia > Oscillospirales > Ruminococcaceae > RGIG3102. The sequence goes on along the minus strand of CAZDOS010000006.1, from coordinate 40,029 downwards.
GGCTCTCGACCTCTACAAGACCGATCCAATGAGAGAGTTCCGTCTTAGAAAGGAAATGCTCGGATTCTCGAACGAGGATATCCTGAAGCAGGCAACCATCAACTCTGCCAAGATCATCTATCAGGATGACAGGATCGGATCGATCAAGGAAGGCAAGTTCGCCGATTTTGTCGTAGTGGACGGCGACCCTGTAGAAGACATTTCGGTAATGTACAAGGTACCTGAAAAGGTCATCAAGGGCGGAGAGATAATCCGATAAAAAACTGCATTAAAAAGAGCCCTGCATCTGCAGGGCTCTTTTTTCTTAATATATCAGTCAGCTGTTTCCGTTGCGCCTTACGCTCTTACGAAATGCGTCATCACCGTCTCGGTATTGCTTGTCTTCGGTATGAACATCACAAGCGCTTCCCGATTGTCCTTGTCGATATAATAGAAGAAGGTGGTTGAATCCTCCCGGGAATTAAAGGCGTAAAGGGTGGGATAATCCTCCTCAGTGAAGCCTTCTCTCAGGTTTGTCGTTGCCTCTTCGCTGTATGCGAATTTGTCAAAATCGACGACAGTGTCCCTTACGGAGACAGTAAACACTATACCTTCCGTTACCGTACATTTCGTCCCCTCCGGGTTATATGCTTCGTCTCCAAGGTACAGTCCGTCCGCAGTCCATTCTCCCAGAACGGCCCGCTTTGCCTGATCCTCTATCGGAATCTCCTTATTGCCAGAACAACCGGCAAGCACAATAAGCATGACTGCCATTATGATGGCAAATATCTTTTTCATTTTCTTCCTCCGTTGTTTCGCGTCTTTGATCGTATAAAATGTACCATAAACGCGCACGCCAGTCAATTTCCAGGGGCTGCGCATCAGCCGCCCAGGGAATCCGCAATTGCCTTCATGTCATCGGGCAGAGGGCTTTCGACAGTGACGGCATTGCCGTCCCGGTCGGGGAAAGTCAGCGCCGAACAGTGCAGCGCATGGCGTTCGATCCTGTCTGTGTTTCCGCCGTACAGATCGTCCCCAAGCAGAGGATGCCCGAGATGAGAGAAATGAACTCTGATCTGATGCGTCCTGCCTGTATGGAGCCTGATTTCAAGCAGAGATACCTCGCCGTTGCTTTTCAGTGTCCTGTACTCCGTTATCCGTCTCTCGCCGCTGTCTGAAACACATCTTGTTATTATGGAGTCTCCCGTTCGCGCTATCGGAAGGTCGATGATGCCTTCTCTTGGTTCCATGACTCCCTCCGCCAATGCAGTGTATTTCTTGTCGACTTTTCCCTTAAGCCTTTCGGCCGAGAAACTGTCCAGCCGTATCAGGACAAGTCCTGTCGTATTCCTGTCCAGCCTGTTTACGATCCTGCATATCCTGTCCGTACCAAGCCGTCTTTCCCTTCCCCGGAACAGGTTTGCAAGCGAATCGTCAGGGTGGTTGAAGGATGGATGGCAGGGCATGTTCCGCGGCTTGTTGACAACGATGCAGCCGGGATCTTCATACAGTATCTCCAACTCTCCGTCGACGGGAATGACGGTGCTCTTCATTTCCCTGTCTGTATCATTCAGGATTACCAGGTCGTTTTCGCGGATCCTGTAGTCGGTATTCTGCTTCTCTCCGTTGACAAGTATGCCGTCGGGAAGGAACTTGACCTTCTTTATGAGAGCCACGCTGGCTCCACGCCTTCTCAGGAAGACATGCAAGGAGAGCCCGGCATCTTCCCTGCCGGCGTAAAACAGGTGTTTCACTCTTTTCACTCCCCTTCCTTTCGATATCATTTGACAGTCGCGTATCGTCTTGTTAAAATAACCAAAGTCAGCCAAACAGTTCATTTGGACCGTTTCATACTTTTGTCACGATACAAAGGTATTATATATCCGATGGAGGCGCTAAGCAAACCATACAGACCTGAAAGGATAACAAAGATGTTTTGTACCGAATGCGGAAGGATCGTTCCTGACGATGCCATATTCTGCCCTCACTGCGGACGGAAGATAGGCGTCAAAGGCGTATATGAAGGAAACATATTTGAGGATTACGGCGATGTGCCCGTCACTAGTCCGAGAAAAAGGACTACGGCAACAGCCCTTGCGATCTTCGGCGGGATGTTCGGAGCTCATAACTTCTATCTTGGCAACACCAAGAAAGGTCTTTCCCAGCTTGCTCTGGGCCTGATGGGATTCCCGTTCGTGAGTGCGATATGGGGATGGACGGAGGCAGCTAAGCTCTCAAATCATGAGATCGAGACAGATGCGTCAGGCAAGTACCTTCAGGATTGACAGATAACATAGTCATTAGCGAGTAAAACATACGGTGGCGTGGGGCTTTGTCCCCATGAGGAAAGTCCGTGCTGCTCAGGGCAAGGATAGCTGATAACGTCAGCCGAGGGCGACCTCAGAGACAGTGCAACAGAGATATACCGCCCGGTATCCGGGCAAGGGTGGAAAGGCGAGGCAAGAGCTCACCAGCGTCATGGTGACATGGCGGCTATGTAAACCTTATCCGCAGCAACTCCCGACAGTAGAGCATATGCGCCCTGCAGCTCTCAGGAGGAGGCTAGAGCTGTGAAGCGATTCACAGTCGAGATAGATCACCGTTTAATACAGAACACGGCTTACGGTTTACTCGTTAAAATAGATGGACAGCAGTCTCTGCTGTCCTCTTTTTTGTGATTTTCTACAATTTTGTCACTGATATGTTGACACCTGTCTTTCACGGTAGTACACTCGAAGCAGATAATATGAAATGCGGTGACGAAGACAGTAGCATTGCAAGGGATGAAATCTACCAGCGAGTGCAGTATGGTGAGAGTGCACGAAAGTAATCTGCAGTGTGAATATCACTTCCGAGCAGAAGGCAGAAAGCTGTGCGATTAAGCCTTTCCGGTCTCCCCGTTACAGGAGAAGCATATGATTGTATGTTTAAATAGGTGGTTAGCAATGGTATATGTACCTTGTCCTGTTTAACAGGGCAAGGTTTTTTTGATACCGGCTGTCCGCTGAATGAGTCGAAAGAAGTAAACACTCGGCCGCTCGTATCTCGTATTATGTGAAAGCAAAAACAATAAAACGAAACAAGACTTTGGAGGTAATTATGAAAGTCGACGGATTGAACAAGTGGATCAAGGAATGGTATGACCTTTATGAGGATGAACTCAAGGAAATGATGCATGACATCTGGGCACATCCTGAGGTAGGCCTTGACAACAAGTATGCCGCAGAGAGATCGGCGGATTTCGCAAAGAAGCACGGCTTCCCTGATGCTCTTCTCATGAGAGCAGGCAAGGGCGTACAGCCAAGCGATGATCCAAACACTGTCTACGCCACATACGGAAGCGGAAAGCCTGTCATAGCCATCGTCGGTGAGCTCGACGCTCTCCCTGGACTCGGAAACGGCGACGTTCCTTACAGGGAAGAAGTTGAAGGTCCTGGCCACGGCTGCGGACATAACCTCATCGCAGGTTCCTGCATGGGCGCCGCATGCGCGCTGAGATATGCAATGGAGAAGGAAGGCGTCAAGGGCACTCTCAAGCTCGTTGAAGCTCCTGGCGAAGAAGTCGGAAGAGGTAAGAGCCTGCTTGCATTCGACGGCGTGTGGAAGGACTGCGACCTGTGCATCATGTGGCATCCGGGTTCAGACGCTTTCTCAACAGAGCCTCAGCTCGGTCTGGTCATCATGGCCGGTTCATTCAAGTTCTACGGCAAGAGCGCACACGCTGCAGGCGCACCTTGGAACGGAAGAAGCGCTCTGGACGCTGTTCAGCTCATGAACATGGGCTGCGAGTTCCTCAGAGAGCACGTTCTCCCTACCTGCAAGATCCACTACCAGATCACCAACGGCGGCGGAGCTCCTAACATAGTTCCGGACTACGCTTCAGTCAAGTACTTCTGCCGTGCCGTCTCCACAGAGGTCGCCCAGGATCTCTTCAAGAGAGTATGCCAGTGCGCTGACGGAGCTGCGGTCATGACAGACACGAAAGCTGACTACGGTCTGATCTTCCAGATCCCTTACTTCTATGTCAACACTCCTCTTTCCAAGTTCATGGACAAGGTCGCCCAGGAGATCCCTGATGTCGATTATAGCGATGAGGATTTCAAGTGGGCTGAGGATCTGTACAAGAGCTACTTTGAGAAAGATGCTCCTGCAAGAGAAGAGTTGCTTCCTCCTGCAAAGAAGACATTCGAGGGAATCACACCGGATCTCACCTGCACGGATGCAGCTGACATGTCCTACTTCTGCCCTACCGCACATATCCACGGCGGCGGCGTGATCGCAGGATCACCTGGACACCACTGGACGATCACAGCCTGCTCCGGCACTGACATCGGCATGAAGGCCGCCGTCAGGGCAGGAAAGGTCCTCGCGGAGAGCGCATTCGAGGCATTCGGTGACGAAGAAATGATCAAGGAAGCATGGGCAGACTTCAAGAGCCAGAACATCCCTACATACGATGAGCTCTACAGCATGCCAATGAAGCCTGAAGCATATTAATTAAATACAGAGAGAATGATATATCGAACGGGGAGACCGCCTAAGGCGGTCTCCCTGTTCTTAAAGAAAGGTATATACAATAAGCAAGCAAATGGTCGTGTTATCTATTACTGGTCCAGGAGACCTGCTGTCATATCGGGGATGGCATCTGAGGAGTAGCTCTCGACTTCTCTGAGTTTCCTGTTTATGGCTCTTGTTCTCACTCCGACAAGCTTGTCCAGTTCTTCGCTGGTCTGTCTCATCCTGTTCTGGGCGGCATCCAGGGCATCGCCGAACTTTGAGAACTCTGTCTTTACCTCGCCGAGGACCTGCCATACCCTTCCGCTGGACTTCTGTATGGCAAGCGTCCTGAAGCCCATCTGAAGGCTGTTCAGCAGTGCTGCCATGGTGGTAGGTCCGGCAATGTTTATCTTGTCCTTCTGAAGCTCCTCCACAAGCCCCATCCTGACGACTTCGGCATACAGTCCTTCAGTAGGAAGGAACATGATGGCAAACTCCGTGGTGTTCGGAACGTCTATATATTTCGTTCGTATGTCTCTTGCAAAGCCGATTATCCTTCCTCGCAGTTCCTTTGATGCCTGACTGATCATCCGGCTGTCCGCCGCGTCGTACGCATCCATCAGCTTCCCGTATGCGTCAAGCGGGAACTTGGCGTCGATCGGAAGATAAACGGTCTCACCTTCCATGCCCGGCATCTTTACAGCATACTCCACCCTGTCCGTGGAGCCTTTCTTGGTGACCACATTGGTGTCATACTGCTCGGGAGAAAGGATCTCTTCGAGTATGGCGCCCAGCTGGACCTCTCCGAGTATGCCCCTTGTCTTGACATTGGAAAGGACCTTTTTCAGGTCGTCCACTCCCTGCCCGACCTTCTGCATCTCGCCGAGTGACTGATAGACCTGCTCGAGCCTCTCGCTGACCGTCTTGAAGCTCTGGCTTATCCTGTCCTCAAGGGTCTTCTGAAGCTTTTCGTCGACGGTCATCCTCATCTCTTCCAGTTTCTTTTCGTTGCCGGCGATCATCTCATTCATCCTTGCGTCCATGGACTGCCTCATCGACCGGGTCTGCTCGTTGGTCTGCTTTTGGAACCGGACGAATCTCCGGTCAAGCGAATCGACCATCGACACAAGATTTTTCTGAAGTGAGTAAAGACTGTCGTTAGTCTTGTTCGAAAACTCGCTGAAAGTCGCCCGCTGCCCTGCGGCGATCCGGCTCTGAAGCTCCTTTTGTGAACTTCCGTTTTCCTTCAGCTGCCTTTCCACTGCATCGAGCATGTATTTCCGGCTCTGGTGATTGGAATCGAATATGTCGCCCTTGAAGTCCTCAAGGTCATTCTTTATCCGGTCAGAAGAGATCTTCTGCTTCGAACTGCTGATCAGTGCGATGACTGACAGTATCAGTCCTGCCGCCTGGAGCCGTATGAGTATGTACAGTATTATATTCGTGTCCATGAGTGCCCTCCGTTATCACTGTATACATTATATATCCACCGCAAGCATCTGTTCAACGGTCTCAGCCTGACATGAGCGAGACTCGCTCATCTTTGCAGGCTGTGCTTTTGCGATTTTCCTCTATTTACACAATTCTATGAAAAAGATATAATATTTTGGATAAGGGGTGGTGACATGTTAGGCAGCGTAAGACCTGTGCTCGACAGGCTGTCTGAAGAAGACAGGCAGAAGTACCGGGCATATTACTGCGGTCTTTGCGAGGTGCTGGGAAAAAGGTACGGCACTTTGAGCCGCATGCTGCTCAACTACGACCTCGTATTCATCGCCCTGTGCTACGACTCTCTGTCCGGCACGGACTGCAGCTTCGTAAACAAGGGCTGTATCGCAAACCCGATAAAGAAAAAGGATATCTGTCTTCCCACCCCGGGACTTGAATATGCATCCGATGTATTGACAATGCTTGCATACTTCAAGGTCCTTGATGACATCGAGGACGAAAAGCCTCCCAAAAAACTGGCGTATGCATCCCGGAAGCCTTTCCTGAAGGGTCGCTTTGCCAGGGCTGAAAAACGCTGGCCGCTGCTGGCCCAGGTCATACGGACCGAGAGCCTGTCGCAGAAAGGCCGCGAGACGCCTGATGCTTCTCTGGACAGCGTCGCGATGCCGACTGAAAGGATGACGCAGACGATCCTGGAATGCTGCACCGAGGACGAGGAGAAAGCACGGACTCTCGGAAGATTCGGATTCTTTCTGGGCAGGGTCATCTATCTGCTGGATGCCCTTGTGGATATGGAAGACGATCTGAAGGAGGGGCGATACAACTATTTTGTCATCAACGGGATCAGCTCCGATGAGGCCAGGAGCGAATGCTACATGGCACTGGGAGAATTGGCACATTGGTATGACAGTGTCGGGTTCGGCATAAATGCACCGATACTCGACAATATAATATATCTGGGTCTCTACAGAGACATATACAGAACACAGGTGAAAGAGGAAAATGGAAGAGAAATACAGACTGCTGGGACTGGAACCGGGACGGAGCGAGGCGAAGATCAAGGAGACCTACGAGAAGCTCCAGAAGATGTACGATCCTGACAAATTCAAGGATGCCGGACAGAAGAAGTATGCCAGGGAACGCCTGGAGGAATTCAAGAAGGCATATGACGAGATACTGGCACGGATGGCACGGAACTCCTCCGCTTCGGCCTCGTCGGGTTCTTATGCCTACGAATACGGCAAGGCGACGCAGCAGCAGACGGCAACGCAGTACCAGCCGAACTATCAGCGCGTCCAGCAGAAGACTCTTGAGGAGAGGTTCTCGTCAAAGAGAGAATTCTATTCATACATACGAAGGCTCCTGCAGAAGGGCCGGTACGCCCAGGCGGAGGACGAGCTGTCCAGATATCCAGATCCAGGCGAGGCCGAGTGGAACTTCCTCAAGGGAAGCGTGCTTTATTACACGGGCTATGTGAACCAGGCGTACGATTATTTCCAGGATGCCGTCAATCTCCGGCCTAACAACGCCGAATACTCCAACATATTCCTGAGAATGAGACAGAGCAGGATGGGCAAGATCAGGAACGACCGCTACTCCAGGAACAGGAACAATGACATGTCCAGCCTGTGCGAGGACGAGGACTTCCTGTGTCAGATGCTCATATGTCTCAGCTGCCTGAGGGGCAGATAAGGCGATGAGAGAATCTCCTGCCAGAAAAATGGCATTCTGCGGACTTGACCGGGGCCTGTGCCTTACCGTCATGCTTCTGGGATATCTCGTTCCCTTTGCCACCTATGTGGTCCCCGCAGTTACCGGAGCTCTGCTGCTGCCGATAATCTATGAGTACGGGAGGAATACCGGTGCTGTGGAATTCGTTGCCGTTTCAGTCCTTTCCCTGCTGCTCGTAAGCGACTATGAAATAGTGTTCATGTACATCTTTGTCTTCGGTTCGTATACTGTAGTCAAGATGTCGATCGACAGGATGAAGAACAGAAAACTGAGACTTCTGGTCAAATTCCTTTATGTGAACATCGCCCTCATCGTTTCCTACGGGATACTGCTCTTCATCTTCCCGGTGGCGGCGATCGTAAGCGAATTCAGCGAATACTCCTATGCATTCATACGGCTGCTTGCCGTGATGTTCAATGTCACGTTTTTCCTTTATGACAAGATACTGGAAAAATTCCTTGTCATATATGTGGGAAGATTCAGGAAGATACTTTTCAAGAACGGAGGAAGACAGAATTGAAAAAACACCTGTATATATTCATGCTCCTTTGTCTTTCCGGGCTTGTGCTCCTGTGCTCATGCACCGAAAAGCCCGAGAGCAGTTCCTCTGCTGCTCCGGCAAACGTTTTTGTCTCCTATGAGAGACCCGACTCTCCATTTGCCGAATGCGGCGGCTATACAGCTGAAAGCGAGTATTCCGTCCCTGTTTACTTCGCATCAGATACCGGAGTCACGGATTTCGCGATCCTGGACCTGAGCGATCCCGACGTGGACGAGGACGGCAATCTCAGCTACGGCACAGTCACTGAGATATTCTTCATCAAATCGATGGGGAAGGATCAGTATGTGAGCGCCGAATTGGTGTTTATGGGCTCAATTCCGAACAACGGATTCAGATATACCGATTCTGACGGTACGGTTAAGGTCTTCACCGTCTCTCAGAGCGGCTACGACGGCAGTCTTGTCGTGAATGTTCTCGAACAGCCCTGATGCTTAATGCGCAAAATGCCCATGCGTCCAACCGGACCGCATGGGCATTATTATTGTTTTCTGTATTATTCCCTGAAATAATCAATGGCTGCCTGGACAAAGATCGCAGTTCCCTTGTACAGTACGCTGTCATCGACAGTCATCTTTGAGTTGTGCCGAGGATATACCTTTCCGTCATATGCCTCAACTACGCAGGCGATGTTGAAGAAGCAGCCCGGGACCAGCTGATAGTAGAAGCCGGCGTCCTCTCCGCCCATTCCCTGCTTTCCTCCGACATGGATGGATTCCTGTCCAATTACCTTTGCAGCCGATGCGATGAGCCTGTCGGTCATGACTGTTTCGTTCACCACCGGGACATAACCGTAATCAAGCTTCCAGTCATAATCCGCTCTCATTGCAAGACAGATACCCTTTACGACCTCTTCCATGCGCCTCAGCACATACTCGCGGTTCTTCATGTTCGCGTTCCTTACCGTTCCGCGCATGTAGCAGGTATCGCTGATGATGTTCTCGGCGCCTCTGCCTGCCTGGAGAGTGGCCACGGTGATGACGCAGGGCTCGGTAGGATCTATCTCGCGGCTCACTATCGTCTGGAATGTATTTATGATGGTGGTGGCAACTATCACCGGGTCAACGCACATGTGAGGTGCAGCGCCGTGTCCGCCCCTTCCTATCACCGTAAGGTCAAACTGATCATCCCGCGCGGAAACGTCTCCGTAATGCAGGGATATGTCCCCCACCTTTCCGTCGGCAGGCACTCCTCCGACGTGAAGGGCATAAATGGCGTCCACGTGAGGATCTTCCATGCAGCCGTCGGCTATCATGACAGGAGCTCCTCCCGGACCCTCTTCGCCCGGCTGGTAGAACAGCTTGACATAGCCGCCCAGCTCATCCTCATGTTCCTTGAGTATCTTTGCGACGCCGAGAAGTATCGCCCGGTGGCAGTCATGTCCGCATGCGTGCATGTTGTCGTTCGTGGAGCAGTACGGCAGCTGCGTCTCCTCCTTGATCGGCAGAGCGTCCATGTCGGCCCTTATTGCAAGGGTCTTCCCCGTGTCCCTGCCCAGGAGAGCCACCACGCCCGAGTTGTCGTCATAAGTGATGTAATTCACTCCCCACTCATCCAGCTTTTTCTTCACAAAAGCCCGCGTCTGCGGCGTGTCAAGCCCGAGCTCCGGTATTGTGTGCAGATATCTGCGCCATTCGATTATCTCGTCCTTGATCTCCTCTGCCCACTTGAGGGCAAGATTTCCGTTTGCCATTTCCTTTTTCTCCTCTTCCTTTATTTGATGCCGGTGGAGCCCCAGCCCCCTCGGTCCTCATTGCCCAGTCTTTCTACGGTCTCAAACTCCACTGCCGGCTGGATCTCCATGATCCTGAACTGGCAGATCCTGTCGTTCCTGTTGATAACAGTATCCCTGACTGCGAGAGCGGGATAGAACCACTGATCATTGTCGCCGTTGTAGCTGTTGTCTATTATCCCTATGCTGTTGGCCTGGATTATGCCGAAATTCTTGAAGGTCGATGATCTCGGAGCGACATGCGCCTCATAACCCTCCGGAAGCTCCATTGCCACGCCCAGGGGGATCAGTCTGAACTCCCCTGCCTTCAGCTCAACGGTCTCTGCCCGTCTCAGGTCGATCCAGTCGCCCTTCGTTATCGGCTTGATCCTGTCTATGTCATCGGTGAAATACTTAATCCTTATCTTCAGCATCTTTAATGTTCGTTTCCTTCCGTATGTAGATAGGTCTGTTCTTTATCTCGAGATATGCCTTTGAAAGATACTCTCCCAGCACGCCCAGGCTGAGAAGCTGTATTCCTCCAAGGAATATGATGATGCATATCATGCTCGGCCATCCGGCGACCGGGTCGCCGTAAAGAAGTGTCCTGATCACGATGAACAGTATTGCAATGAAAGCTATTCCGCAGAACACCAGTCCCAGTACGGCGCTCATCACCAGCGGGACGGTAGAGAAAGCGGTTATCCCGTCTATGGAATAAACGAGAAGCTTCCGGAAAGACCACTTCGTTTCGCCCCGTACCCTGTTCACGTTCTCGTACTCGATCCATTTGGTATCAAATCCTACCCAGCCGAACAGTCCCTTTGAGAATCTGTTGTATTCCGCAAGACTGAGAAGGCTGTCAACGTACTGTCTGGTCATCAGGCGGTAGTCTCTCGCGCCGTCGGCGATCTCCGTCTTGGATATCCTGTTCATGATCCTGTAGAACATCCTTGCGAAGAAGGACCTTATGGGCGGTTCTCCCTTTCTGGTAACTCGTCTTGCCGCAGCGCAGTCATAGCCCTCTTCCTCTATTGCCTTCAGCATGTCGAAGAGCAGCTTCGGAGGGTCCTGGAGGTCGGCATCCATGATCGTGACCAGATCTCCCCTTGACGCCTTCAGCCCCCGGTACATTGCACTCTCCTTACCGAAATTTCTGGAAAAGGAGATATATTTGACTCTTCCGTCAACTTCGGCCCATTCCTTTATGACGGAAAGCGTACGGTCCCCGGACCCGTCATTGACGAAGATATATTCAAAGTCATAGCTGCCGAGCTGCGATGAGATGCTTTTGATCTCTTCATAGAAGAACGGAAGGGCCCGTTCCTCGTTATAACACGGCACTATGACTGATATGAGCTTTGACATGAGATCACCTCGCAATATGTAATAATATATCATTATCCGCCCCGTTTTGTAAACTTTACTGAGGTGGCGCCATGCTGTAAAATATATGCAGAAACTCAATCGGGAGACAGACGCCATGAGAAAGAATCTGCTTTTGATATATAACCCGTCCGCAGGAAAGAACGCTGCGGCTTCTTCCCTTTCTAACATGATCAGGACCTTCGCGCAAAACGGCTGCAGAGTCGTCATCTATCCTATTCTGGAGGGTCACGGTGCGGAGGAGATCATGGCGGAAGAAAGAGAGAACTTTGATTATGTGGTCTGCTGCGGAGGGGACGGCACGCTCAACCATACGGTCAATGCACTCATGACCATCCCCCGGGACAGAAGGCCTCTTCTGGGCTATGTGCCGACCGGATCCACCAACGATTTTGCCGTGTCCATGGGAATTGCTAAAAACGTTAGGAAAAACTGCCGGAACATCGTCAGAAACGGTCCTTTCTACTATGATCTCGGATCGTTCAACGGCAGATACTTCAACTATGTCGCCGCGTTCGGAGCCTTTACGGAAGTCGCGTACTCCACCAACCAGGATCTCAAGAACCTGCTTGGTCATTCCGCATATATCATGGAGGCGATCAGGACGAGACCTTTCGGAATGAAATACCGAATGAAGGCCCGGGCGAACGGGAAAACATATGAGGGAGATTATCTGTTCTGCTCCGTTACCGACTCATCGTCCGTCGGAGGGATCAACATCCCTATGCTGGGAAATACCGTCAGGGATGACGGCCTGTTCGAGGTGACGATGATAAAAAGCCCTCCCGGGCTCCTGGAGTACCAGAACCTATTTCAGGGGCTGCTGATAGAGGGATTCAAGAGCCCCTATCTGGAACTGTTCCAGACAGACAGCATAACCTTTGAGTTTGACTCTCCGGTCTCCTGGACGCTGGACGGAGAATTCGGCGGAAAGACGGACAAAGTCGAGATAAATGTCCACAGCAAGGCCATAGGGCTGGTGAGGTAAGACATGGAGATAGAAAGAAAGTTTCTGGTAGAATCGATCCCCTCTCTAGAAGGGGTCAGTTGCAAGGAGATAATTCAGGGATACCTGTGCACGAAGCCTGTGGTCCGAGTCAGAAAAGAGGGCGATGAATACATTCTCACATACAAGGGAAAGGGCCATATGGCAAGAGAAGAATACAATCTTCCTCTGACCGAAGAGAGCTATGCCCACCTGGTCGAGAAATGCGACGGACATCTCATCAGGAAGACCCGCTATTATATCCCTCTCGAAGACGGCCTTGTCGCCGAGCTGGACATATTCAAGGCTCCTCATGACGGGCTTGTCGTGGTGGAAGTGGAGTTCGAGACGACCCGGCAGGCCGAGGCCTTCGCTCCCCCGTCGTGGTTCGGCATGGATGTCACCTATGACAAAAAGTACAAGAACGCACGGCTCTCCAAAGCCTGAAGCCGGATAAATTGTATTGCATACGATTTTGCTCTTTATGCATATGTTGACTGCATGTTAACATATGCATATATTATTATTTTATTTATTTTGACCGATTGGAGGCGGCGATGATCGCTAACAAAAAGATGGTAAAATACTATGACGAGTCGCGGGAATTTCTGAGGATGCCGCTGGGCATGGAAAAGACCCTTCTGGCTGTTTCAAGACTGGAAAACCCGTACAGGCTTTCCTATGAGGATTATCTCGTCTACTGGGACTATCTGTCAAAGCAGCGGAGCAAGACCGTAAATGAATTCATAAAGGACAACAGGGCAGCTCAGATGCCGCTCCTTGTGAAGTACAAGGTCATCAAGAAGACCTCAATAGACAGATTCGTGGAATACGCCCACGAGCGGAAGAAGATCGACGTCCTGTCATATCTGCTGGAAGTCGCCAACGAATTCAGATCCCGACCGAGAGAGATGGACATAGCAAAGAAGCTGACTGAAGAAGACCTTGCAGGCTTCCCTCAGCAGATGCCCACGGAGAGGCAGAAGGTCGGAGACGTGGTGTGGCTCGGCGAATGGCCGATCCCCTGGCAGGTGCTCGAAAACAGAGACGGCAGGCTCCTGCTGATCAGCAAGTTCGTTCTGGACTGCGAAGCGTACCATGACATATATCAGGTCATAGAATGGCACAGATGCACCATCAGGACATGGCTGAACGGAAAGTTCTTCGACTCGGGCTTCTCCGAGCGGGAAAAGAGCAGGGTCTGCGAGATATATATCGATGATAACGACGATATATGCTTCGATGTGCCAAAGGGTGAAAAGGGCGACAGGCTGTTTTTCCTCAATCTGAGCGAGGCGTTCAGATACTTCAAGAGCGAGGATGACAGAAGAGCAAGGCTCACCAAAAAGGCCAGGAACAAGATAATGTGGACCTTCTTTGACGAATATGCCCACTGGTGGCTGAGGACGCCGGCCGTTGGACCGATGGGAGACACGGACCGGGTCAAGGACAGGAATTATTACATTGAACTGGCAAAGGACCTGCGCGGCGAGGTCGGGCAGAGCTATGTCAGGCAGGACGGCGTCATATGCACCCACGGAGGCGTCCTTCAGTCGAACAGCTTCGATACATATTACGAACACTACGGAATAAGACCACGGATGTACTTCAGGACGGACAACATAGATGATTAACCTCAACTTACTTAACGAAACGGTAGATTTCAAAAGGCTTCCCAATGACTATCACAAAGTCAGGATAGCCATTTCAAGGCTTGAAAATCCATACAGGGCAAAGATAGCCGCTCTCCTCGCCTACCAGGAATACCTGGAAAAGGATCGGAGCAAGACGCGGAAGGAATTCATTGACAGGAACGAGTACCTCATGCTTCCCAAGCTCATCGAGTTCCGCGTCATAAAGAAAAAGGATATCGAAGGACTGATCGATTACCGGAGAGAGCTCAGGAGGTTTGACTGCCTGTCATATCTGATGAACCGGGCAAACGACCTGAAGTTCCACCCCAAGTCGATAAAGCTTTTCAAGAAGTTCACTCCCGAGTCCGAGATCCCCGAGCACAGTGTGCTCCTGGATGAAAAGGACATAAACGTCGGGGATATCCTCTGGGTCGGCAACTTCCCTGCCCCGTGGAGAGTGCTAAAGAAGGTGGGAAGGAAATTCCTGCTGCTGAGCGAATACGTCCTCGACTGCCGTCTCTACAGAGGCGATGTCAAGTCAGACGAATACCGAGTCTCCGGACTCAGGGAATGGCTGAACGGAAGGTTCTACAATAACTTCTTCACCGATGAGGAAAAGAGCAGGATCGTTCCGGTGTGGCTCGATGAAAATGACAAGGAGAGCTTTTCAGAGTTCGAGGACAGCTTTGAGAACTATCTGTTCATCCTCTCGAAGAGAGATGCTGAAAGGTATTTCAAGGATTCAGATGACAGGAGGGCTCCGGTCACCCTGTACAGCGTGAAGAACGCGACATACATACTCTTCGAGTATTACGCCCCATGGTGGCTCAGGACTCCTACCGAGATACCGGTTTACGGACACTACAATGTCAAGATGAACGGCGACATCTCAATGTACGGCACTATGTACTCATCCACGCCGATCGTCAAGGGCTGGACAGCCGACCAGGTAACGATGAAGCACGTGAATGCCGATACTCACGGCGTGAGACCGCGGATGTATCTGGAGATTAAATAGAAAGGAAACACACCGGATAAATGGCACAACTTGGACAGGAAGCCCAGATCAAGAGCGTAGCCAAGAAGGTACTGGCGATATCCAGGAACAATCTGATCGTACACATGAGATTCATGGATATGGCGATCAACAAGCTTCCCCTGGTCGAAAAATGGGATATCAACGATGACGGCATCGAAGGCACTTCGATCAGCGTTAACGGATCTGTCATTGAGTATAACCCGCTGTACATACTTCAGTGCTATGCGCACGACAGGAACATAGTAACCAGACTGTATCTCCATGAGATCCTCCACTGCACCTTCCTCCATTTCTACGTGAACCCGAGGATAGACAGAAGGCTCTGGGATCTCGCATGCGACATAGCAGTCGAGAACATCATAGATCAGCTGGCAGAGACCGAGGAATACCTGGTCGTCGAGCATGAGCTCGACAGGCAGGGCGAGCTGGACAGAATAAGGGAAGGCGCCGGCTTCATGACCGCCGAAAGGATATACAGATACTTCCTGGATCTTGACATGAGCGACGAGGAACTGCGCAGGCTCTATGAGATCTTCGCCATCGACGACCACCGGCCGTGGTACGCGGAGCGACCTCCGATGGAACTCACCAAGGATGACTTCAAGCAGAAGGATGATGAGCGCGGAGCCCGGGAGGAAGACGAGGAGGACGGCGGTACCGCTCCGAAGGGCGGCGATGATGAGGATGAGGACGAACAGGAGCCTGAGGATGACGGCTTTGAGGACATCGAGGAAAAGCTTGCCGACAAGGAGATGCAGGATGCCCTTGAGGAATGGGAAGACATCTCCAAGCACATGCAGATGGATCTTGAGACCTTCTCAAAGGAAAAGGGCGAAAGCGTCGGTGACCTTCTGATAAACATCAAGGCCGTCACGAGAGAAAAGTACGATTACACCTCTTTTCTGAAGAAGTTCGCTTCCATGGGAGAAAGGATGATGATCGATGATGATGAGTTCGACTACATCTACTACACCTACGGACTGTCGATGTACAAGAACATGCCGCTGGTCGAGCCTCTTGAATACAAGGAGACCGACCTGGTAAAGGAGTTCGTCATTGCCATAGATACCTCCTTCTCCGTTCACGGAGACGAGGTCATGGCCTTCATCAGGAAGACCTACAACATACTCAAGGCTACGGAATCCTTCTCGCAGCACATAAACCTTCACATCATTCAGTGTGACGTAAAGGTCCAGCACGACGAGAAGATCACCAGCCAGGCGGAACTGGACAAGTACATGGCCAACATGCTGCTGTACGGTTTCGGAGGAACGGATTTCAGACCGGTATTCGAGTATGTGAACGAGCTGATCGAAAAGAAGGAGTTCACGAATCTCAAGGGACTCATCTATTTCACGGACGGCTTCGGCACGTTCCCCGAGATACCGCCGAAATACAAGACCGCATTCGCATTCGTCTCTGACGACATCACCTTTGACCCGGTGGTGCCGCCATGGGCAATAAAACTTATACTTGAAAGTGAAGATCTTAAAGAGGAGTAAAAATATATGAATATCAAAGAAGCAAAACAGGAGATCAAAAACACCCTTGACGTATATTTCACCAAGGACGAATTCGGCAATTATCTCATCCCTATCGAGAAGCAGCGCCCTGTCTTCCTGATGGGCCCTCCTGGAATAGGCAAGACAGCCATCATGGCTCAGATCGCCTCGGAGATGGGCGTAGGACTTCTCTCCTACTCCATGACACACCACACGCGTCAGAGTGCCATCGGTCTTCCTTTCATTGAGAAGAAGGTATACGGCGGCGTGGAGTACACCGTATCGGAGTACACCCTCAGTGAGATCGTGGCCTCCGTCTATCAGCTGATGGAGAACACCGGACTCAAGGAAGGCATCCTCTTCCTTGATGAGATCAACTGCGTTTCCGAGACTCTCGCGCCTGTCATGCTGCAGCTGCTCCAGTACAAGGTCTTCGGCATGCACAAGATCCCTCGGGGCTGGGTGATCGTTACCGCAGGCAACCCGCCTGAATACAACAATGCCGTAAGAGAGTACGACATTGCTACCTGGGACCGTCTGAAGAGGATCGACATCACTCCGGACTTTGAGATCTGGAAGGAATACGCCTACAAGTCAAACATCCACATGGCCATCATCTCATATCTCGAGAGCAAGACGGCTGACTTCTACTCCATAGAGACGACAGTGGATTCAAAGAGCTTCGCCACGGCCAGAGGCTGGGAGGATCTCAGCCAGATGATCACCCGGTACGAGAAGAGAGGGATTCCGGTACAGGAGACTCTCATCAGCCAGTACCTGCAGCACAGAAAGGTCTCCAAGTCCTTCTCGGCCTACTATGACCTATATGTGAAGTACAGGGGCGACTACCAGATAGACAAGATCACTGACGGACAGTGGTCACCAGCAACAATGCAGAAGGCACGGGAGGCCAAGTTCGACGAGAGAGTCATGCTCATAAGCCTCATCCTTGATGCACTCAACGAAGACTGCAAGGACATCGTTGACCGCGCCACTCTTCTCGCTGAGATCAAGAAAGTCGTAAGGACCTTCGTCAACCACTGCGAGAACGATGATAAGCCTATCGACGCTCTCAACTCAATGATCGAAAAGCAGAAGAAGAACCTGGAAAAGAGGCTTTCTGCCGGCAACCTCTCCGAGTCCGAGAGAATGGTATTCAACGGCATCATCGAATTCCTCGAGAAGCAGCTCAGAGATGTCATGACCGCAGACGGCGAAACAGCCATCAAGGCAGTCAAGGCCAGCTTCAACTCAATGACCAGAAAGCACAAGGCCGACGCAAAGCGGACAAGCGCAAAGATGGACAATGCGTTCAAGTTCGTGGAGAGCGTATTCGAAGAGGGTCAGGAGATGCTCATACTCGTGACGGAGCTCACCCAGAACTACTATTCATCAAAGTTCATCTCAGCCTACGGCTGCGACGAGTATTTCAAGCACAACAAGAGCCTGCTGTTCTACGAGAGAGACAAGGAGATCCTCGATGAGATCGCAGACCTTGACCTCGACCTTTAATTCAGTATATATATTTGTTAGAAAACTATTTATCATTCCCAGGGGGTGAAAATATGGCAGATATCAGTACAGCCATCAAACAGGCAAAGGTATTCAGAGACGGAGCGGAGCTTACGAGATACGGCACCGCAACTCTTTCCGAAGGTACCCAGACCATAAGGGTTCTTGGACTCGGAAGGACTTCACAGACCGACAGGGTCACCCTGTACGGCCGGGAAGGCGTGACATGCTCCAACATTCGTTTCGAGACCGCAACCGAAGACACCGATGAAAAGATCAGGAAGATCAACGAAGAGATCAAGGCTCTCGAGCGCAAGGTCAACATAAGAGAAGTCCAGGCAAAGCTCTGGGAGTCCAACGGAGACTTTTCAGCCAGGACCGTTCAGGATCCTGAAGATATCCGGAAGTACATAGACAGTCTCTCCGAAAGATTTGACGCTCTTGACGCACAGATCCTTTCCCTCAACAGACAGATCGAAGACAAGAAAAAGGAGATCGCAGATCTGAAGACGGAATCCGCGAAGCCTGTCCTGATCGCTGACGTGACCGCGGAGAAACGGGGCGAATATCCCATCGCACTGAAGGTGTTCGATTCATATGCAGGCTGGTTCCCTCTCTATGAGATACGCTCTGACGGAGAAGGTCCGCTCACGCTTCAGGTCAAGGCAAACATCTCACAGGGCACCGATGAGGACTGGGATGACGTTGAGGTCCGTCTCATCACCGGCAGCCCCACGAATCAGGGCACATTGCCGGTCCTCAATCCGATCCATCTGGACATCAACCCTCCGATATACATGAACAGCCTGATGGGTGGAGGTTCGGCGATGAGGAAAACGGCAGCAAGAGGCATGATGGAAGACTCTGTGGCTCTTGACATGGAAGAAGCCGCGCCGATGATGGAGATGTCCCGAATAAATGCCGGCTCCTCTACCGTCAACAAGGACGAAGCCTACACGGAATACGTCCTTTCGGGAAAGAGGACCGTAAAGAAGGGTCATGACGGCACGCTTGCAGATCTTGAGGTCCACGAAATACCTTGCGAATACAGCATAGAGTGCGTCCCGAAACTCGATCCTTCGGCCTATCTGATCGCAAAGGTCAAGCCGGCAGATCTTCCGATATTCTCATTTGTATCAGCCTCGGTCTACTACAAGGACGTCTTCACGGGCAATGTGACGATCGATGCCGAATTTGCCGAGGAAGACATCGACATCACCCTGGGCACCGAGGAAAGGATCACCGTAAACAGGAAGGAAGTCGCAAGGAAGAACACCACCAATCTCCTCAAGACACAGAAGATCACAGAGTACGGATACGAGACAAGGATCAACAACAATTCATCCGGGAAGGTCACCGTGACAATCAAGGATCAGATTCCGATTTCGGATGAGAAAGAGATCGTTGAGACGCTCGAACTAAGCGATGGCGAACTTGACAAGGATACCGGTATCATAACGAGAAAATATGTTATCGAAGGCGGGGAAAGCGCCGTATTCAAGCACGGATACAAGGTCACTTCGCCAAAAGGCAAGAATGTTTACGAAAGATAACGCGCTCTGAAAAAGGAGGCTGCAGCGCAGCCTCCTTTCATTTTTACATATATCTGTCTATTTAACTGTCTTGAGGTACTCCTCAACACCGGTCTTGTACAGGTTGTTTCCGTAGCAGTCTATGACGACTGTCAGAGGCATGTCGACGACCTCCAGTCTTCTGAGAGCTTCGGCACCCAGATCCTCGTAAGCTATGATCTCGCTCTTCACCACGCATGTGGACAGCAGTGCTCCCGCACCGCCGATGGCTCCGAAATAGACTGCGCTGCAGTCCTTCATGGCCTCGATGACCTCGTCATTTCTCTTTCCTTTTCCAATCATGCCCTTAAGACCGCAGTTTCTGATAAGGTACGGGGAATACGCATCCATCCTGTAGCTGGTCGTCGGACCGCAGCTGCCAAGGGCCTGCCCCGGTTTTGCCGGAGTTGGTCCGACAAAGAATATGGTGGCATCGGTAAGATCTACCGGCATCTCCTCGCCCTTCATATGTGTTTCGACGAGTCTCTTGTGGCCCGCGTCGCGGCTCGTGTATATGACTCCGGAAAGGAGCACTTCGTCTCCGGAGTGAAGCTCTCTTACCTTCTCCCGTGTCAGCGGGGTCGTAACTTTCTTCTTCATCTTCATATCTCCTTTGACTTATGCCTTGTGACATGGCAGTTTATGTTGACCGCGACAGGAAGCGACGCGATGTGCGTAGGCATCCGCAGGACATTGACGCCCAGCGCGGTGGTCCTTCCTCCGAAGCCCTGAGGACCTATTCCAAGCGAGTTTATCTTCTCAAGGAGCTCCTCCTCCAGCTTCCGGTAGAATTCGTCGGGATTCGGCTCCGTGACCTCTCTCAGCAACGCCTTCTTTGCCAATGTGGCTGCCTTGTCGAAGGTGCCGCCGATACCAACTCCTACGATGATCGGAGGACATGGGTTAGGGCCTGCATTCCGGACCGTGTCAAGCACGAATTTCTTTACTCCCTCAATTCCGTCAGCAGGGACCAGCATCTTGACCGCGGACATGTTCTCGCTTCCGGCTCCCTTCGGAGCGACCGTTACCTTCAGGCCGTCCCCTTTCTTGATCTCGTAATAGATCATTGCGGGAGTATTGTCGTTTGTGTTTACTCTTCTCAGCGGGTCGGCGACGACGCTCTTTCTGAGATATCCGTCCCTGTAGCCCTGTCTTACTCCTTCATTGATGGCGTCTTCAAGGCTGCCCTCGACATAAACATCCTGGCCTATCTCAACGAAGACGCACGCAAGGCCGGTGTCCTGGCAGATGGCCACCTGCTCCCTGGCGGCAAGTTCGTAATTGTCAACCAGAAGATCCAGCGTGCTGCATGCCGGCCGGTATGTCTCTTCCTTCCTTGCTTTGTCGATGGCACATTTGACATCGTCAGGAAGGAGTATGTTCGCGTCAATGCAAAGCCGCCTTACCGTTTCGACAATCAGGTCGCTTTTTACTACTCTCATAAATAATCACCATCCCTTTCGTTATCTTCATTGTAGTATCAGTTCGTCAAAAGTGTCAATAATAGTATTGAAGGCAATTGATTTTTTAGGTATACTATATATAAAGGAACAACTAATTTAGTTAATTTGTGGAGGGGATCGATCATGAGGACTTTTGATAAGGTCTTTAAAGGCATCCAGGCCGGATTGTTTTTCGTATTGTTCATACTTGCGACTATCCTGTTCATACACAGCCTGGTTTCCAAGGATGACAAATTTAATTGGTAACGGCATATCCTGCCGGCAGTGCCTCTCGGCACTGCTTTTTTATGTTGATTTTTTTCCTTGATTACAAAGCAGAAATGTAGTATCCTATAATGTATGTTTTTTAAAGCTTATAGAAAAATTGGGAGAGAATAATGATCAGAGAGGATTTGAGAAATATCGCCATCATCGCCCACGTTGACCACGGCAAGACTACTCTGGTAGACGGGATGCTCAAGCAGTCCGGCACCTTCAGGGAAAATCAGGTCGTGAACGAGCGAGTCATGGACTCGGGCGATCTGGAGAGAGAACGCGGGATCACGATCCTTGCAAAGAATGCATCATTTACATATAACGGCGTAAAGGTCAACATCGTCGACACCCCGGGACACGCTGATTTCGGAGGAGAAGTCGAACGCGTGCTCAAGATGGTCGACGGCGTACTTCTTCTTGTCGACGCAGCAGAGGGTCCTATGCCGCAGACACGTTTCGTTCTGGAAAAGGCTCTTGCGCAGAACCTTTCAATCGTCATCGTCGTGAACAAGATCGACCGTCCCGACGCAAGGATCAAGGAGATCATAGACGAGATCCTTCTCCTTCTGATGGACCTCGGCGCGACCGACGAACAGCTTGACAGCCCAATGCTGTTCTGCTCCGGAAGAGAGGGCATCGCAAACTATTCACCTGAGGTTCCGGGCAAGGACTTCAAGCCGATATTCGACACTATTCTGGAGTACATTCCGGGTCCTACGATCTACCCGGACGAGCCGTTCCAGATGCTGGTATCCAACATAGACTACAATTCCTTTGTAGGAAGGACCGCCATAGGAAAAATAGAAAAGGGTTCAGTGAAAGTCGGACAGGAAGTCGTGGTCTGCGACTGGCACGACGAATCAGTACGCCGCCGCGGCAAGATAACAGCCCTTTATGATTTTGAGGGAACGGAGAGAAAGCCTATCGATACCGCTTCAAGCGGAGAGATAGTCATAGTGTCCGGACTCGAGGAAGTTACCATCGGAAACACGATATGCCATCCGGACAATGTCGAGCCGCTGCCTTTCGTCAAGATCGACGAGCCTACGGTCGAGATGACATTTTCAGTAAACGACTCGCCTTTTGCCGGCAGGGAGGGCAAGTTCGTAACGAGCCGTCAGATCAGAGAGAGACTGTACCGTGAGCTGCTCAAGGATGTTGCTCTGAAGGTCGAGGATTCCACCACTACGGAAAGCTTCAAGGTCATGGGCAGAGGCGAGATGCACCTTTCCATTCTCATAGAGAGCATGAGAAGAGAAGGTTTTGAATTCCAGGTCTCCCCTCCGAGAGTACTTTTCAAGGAGGATGAGAACGGGACCAAGCTCGAGCCGTTCGAATACGTTGTCATTGATGTTCCTACCGAAAGCCAGGGCAGCGTCATCGAAAAGCTTCAGCAGAGGAAGGCCGAACTGGTCAACATGGCACCTCAGGGAGAAACAAGGATGAGACTTGAGTTCAAGATCCCTTCAAGAGGTCTTTTCGGATACCGAAGCGAGTTCCTGACAGATACTAAGGGCGAAGGCGTCATGAATACCATCTTTGACGGCTACAAGCCGTACAAGGGCGATCTGCCAACCAGAAACACCGGTTCCCTTGTTTCCTTTGAAACAGGCGAATCCATCACCTACGGACTCTTCAATGCTCAGGAGCGCGGCCAGCTGTTCATCGGAGCGGGCGAGCCAGTCTATGCAGGAATGGTCGTGGGCGTCAGTCCAAAGTCAGATGACATCGTGGTCAACGTCTGCAAGACCAAGCACCTGACAAACACGCGTGCTTCAGGCAGCGACGATGCGTTGAGACTCGTTCCGTACAAGACCATGAGCCTTGAGGAATGTCTTGAATTCCTTGCGCCTGATGAACTGGTGGAGGTCACTCCGAAGAGCCTGAGGATCAGGAAGCAGATACTGGACCATGAGACAAGAGCAAAGCTTATTGCCAGATCAAAAAAGAAGTAAACAAACAAATTCCCGTGAGGAACTCCAGTTCCCCACGGGTCTTTTTTCATTTCAGTCAGGTGCTGAGTACAAGCGGTCTTGTCAGCCTTCCGCATTCGTTTTTGGAAGCTCGATCTCCACAGGCAGGAAGGATTCCACTGAAAGGCTTCCGTCCGATCCCTCGTTTATGACCACAAGATCATACTCCGTGATCCTGGACGGTGAAACTCCGGTGATCCTCGCAAGATAGCAGTGATTCGTTCCGTTCACGACCTGGTTTGCCAGATAAAGTACCGGCTCATAGGCAATGCCGATCTGTCCTCTCATGGCATCGTTAAACAGCTTGCTCCTGTCCTCAGTAAGAAGATTTGAGTCAGGCCAGCTCCATCCTCCGAGCAGTTCGGTATCCTCTGGTCCTCCAATGTGCTCGATGCCGCAGATCGTGACATGCTCTCCGTCGTCACACAGATACATAAGCGCGTAGAACGGATCCGTGCCCGGATAGATGACTATGCCTTCGGCGAGGAAGCAATAGTACGTCTTCCCCTCATCCTTCTTTTCGGCCAGCAGTGCGATCGGAGCATAGCCGACTCCCTCGAGAGGTTCGGCCTTATCATACATATCCCTTACCGCACCGGAGAATTCCATGTTCTCCGGTATCGTCCAGCCGTTCTTCAGATCCTTGAGGAAAGGAGTGAAAGGATCCTTCTCCATCAGGAATGCCATCACCTCATATGTGTCCCATCTGTCAAAGCCGTTATTGGACTGTATCGAATAGGTATAGGTGCCGTCAGTCCATGTTTCGACATAGGTCTTACCGTCTTTCCCCTTTTCGGTGACTTCGAAGCCGCCGAGCTGTCTGACAGCCACCTCCGGATAATCGGTATAGTCGCCGGAAATGTCGTCGGTGCCTTCAGCCTTGCGGACTGTCAGCGTGCGGTCGTTGGATCCGTATTCCACCTGGACCATCTTCGAGTCCACTGTATAGTACTCCGTCGTACCCTGATAGTTCATTAGCGTGTCAGGAACGTTGATGGGTATCCCGGCCTTCTCACTGGCCTCCTCCAGCGTGTTGAACTGTTCATATGGGTTAGGCATGCCGGTCGTGACCTCTTCCTGCTTTGTGCATCCCGCAAAGGCAAGGAGTAGCACAGCCATGGCTATCGCCAATAACTTTTTCATAAGTCTATCTTCACCTCCGTAGAGTTTTTAATTCCGTTTTTTATTTAACTCCATTCACTTCATTTAGTCAAGCAAACGGCACAGCTATGGATAATTCACCTAAAATTCATTTGACAAAATCGAACATAAAATGATTAACTATTATTTAGATTAAAACAGAAAAGGAGAAAAACATATGCCTCCAAGAGGAGCAAGAGGCTTCCTGACAGAGGAGGAGAAGCGGAACGCGCCAAAGGTCACCTGGCCGCTGATAAAGAGAGTATTCTCATATCTTTCGCCGTATAAGTTTCAGCTTGCGGCAGCGCTTCTCACAATAGGTCTGTCTGCAATACTGGGCATGTACCCTTCCATTCTCACCGGAAGGATCGTGGACGAAGGTCTAATCGGAAGGTCCCTCCCGATGCTGGTCAAGCTTATCATTCTTTCGTTTGCTCTTCAGCTACTGTCCAGCCTGATTGGCGTACTGCAGACCTATCTCAATTCATGGATAGCACAGCACATAACCTACGACATGAGGAATCAGATGTTCAGCCATCTTCTTAAGATGGGGAACAGATTCTTCACCGAAAACAGCCAGGGCGACATCATAACCAGGATGACCAGCGACATCTCTGGCGTTCAGTCAATAATCACCAACACCTTCGCCAACATCCTTTCAAATGTCGTCACACTCATTGCGGCTCTCATAGCGATGTACCGCCGCAACTGGATACTTGCCACCATAGCTCTGGTCATCGTTCCTCTGTTCTCGCTTCCCACGAGGACTGCCGGCAAGAAGAGATGGGAGCTCACCAGAGAGAGCCAGGAGCAGCAGGACAAGATCAACGGGATACTCAACGAGACCCTTTCCGTATCCGGCCAGCTCCTTGTAAAGCTCTTCGGCCGAGAGAAGGACGAATACGAAAAGTACCGCCGGACCAACGAATCCATGATAAAGCTCAATATCAAGGAATCGATGGCAGGCCGCTGGTTCAGGGTGGTAATAAGCACCGTGACCTCCTTCGGTCCTATGCTCATCTACCTGGCGGGCGGACTTCTCATGATAAAGTACGGCGCTGATCTGTCAGTCGGTGACGTCACCGTGATGGTCGCTCTCCTCAACAGGATGTACGGACCGGTCAATTCCCTGCTCTCCATAGGAGTGGACTGGATGAGGTCGATGGCAAACTTCACCAGAATATTCGACTACTTCGACATGGAGCCGGAGATAAAGGACAAGGAAAACGCCATCGTACCGAACATCGTGATCGGACGGGTCAATTTCGACCATGTGGATTTCGGCTACGAAGCTGACAGACAGATACTCACAGACATCAGCTTTGATCTTCCGAAGGGAAAGTGCATAGCCTTCGTCGGACCTTCCGGTTCGGGCAAGAGCACCATCGTCAATCTCATCCCGCGTCTGTATGACGTTTGGAGCGGAAGCGTCAAGTTCGACGGCATAGACGTCAGGGATCTCAATCTGGCATGGCTGCGCTCCCATATTGGGATGGTCAGTCAGGAAACATACCTGTTCTCTGGCACGATAAGGGACAATCTTCTCTACGCCAAGCCAAGCACGACAGAGGAAGAGCTGATCGAGGCCTGCAGAAAGGCGAATATCTACGATTTCATCTCCTCCCAGCAGGATGGCTTTGACACCGTCGTCGGAAACCGCGGTCTGAAGCTTTCGGGCGGCGAGAAACAGAGGCTCTCCATAGCCAGAGTCCTTCTTAAAGATCCTGCCGTCATGATCTTCGATGAGGCGACATCGGCTCTCGACACAATCTCCGAGGATCTGATCCAGCAGGCTATCGACCCTCTGATCGAAGAGAGGACATCCATCCTCATAGCCCACAGGCTCTCCACCATTCTGGCCGCTGATGAGATACTCGTGATCAAGGACGGAAAGATAGTGGAAAGGGGAACTCACCGGGAGCTTGTCGGTCTCGGCGGAGTCTACACTGAGCTGTATGAGAAGCAGTTCAAGAGACTTGAGGTTCCTGCCCGGCAACAGCAGTAAAAAAAGAGAGCATGCTGAATGCATGCTCTTTTTTTGCCTTTATTCCCGCGTCCTGTCGGGATCGACCTTTTCTATGAAGTACATCCTGGATGCAAAATCCCGGAAGAACCTTACCTGGTCATTGTAGCCCGTACCGCTGAATGCCTGCTTGAGGTATATTCCCTCTTCCATCAGCGTCTTTCCGGACACGATGGTGTCCTCGCTCTCGCCCGGCATGGTCACGAATCTTGCAAGCGTGTTGTGAACGATCGAGTTCTGCTTGATATGCACCGGCGAAGCGGTGTTCACCAGATCACCGAACTGTCGTATGTCCTTCTCCTTAGCTACGGAATAGAATCTGTAGTACCGGTCCGGATCAAGTCCCCTTGCTCTGAATCTGTGAGTAGGGGTATTCGGAACGACAAGGGTCTGCATCAGCATTCCCACTGCCCTGGACTTGTCCTTGGACACTGTAGTCCAGGAATACAGATCTCCTTCGCCGCATCTGTAGAAATCACCGAACTGCAGAACATCTCTCCACCGCTTGTACACCGCCACTTCCTTTTTGATGCTTTCAAGAAGCCGTGCCGGGGCGTCGGAGAGGTTCAGCTCATACCCCATTATGCCGAAACTTGCCACGGCGAATCTCGTGCTGAGAGGCGTGTCCCTCAGTGTCTGGTGGTTAGGCCTTGACGAGATGTGGGCCGTCACGGTGTCCATTGGATAACCGTAGCTGTAGGAGGTCTGCATCCTCCGTCTTGAAACAGGATCCGTATTGTCGCTCCGCCATATCTGAGGGAAGAACGACAGTATGCCCAGATCGAATCTGTTTCCGCCTGACGCGCATCCTTCAAAAAGTATCTGCGGGAATCTTTCCGTCAGCCTTGACATAAGGCTGTACAGTCCCAGAACATATCTGTGATATACCTCTCCCTGTCTGTCCTTGCCGAGATACTGAGAATAGGAGTCGGATATGATTCGGTTCATGTCCCACTTCACATACTCTATCTTCGTTGATGAGAATATGTCCTCCATCCTCCCGAACAGATAATCCACGACCTCCGGATTGGACATGTCAAGAACTCTCTGGTTCCTGCCTTCCGAATGAGGCTTGCCGGGGATCTCCATAGCCCATTCCGGTCTGGACCTATACAGGTCGCTGTTTTCGCTCACCATTTCAGGCTCTACCCATATGCCGAACATCAGTCCCATCTCGTGGATCCTGTCAGAAAGCTTTGAAAGACCTCCCGGAAGCTTCTTTTCGTTTACGTACCAGTCTCCCAGCGAAGACGTGTCGTCGTTTCTCTCTCCGAACCAACCGTCATCCATGACGAACAGCTCTATGCCCACGTCCCTGGCATTTCTTGCCAGCTTGAGCAGCTTCGATTCTGATATCTTGAAGTAATTTGCTTCCCAGCTGTTGATGAGAATCGGTCTTGTCCTGTCTTTCCAGTACCCTCTGACGATATGCTTTCTGACGAAAGCGTGCATGTTGCGGCTCACGCCGGAATAGCCTCCGACAGTAAATGTCATTACCGCCTCCGGACTCTCCAGCTTTTCGCCCTTCTTCAGCGTGAAGCTGAATGACCGGGGATTGATTCCGGAAAGGAATCTTGTCTTCCCGAATGAATTTACGCTGAAAGACTCATAATGGTTTCCGCTGTATATGAGATTGAATCCGCACACTGCCCCGTGGTATTCCCCGGCCTCCGGCTCTGCCATCATCACGAACGGATTTGCCCTGTTGGACGAGACTCCCGCATAGGAGCTGTTGGTAAACTGTCCCCGCGGGAGCGTCACCTGATTTTTGTTCATTTCATCGACCCAGGAGCCGTTGAATGTGGTTATCCTGTAACCGCAGTCAGGAAACTCCACCTGGGTGCTCATTAGCCTTGTGACCGTGACTTCGTCATCACTGTCATTGATGACGACGCTCCTTCTGGTTATGACATCACTGTCAGCCCAGACCGTATAGTAGAGCAGAAGAATCATCCCGTACTCTCTGTCCCTGAGCGTGACCTCAAGAGTCTCCGCTCCGTTGTCGTCATGAGCCAGCGGCAGACCGCTCTCTGTATACTCCGGAGCGTTTATGATCCTGTGGCTGTCGTAGAGGAAGTCCCGGGTCCTGCTTCCGTCCCGATGGATGACTTCTATGAAGGGATCCCTGATGTCGCCCTTTCCATAGCCGGACATTTCCAGCCTCATGTCTTCAAGGGTGACCAGAGGGTGCTCCCTGGAATATGTGATCAGGTTTCCGGCCGCGAAAGCTCTCTCCTCCGTCATTGCCTTCTCATCAGTCAGTTCGGCTCTTCCGCCGTAGTGGAGATGCTCGAGGTGGCCCGAGTCGGTCACCCTGAATGCATATGAGGAGTTCTCGGTCGACAGCAGGAAGAATCTGTCTTTAATCTGGATCATGATTAGATTTCCTCTTGCACTGTTTCCTCTGTGTATGTCTCTTCTCTCTTTTCCTTGAGCCGTCCGTTGATCTCGGCCATCCTGGCCTCGTTCAGGCTGTACCTGCTCTTGAACCAGATAAGTCCAAGGACAAGTCCTATGGCAGGAATGACTGTCATGGTCATCCTCAGGCCGGCCTTGGCCCCGGCTGAAACGCCTATGGAGAAGTCTATCAGCTTGTCGGCTTCCGTGGTTGCCTCGCTGCTGAGATTGAATATCTGAAGGGCTATTGAAGCCACGAACGCCGCAATGCCTGAAGCAAGCTTTACGACGAAGGTCTGCATCGAGAAGATGACCGACTCATCTCTTCTTGAATTCTTCAGTTCACCGTACTCGACCGTGTTTGCAAGGAATATGGTCGTAAGGACCTGAAGGACTCCGCTGGCAGCAAAGATAAAGAAGCCCGGAACGAAGAGCAGGAACACATTGCCCATATTGGTGAATGCCAGCACGAGCAGAACTGCATAGCCCATTACGGCGCTTCCTATGGCCACGTAGAAGATCTTTATGGTGTCAAAGAACTTTCTGAGTATCGGGAAAATGAGCATCATTGAGAGGATCTGTATTCCGCCTCCGAACGTGTTGAACAGAGTGTAGCTTCCGAACCAGCTGTATCCGCCGAAGTCATACTTGAAGAAGTAGATGACCAGGTTGGAAGTTATGTATACCGCGCAGTTGACAAGGACTATCGTCAATACGACCGCCATGGCCTGGTCGTTCTGAACGAGTGCCCTGAACATCTGGCCGAGTGACGGCGAGTCGACATCGACGGTCGACTTTTCCTGAATGTTGATGCAGGTCAGCGTTATGGTAAGAATGAATATAGCAGCAACTATGAGCGTGAACCATTTGAAGCCGACTATCTCATTGTTTCCGCCTATGGCATGGACAGCCATCATTGTGACGACCATGATGATCGCAGAACCGACACCGGCACAGGAACGGGCAAGAGTGGTAAGTCCCTCTCTCTCCTTGCCGCTCTCCGTGAATGCAGGGATCATTGACCAGTACGGGATATCCATCATGGTGTATGTGACGCCCCAGAGGATGTACGTGATCGCGGCATAGGCCACGAGTCCCTGTCCGTCCAGCTTTGGAGGTGCAGCAAACATCATGAAAAGGACTATTGCGTTGGTGATCGTTCCGATCATGAGCCATGGGCGGAACTTGCCCCACTTGGTCTTTGTCTTTGCGACGATGACGCCCATGATAGGGTCATTGAACGCGTCGAAGACCCTGGCTCCCATGAGTATGGCACCCATTATGATAGGGCTGACGCCGAGAAGGTCCTGATAATAGTAGAGTATATATGTCGCCGAGAGCATATATACCATGTCCTTTCCTACGGCACCCAGACCGTAGGAAAGCTTTTCTCTTAGTGTGAGCTTCATCTCTTATTTTCCTCCGTCGGTCTCCTTGAGACCCATAGCGATCTTGACGACTTTGTAAGCGCCGTCATAAAGGCCGTCGGCCTTGTTTCTCTCAATGCACCTGCACATGTCAGGCAGAAGCGCTCCGTCATCCAGGAACATGTTGATCATCTGCAGCGTGTGAGGTATGTCCCTGCACTCGAGGGTTCCGTCTCCCATTTCCGCGGAGTGGATGGCTCCCCACTGCTCATGTCCGCCGATCCTCTGTATGAAGAGCTTTGGGACAGGATAGAAGGCCAGTTCGCTCGGTTTTGTGACGAGCACGTCGCAGCTCCTCATCAGCAGGTTGGTGCAGTAGACGGCTTCGAATATGTTCTCGTGCCAGAACACATGGATCCCTTCCTCATGTCCGGTGAGGGCTTCCTCGCAGAACTCGCGCGTCCTGTTCCAGTCATTGAAATGAGTCTTGGCAAGAGGCGCCATCTCAGGCATCCGCGTGAGCAGCTCATCCCATACGTTTCTGTAGTCGCCAACGTTGACATACAGCATGGCCTTCTTTTCCCTGATCTTAGGGAGCAGCTCCCTGATGATCGAAGCAAATATCTCTCTCTGCGCGCCTGCGCCTCCGATGGTAAGAAGGAACCTCATCGGCTCTCCCTCTTCCTTCCTTGCGATCCTGGCCGCATTGTCCTTTTCTATGTTGCTGACCAGCTCATGGTCGATGTAATGACCGGTATATACCAGGCTCTCCTCAGGCATCGGATTGAGGACCTTGTCTCCCATCATTCCATTGAGTATCCTGTAGCCCTGGTAAGCGTAGTGAGTCTGGACAGTGTGAACGCTTCCCTCTGCAAGGTGAAGCGCCATAGGCCAGTTGTCCGGGATGGCATTCACAACGTACTTCATTCCACCGTGAAGGGCCGCCTGCGCAGGCCACACATGTGTCCCCACCAGCGGTATGTCCTTCGGGATGTTCCTGAAGACAGGAGCCATCAGCTCGGCATTCTTCTGGTCAGAGGAATTGTAGCTGAGTTTCCTGAAACCTTCATAGTTCATTGGCTCCCAGAACAGCTTGTTGAACAGCCTGCTCTTCTGCGACAGGCGGGATCCCATCGAATACAGATCGTTCTGTGCTCCGATGACCTTGGTGCATACCGTCGAAGGGAACGAATTGAGGTCCATCCAGTAAGGCTTGTAGCCCAGCCGGTTTGCTGCCGAGGCTATGGCCATGGATATCCTGTAATGGCCGAAGCCCATCCTTATGTTTCCGACTATTATTCCCTTTTCCCTGTCGAATCCGAGGCTTTCTCCCTCTTCATCAACCCTTATGTCCTCGACGCCGATGATGTCGCCGATATGGTCATTTTTTACCACTATTGCAGAAAGGTCCCTCCGTGAATCGTCACCGTGTTTCCTTCTGTATTTTTCCTTTGACTTTACAGCCTTGTTATAGTCCTTATCCGGTATGGTATTCCCGAATATGACTTTAGATCTGTCTGTCAC
Organism: uncultured Oscillospiraceae bacterium; assembly: GCA_964507095.1. Taxonomy (GTDB): domain Bacteria; phylum Bacillota; class Clostridia; order Oscillospirales; family Ruminococcaceae; genus RGIG3102. The sequence goes on along the minus strand of CAZDOS010000006.1, from coordinate 8,332 downwards.
GACCTGTCCTCCTTGTCACATAAGCTTGCATGGATATATGCGATCCATACTCTCTAAATATATATGATACCATATGACGATGCATCATTTGTATAACTGAATTTTACAAAAAACATTGTTGCAAATGTACATAATGACAAAGGGTGCGCACTTTGCCATGCAACATTATTACCTCTGCCGACATATCCGAAAAAAGGAGAGCGCTATCGCGCTCTCCCACTGAAAGGACCAGGCATTCTACCTGTTCTGATTTGACTACTTCTTGAGTATCTGAGGACCCTGCGGCGTATCCTTTACGGTATAGCCGAGTTCGCTGAGCTCATCGCGGATCTCGTCTGCTCTTGCCCAGTTCTTGGCCTTCCTTACCTCTGTTCTCTCGGCTACGAGATCGAGAACATGCTGAGGGATCTCGTCAGTCTTGCGGTTGTACAGAAGTCCCATTACGCCTGTGAGCTCATCGAATATCTTTGCCGTGTACTCGAGGCTCTCCTTCGACTGCTCGCTTGCCTTTGTGTTGATTGCAGTTACAAGTTCAAAGATCTTGGAAAGGGCGTCCCGCGTGTTGAGGTCATCGTCCATTACTTCGATGAACTCTGCCTTTGCCTTGTCAGCATCTGCCTTGAGGTCGTCCTTTGTTCCCGTCGTGTTCTTGATAAGGAAGTCCAGAAGGTCTCTTGCGGTGTACATTCTCTCGAGAGCGTTCTTGCTCTGCTCCATGACATCCTGAGTGAAGTTCAACGGCTGGCGGTACTGTGCAGACAGAAGGAAGTACCTTATAGGCTCATAGCCGTACTTCCGTGCAACATCCCTTACTGTAAAGAAGTTTCCAAGGCTCTTGGACATCTTCTGGCTGTCAACGTTGATATATGCATTGTGCATCCAGTAGCGGCTGAAAGTCTTGCCCGTAGCGCCCTCTGACTGGGCTATCTCATTCTCGTGATGAGGGAATATGAGATCCTGTCCGCCTGCGTGCATGTCGATCGTGTCGCCCAGATGCTTTCTGTTCATGGCTGAGCACTCGATATGCCAGCCAGGACGTCCCAGTGAGAACGGGCTCTCCCATGCAGGTTCGCCCGGCTTTGCAGCCTTCCAGAGAGCGAAGTCCCGCGGATCTTCCTTCTCTTCGCCCACGGCTATCCTTGCGCCTGCTTCCAGGTCCTCTATGGACTGGTGGCTGAGCTTGCCGTATTCAGGGAAACTCTTGACCCTGTAGTAAACATCGCCGTTCTCGGTCTTGTAGGCGTGGCCCTTGTCGATCAGAGTCTGGACAAGGTCGATGATCTCAGGGATATGGTCGGACACTCTCGGACGTACGTCCGCAAGGTTCACGTTGAGGCCCTTGAGATCGACATAATACTCGTCCTCATATTTTCTTGCGACATCCTCAAAAGGTATGCCTTCCTCGTTCGCTCTGTTGATGATCTTGTCATCGATATCGGTGATGTTGGAAACGTACTTGACCTTGTTGCCCCTGTACTTCAGATAGCTGCGAAGCGTGTCAAAGATGACAGCAGGTCTCGCGTTTCCGATGTGTATGTAGTTGTAGACGGTAGGTCCGCAGACATATATCTTGTACTGTCCTTCCGTCTGAGGGATGAATTCCTCTTTTTTCCTTGACATTGTGTTATAGATCTTCATATGGTCCATAATAAACTTCCTTTCCGGCTCTCCCGCCTTAAAAAATCTTTCTAAACCAAAGACCAAAATCAAAAACCGCCTCGGTTTGCCGTACGGCAAACGAAGGCGGCTGTTAACCACGGTTCCACTTCGATTTATATCTCGAGCGCCATATAACGGTGACCACCGTGCAGAGCTACTGTTGTTTCGCCCTGCCTGCTCTCAGGTGCATTCGCCGGTTTATTGCTTTCAGCGGGCTTTCAGCGGGTCACCCACACTCTCTGTAGAAACTTTACACCGGGTACTGGTCCTGATACGAACGCATTTCCAATATTTATGTGTTGATTTTAACATCATTATATGTGGTTGTCAAGTGACAAAAGCACATTATCTGCCCACTGCAGGATCGGCTCCGTATTCACTGGTGATGCCAAGATATTCCTCCAGCGTGATCCAGTCTCCGCCGTTGTAAAGCCGTGTCGCGACCTCGACTCCGACATACCTGATATGCCATGATTCATACATGTATCCGGTGATGCTCTCCTTGCCCTGAGGGTATCTGAGGATGAAGCCGTACTTATAGCAGTTGTTGGCCAGCCACTTGCCTTCGGCCGTGTTTCCCCATGACTGCTCAAGGCTGTTGATGTCCGCGGCTAGTCCCGACTGATGCTCGGAATGGCCTGCCCTGGCAGAGTATCTGTCCGCGGCGGCGTAGCCGTCTCTGTTCGCGTATCTCTGATACAGTCCCGACTGGTATGAATAGCTTCTGAATCCGCTTATGATCCTGTAGTTATATCCCCGCCGGGCTCCGTCAACCTTGAACTGATTGAAGGCTGTCATGAACTCACTGAGAAGGTCTCCCGGGCCGTAGGATGAAGGAAGGTCATATGTTTTGTTCGCCACAAGAATGCCTCCGACATAATAGACACCGTCTCTCTGTTCGATCGTATATCCCGTGGAGCTCTTTCCGATATACACTGATCTTCCTCCTGTGGATGAACCTGCCGGTCTCTTCACCACTTCGACCGTCCTTTCGGCGGAAGCGGCATTTCCTGCCCGGTCAGCAACATTGTATCTGACCATGTATGTTCCCTCTGTGGAAGTGTCCACATCGCTGATCACGGCTATCCTGTCGGTAATTTCGCCGTCAGCGGTATCGTATGCCCGGGCACCGGGATCCTCAAACTCCGTGCCTACATAGACGGTCATCTCTTCGTCTCCGACAAGCTCGATCTCAGGGAAAGTGGTGTCAATGACGGACACGGTCCTCTCCACCGACTTTTCATGCTTTCCGTCAGAAATGTGATAACTCAGCGTGTAATCACCGGGCTTTGATGTGTCGACATTCCCCTCTGTCCATATGTCAGAAGAAAGGTCATTCTTTCCCTTGACTGCCAGAGCGCCCGGATCGCTGTATTCGCTTCCGCATTCAACAGTGTCCTTTTCGGGTCCGTTGAGCGTTATTGAAAGCCTGTTCATGCTTCTAGCAAAAACAAATCCGGCAAAGAAGAGCGCAATGACTGCAAGTGCGAGGAAAAACCTGTTCCTCATGACCCTTTTTCTTCTCTGTTCCCTGGCAAGATGCCTTTTCTGCTGTTCTGTCATTCTGTCCTCCGGCAAAACTATTTTGCGTTCCTGATAAGATCAATATTGGGAAGTATGTACTGCATTCCGGAAACGACCGTAAGGGCCGCCATGATCCACATCATCACATTGACCACTATGTTGACGGATCCAAGCGAGATCTGGCTTATGACACCAAGGTCTCTGAGTGCAAGACCGCTGAAGGCCAGAATTATGGAGATCATCTGGAATACGGTCTTTGCCTTTCCCATAAGACCTGCGGCTATGACCTTTCCGCCGCCCGGAGCAGCCGCCGCAATCATCCTTATTCCGCTGACCCGGAATTCCCTGATCAGAACGATTATGAGCACGATCTCATGGCAGAAGCCAAATTTGACCAGATAGATTATGGCCGTAGTAGTCAGCATCTTGTCCGCGAGCGGATCCATGAACTTTCCGAAGTCAGTCACCATATTGTACTTTCTGGCAATATTTCCGTCCAGAAAGTCCGTGAAGGACGCAACGCAGAAAACTATCAGCGCCGCAAGATAGCTGTATTTCGAATCGACATACATCAGTACCATGAATACCGGCACGAGAAGGACTCTCAGTACGGTCAGTTTGTTTGGAAGATTCATATTGTCCTCGCTTATTCGGCAAGCTCCGCATACAGGTCGTATACATCGCTTTCGATTATATGTGCTTTCCTTATATCACCGATCTGTATATCGCTGTCGCCCGGCAGATATACCTCGCCGTCGATCTCCGGAGCGTCGTAAACGCTCCTGCATATGAACAGATCGTTCTCCTCATCATAATCATCACAGATGACTTCGACAGTCCTGCCGACCATGGCGGCCTGCTTTTCGGCCATTATGCCCCGCTGAAGCTCCATGATCCTGTCCCGGCGTCTTTCTCTTTCTGGGACCGGGATCTGATTCGTCATCCTGGCCGCCACAGTGCCTTCCTCCTCGGAATAAGCGAAGCAGCCGAGCCTTTCCAGCTTTATGTCCCTGACGAACTCATACAGTTCCTCGAACTCTTCCTCGGTCTCGCCCGGATAGCCCGTGATTATGCTTGTCCTTATGGTTATGTCCGGGATCTTCGCGCGGAGCCTTGAGATGGCCGAATGGATTATCCGCCGTCCGCCCTTGCGGTTCATGCTTTCCAGCACTCTTTCATTGATGTGCTGGATCGGAAGATCGAGGTAATGGAGCACCTTCGGATTTGTTGCCATTACATCGATGACGTCATCCCCGAGCCTTTCGGGATATGCATACATCAGCCTTATCCACTGTATGCCTTCGACCTTGCTCAGCTCAGTGACGAGCTGCGCGAGCCTGTTCTCCTTGTATATGTCCTCACCGTATCTCGTGATGTCCTGTGCGACGACGATGAGTTCCCTGACTCCTTCGCTGGCCAGCCATTCGGCTTCCTTGACGCAGCTCTCTATGGGTCTGGAGCGGTGCGGTCCCCTGATGAGAGGGATCCGGCAGTAGTAGCAGCCGTTCGAGCATCCTTCCCGGATCTTGAGGTAAGCGTAGTGCCTGGGCGTTGAGATGATTCTCTTGCCGTCAAGGCTGAGAGCCGTCTTCGGACCGTAGCACGAGAGTCTCTCCCCTCTGACCACGCTCTTCATCGTATCGATCAGCCTGTCATGGGCTCCGATGCCCACAACGGCGTCGACTTCGGGCATCTCATCAAGGATATCGTCGCGGTAGCGCTCCGCAAGGCATCCCGTAACTACGATCTTGAGCTTGGGGTTTTCTTCCCTTGCCCGGACGGCATTGAAGATGTTCTCGATTGCCTCCTCCTTGGCAGAGTTGATGAATCCGCACGTGTTTATGACGCAGACGTCAGCCTCGGTCATGTCAGGCGTAGATATGTTGCCTTCTTTCAGAAGCATGTGGGCAATCATGTCGCTGTCCACCTGATTCTTCGGGCATCCCAATGATACCAGGGTAAATTTCATTGCATTTCTCCGTTAATACTGTTATCCGGGTCGACAGTTCCCCGGTCTTCAAAGGCGTTTAACCGCTCTCTTATCTCCCGATACCTGAAACCCCTTCTGGAAAGGGCGGCAATGATCTTTTCGGGCTGAGCGAGCCTTGAAAGATACTTTGTCCTGATGATCCGGACGATCTGCTCCGTCTGGTCATCCACGCCCATCTCATCGATCGCGGCCTGTCGTACGGATCTGTCGATCCCCCGCCGCGCGAGGTCGTTGTCTATTTCAACGAGAGACTTGTTTTTTGAGTAGAGGAGCCATTCGGCTCTCGCTCTCCGGTACCGTGCATCGTCCGCAAGGCCCATCTCCTCTATCTTTCTGACAGCTGAAGAAGCTGTCTCTTCATCATAATACCTTAAAAGCTTGTTGTAAAGCTGTCTTGTGGAATGAGCCCTGTCGGAAAGATATCTGAAACATTTCTCCACCGCCTTGTTTTCCAGGCTTTCCTTCCTGAGTTCTTCAAGCTCAATGACAGAATAGGTCTCACCCGGCACAATGCCGTGAGAGACCAGTATCATGTCATCCACCGAAAAAAGAAACTCACTATCACTAAAAAGGGCATTGAAGCCCTTTTTAGTCTTGGATATATCAGTAATTACTATTCCCTTATCAGTCGTCAGCATCTATGTCTATGTTCCCGCTGCGCTTCCTTGCAGGCTCCTTGCTCTCCCGTGCGGACTCGATGACCGCAGTGGTCTTCCCCTTGAGAGGCTTCTTGCCTGAAAGTATGTTTATGCCGTCGCTCTGGGCTTCCTTGACTGCCCGGAAGACCTTTTCCTCGATCTCCTTGGCAAATTCAGGATTCTCCTTGAAGTACTCCTTGACGTTCTCACGTCCCTGTCCGAGCCTCATCTCACCGTAGCTGAACCATGCTCCGGACTTTGTGATGACACCTGTCGTCACGCCGAGATCCACCAGCTCGCCTGTCTTGGAGATGCCCTGTCCGAACATGATATCGAACTCAGCCTCCTTGAAAGGAGGAGCGACCTTGTTCTTGACGACCTTGGCTCTTGTCTTGTTTCCGACCACCTCGGAACCGTTCTTGATTGCCTCGACTCTTCTGACGTCGATCCTGACCGATGAGAAATACTTGAGAGCTCTTCCGCCCGGGGTGACTTCAGGATTGCCGTATGCGATGCCTATCTTTTCACGCAGCTGGTTGATGAATATTACTATCGTGTTTGTCTTGCCTATGCCGCTGGTGAGCTTTCTCATGGCCTGGCTCATGAGCCTTGCCTGAACGCCCATGTGCGAATCGCCCATGTCACCCTCGATCTCAGCCTTTGTGACCATGGCTGCGACCGAGTCAACGACCACGACATCGATAGCTCCGCTCCTTACGAGCATGTCGCAGATGTCGAGAGCCTGTTCGCCTGTATCAGGCTGTGAAACGAGGAGCGAGTCTATGTCCACTCCGAGAGCTGCCGCATAGACAGGATCAAGAGCATGCTCGACGTCGATGTAGGCGGCGTTTCCGCCCTGCTTCTGTGCCTCGGCGACAGCATGAAGAGCAAGCGTGGTCTTGCCGCTGCTTTCAGGTCCGAATATCTCGATTATCCTTCCTCTGGGAAGTCCTCCCACTCCGAGTGCAAGGTCCAGCGAAAGGGAACCGGACGAGATGGTGTCGACATTCATCGCGACATTCTCTCCGAGTCTCATTATCGCACCTTTACCGAACTCCTTGGCGATATTGTCAAGAGCGGTCTGCAATGCTTTTTCTCTGTCTGTAGCCATATTTATCTCCTTGTGTGATCACATTATTAACAACTTAGAATTGTTTTTCTGATTAGATTATACCAAATCAATGCCGATAATACAACAGAAAACTACAAAATTTTGTCGTGATCGTGATAATATCTTGCGACTATGCCTCTGTCGTTTCCGCCCAGATCCGTTATCTTCTCGACTATGCTGTAGCCGTAGCCTGACAGTATCCTTTGCAGCCGGTCATACTGGTCGCTTCCGCATTCGAACACAAGATATCCGCCGTCTTTCAGCGTCCTTCTGAAGTATTCCGCTATGAATCTGTAGAACCTCAGGCCTCCGCCGGAAGTGTACAGAGCCTCCCTGGGCTCATACGACAGCTCCTTCTGCAGGGTGCCTTCCAGTGTCCGGTCGATGTACGGAGGATTTGATACTATCATGTCGAAAGTACCTTCCTCGGGGACATAGTCGAACCTGAACACGTCATACTTTATGGGAAGCACCTCCAAAGCAGTGCTTTCGATGTTCTTTTCCAGATACCGGTACGCTTCCTCGCTTTTTTCAAGCGCGAGGACCGTCCGTTTCGGACAGTGCTTCTTTATCGCAAGCGCTATGGCGCCTGTTCCGGAGCACAGGTCTATGACTACCGGCCGGTTTATTCCTTCCAGGTGCCTCAGGGCAGCCTCACACACGCACTCGGTGTCCTGCCTCGGAATGAGCACGCCCTCTCCCACATTCAGTTCAAGGTCCATGAAGTCCCATTTCCCTAGCAGGTACTGAAGCGGATAGCCTTCCTTTCTTCTCGTGCACAGGCTGATGAGCCGTGCGCAGTCAAAGCTGTCTATCTCGTCATCCAGAAAGAGCTCCCCTCTTTTCTTTCCTGTCGCCAGCTCTGCCAGGATCGGCAGTTCGAAGGACACGTCGCAGTATTCATTGTCTGACAGTATCCGGGCGCACTTTTCCCTGAGTTCTCGGTAATTCATTGCCGGTCCCCCGCATCATCGGTCTTTGTGACGGCAGTTTCGGGAAGAATCGCGTTGACCGAGGCGATAGCCACCTCGATCATGGAATCATCAGGTTCCCTTGTCGTCAGTCTCTGGAACCACAGTCCCGGCCGTGCGAGCACCCTGCATGCGGCGTTGTCATGAGTTCCGGTATATCTGAGGATCTCATAGGCGACGCCTACGACAACAGGGAGAAACAGGACCTTCAGAAGTGCTCTTGAAAGTGTCCCTTTCCACGGCACGAAGGAAAAAATCACTATGCTGACCGCCAGCACTATAAAGAGGAAACTGGTTCCGCATCTCGGGTGGAAACGGGTGTGCTTCCTGACGTTTTCCACGGTCAGAGCCTCTCCCGATTCAAAGCAGTGTATGGTCTTGTGCTCAGCGCCGTGATACTCGAACACCCTCCTGATCTCCTTCATCCTTGAAACCAGAT
>CAZDOS010000005.1:0-58824 GCA_964507095.1 uncultured Oscillospiraceae bacterium | reverse complement strand
AACTTTTTTATTTCGTTCGTTTTTGGTCTCACATCATTGACTAATATACATTTGATATGGGCAGACAAAAACAAGGGTAGGATCGATCCTACCCTCAAAAATCAGAAAGCTCTTATTATGCCTCTACTTTGATAACTGCTCTTCCATTGTAGTAGCCGCAGTTCTTGCACACTCTGTGTGGGAGGGTCAACTCACCGCACTGAGGGCACTTGACCAGAGTAGGAGCCTTTAATTTCCAAACATTTGAGCGTCTCTTGTCTCTCCTGGCCTTTGAAACCTTTCTCTTTGGTACTGCCATCCTTAGCGCCTCCTAATATTACTCATCATCTGTTGTTAGCTGATCAAATACTGATAGTCTCGGATCTCTCCACTCGGGCACCTCACAGGTGCAGCCTTCCTCCTTGGGCTTCCCGCACACGGGACAAAGCCCCGGGCAGTCCTCCCTGCAGAGAAGAATGTACGGAACCTCCAAGGTCAGTTCCTGCCTTGTGAGAAGTTCCAGATCCAAAGTGCCGTCCTCTTCAAGGAACAGTTCATTGTCGGGATCTGTGAGGACGTCCCTGGTAATGAAAAACTCCCTGGTGAAGTCATAGTCCTTTCTGAAGGACTTAAGACATCTGGCACAAGTACAATTTGAAGATGCTTTTACTGAAAGCCTCAAGGTTATCGAGCTATTGCCTCTTTCGAGGACCGCGTCCATATGGACCGGCCTGTCAAAGGTTGCATCAATGCCGATCTCCTCCGCAGAAAAATCAAAGTCTGCGCTAAGCTGCTTTCTTATCTCATCATGAGTGAAAATGTTGTTGAGATTAACCTGCATATCAAGCACCTCATAAGTCACCTAAATATTATATATATGCCCCTATCCTTTGTCAAGGAATAATTTGCCTTAAAATCAAGCTTTCCGGCATATTTTTTCACACTGTCTCACGGTCAAAAAAGGAGCGGTCAAAGACCGCTCCGAGTTCAGCTTCTACTATCAGAGATACTTCTTTATCTCGTCGATAAGATCCTCTTCCGCAGCAGAGACGGTGATGATGATGGTCTGATCCTTTGCCAGTGCATCCATCTTGTTGAGAAGCTCTGCGAGATCTTCCTGTGTATGGTTTCCTATTCTCATGAGGCCGTCGATGTATACCTCTTCGATGTCGTAGTTGCCGGCGAGGATGCCTGCGAAGAAGCCGTAGAATGTGTCGTAATCGCCGATGCGATACTCATCCATGTCGATAAGTCTGCACTTCGGGGATATGTGATATGTTGACTGCATTGACTTTTCGATGCAGACGATGTTTCCGTTGACCTTTGTTACGCTGTCGTTGATCATGTCGATAAGACGCTTTGTCTTGCCTGATCCCTTTGTTCCAACAATCAGTTTAATCATAAGAGTTACTCCTTTTCTGACGCAAACGCGTTTAATCACTAAGTTTTTTCAAAAGCTCCCGGCGCAGGTCCTCATAACCCGGCTTGCCTAAAAGAGCAAACATGTTCTTCTTGTAAGACTCGACTCCCGGCTGGTTGAACGGATTGACTCCGAGCATGTAACCGGATATCGCGCAGGCCTTCTCGAAGAAATAGATGGCCCGTCCAAGAGTCTTTTCATCCTTGCCGTCAAGTTCTATGACGATATTGGGAACTCCTCCGTCAGTATGCGCGAGTATCGTTCCTCTCATTGCGTTGTGGTTGACAACGCTCATCCCCTGCCCTGCAAGGAAGTTGAGTCCGTCCGCATTCTTTTCATCCTCCTCGAGGAAGAAATCCTGCTTAGGCTTCTTGATGTCGACTACCGTCTCAAACATCAGCCTGCTGCCGTCCTGGACGAACTGTCCCATCGAATGAAGATCGGTCGAGAATATCACGCTGGCCGGGAAAAGTCCCTTCTGGTCCTTGCCCTCACTCTCGCCGTACAGCTGCTTGAACCATTCGTTCATCATCCGCCAGTCTGGGTCATAGCAGGCCATGAGTTCGATGGTCTTGCCCTTCCTGAGCAGTATGTTCCTCAGAGCAGCATATCTGTAGCATTCGTTATCGAGCGAGCATACGGAATACTTTTCACAGGCTTCCTTTGCTCCTTCCATGAGAAGGTCGATGTCAAAACCCGCAGCCGCTATCGGAAGCAGACCGACTGCAGTGAGCACCGAATACCTTCCTCCGACATCGTCCGGAACGACAAAGGTCTCGTAGCCTTCACTGTCGCTGAGTTCCTTCAGCGTGCCCCTTGCCCTGTCAGTGGTCGCGTATATCCTCTTTGCGGCTTCCCGCTTTCCGTATCGCTCTTCCATGAGCTTCTTGAACACGCGGAAGGTCAAAGCCGGCTCGGTCGTCGTGCCCGACTTTGAGATGACGTTGACTGACAGTCTCTTGCCTTCGCATATCTTAAGAAGATTGTTCAGGTGGTCGGCGCTGATATCATTTCCGGCAAAATATATCTTAAGCTTATTTATGTCATTATACTGCACAGAGCCCAGAAAATCAATTGCGGCGCGGGCTCCGAGATACGAGCCGCCTATGCCGATGACGACCAGGATGTCACTGTCTTCCCTGATCTTTTCGGCCGCTTTCTTGATCCTGTCGAATTCTTCCCTGTCATAATCAAAAGGAAGCCTCAGCCAGCCAAGGAAATCGTTTCCCGCACCGGTCTTTTCCGTGAGCATCCTGTGAGCAAGCTCAACCTGAGGAAAGACGGTCTCGATCTCATTGTCTCGGACGAAAGCTTCCAGATATTTTTCATTCAGCCTGACTGCCAAAGCAAATCACCTGCCTCCATATCTTTTTAATAATCATACAATAGCCAAAAAACAGTGTCAACCGAAAAGGCCAGTTTCTACGTTATGCCCATACTCCCCACCCTGCTTTTGACAACACCGTTCAACGGGCTGTTAAACAGGTCTCACTGTTGTGAATTTCTCTCTTATTTGCTATAATTTGTTGGTATTTTAAGGAGTAATGATACATGAAGATCTGTTTTTTCACTCTTGGCTGCAAGGTCAATCAACAGGAAAGCTCCGCGCTCATGTCGGTCTTCTCAAGGAACGGGCATGAGATCGTTGATGACAATGAAACGGCCGATGTATATATAGTCAACAGCTGTACTGTCACTTTGAGCGGCGACCGAAAGAGCATACAGTGGATAAGAAGAGCAAGAAAGAGGAATCCTGATGCCATTATCGTGCTCTGCGGCTGCATGCCCCAGGCATTTCCGCGGAAGGCAGAGGCAGTAACTGAAGCCGACATAATCATCGGAAGCAAGCACAAGAGCGACATTCCCCGCCTTGTCGACGAATTCATCGCAAACAGAACGAGAGTCGTGAGCATACCTCCGTATACCCGGGAAGACAGGTTCGAGGAACTGTCCGGTGAGACAGACAACCTCCATACAAGGGCCTTCATCAAGATCGAGGACGGATGCAACAGACACTGCGCCTACTGCGTAATATCAAGGGCAAGAGGACCTGCCAGAAGCAGAAGCGTGGAATCCATAGTCAAGGAGGTCACCCGGATGACCGAATCGGGTCACAGGGAGATCGTACTCACGGGAGTCAACATTGCATGCTACGGACAGGATACGGGCGTAAGCCTTGCCGAGGTCGTGGAAGCAGTCGCTGCCATTGACAAGGTGAAAAGGATCAGGATATCCAGCCTTGAAATGGACATGCTGGATGATGAGGTCATGGTAAGGCTGAGCAAGATAGACAAGCTCTGTCCTCATTTCCATCTGTGCCTCCAGTCAGGTTGCGACAAGACTCTAAGGGAGATGGGAAGGCTGTATGACAGGGACTTCTACAGGAGGACTATGAACAGGCTCAGGGAACTGTTTGACAGACCCGGCTTCTCCACCGACGTCATTGTGGGCTTCCCCGGAGAAACAGAAGAAGACTTCCTGGACAGTCTGGCCTTTGTGCAGAGCTGCGGATTTGTAAGAGTCCACTGCTTCACATATTCCCAGAGACCGGGGACAGTGGCTGCGGACAGGCCGGATCAGATCGAGAACTCAGTCAAGCAGGAAAGAAATCATATAATGACCTACAAATCAGAGCAGACGAGAGACAGGATCTACGCTTCTTTCATCGGCTTCGAGGATGAGGTCCTGCTTGAACAGAAGAACAGTGAGGGCTACTACACGGGTTACACGAAAAGATATATACCTGTTCTTGTCAGGGCTGATGAGGCCTCCACGGGCGACATCGTAAAGGTCAGGCTTGAAAAGCAGGTCGGATCAAGGATGCTGGCCTCCCTCGTCCGGTACTGAGACAGACTTGTGTCAGGTCAAAATCGAAAAACCATATGCAGAAAACAAGCGGCCGAGCTGACGCCCGGCCGCTTTAGCATTCTATGGATCCGTTGATCAATACCATCTTGCTCCTGCAAGAGAGTCTGTGATCATGGCTTTGCAGAACCTGCTCGGAAGAATCGGGAATTCTTTTCTCAACAGAGCAACCGCCTTGCACGCGGATATCTTCTTATCGTTTATCATGCCTGCCAGTTCCAAAGAACGGCCCTCAATTTCTTTGGTCAGAAAGATGATCGGTTCCTTACTGTGCAGGAAGAACGCATTGACGGTTTCCATAACGAATGCTCTCTCTGATTCAGACAGCTTATTCTTCCTTTTTTCTTCTGCCAGGTTCCACGGCCAGCTCTCACGGTCTTCCTTCTCGAGCCAGAACATTTCATAGGGATCAGCCAGAAACCAGCTGACCATGACTTCGCCCGGTATCCTGACTGTCCTGTCTCCGTAGTACACATCAGCGCTGGATCTGCTGCTTATCCTTGTGCCGGTGATCTGCCATTCTCCCTGCAGCATCCTCTCACTCCTCCTGTACAGATAGAAATCTGCCGACTCTGTTCATATCGTCTCTGTATCCTTATAAGGTCCGAAAACTTCATCAAACAGGATCGAGATGGATCCTTCGTTGCAGAACTTCCTGACGGAATAGCCAAGGTTCGGAGCCCTGTATGAAGCGTCTGCTCCGGCGTCCTTCAATGCCTGCAATACGCCTCGAAGATCCTCATGCAATTCCTCCGTGAAAACTCGATCAGTTCCTTCTCGGTGTTCCATATAATTGTATGACGGCAGTATCTGCTTTGCCTGAAGAGCAAAACGGTTAAGTCCCGAATTGCCGTATGAATCAGGTGCATTCACATCCGCTCCCATATCAAGCATCCTTTTCAGGGTGGCGAGAGCTTCGGACGCCCTGTCTTTTGTTGAGAAAGTCCTGAATCCCATATATTCATCGTTTGTGTTCCACCTGCAGCACATCACGGCACAGTTGATCGCATCATGAAGCACCGGCGTTCTCCATTCATTGCAGCAGGACACGTCCTCGATAAAGTTCACATCCGCGCCCATGTCCAACAAATAGTTGGCAATCGCGGTATTGCTCGTTTTGAGTGCGACCTGCAAAGGAGACTGTCCGTCGTCCTTCTTTGGAGGCTGTTTTGCCACGCAATTGACCAGCTCCGGTTTCTTCTCAATGAGCCGCCTCACCGTTTCAATGTCAGATGCCCTTATGGCCTTAAATAGTTTCTTCATTTCGCTTCACTTCTGTCTTTCAAACAACAATGCTAACAAGTGTTTTCCTCTTCAAGAACCGTTTGTGCGCTTATTCTGCATTTTCGATAACCTGACTCTTATCTGCGTTTATACAGGATGATCTCCGGATCGGCTCCATTGCAGCCATATTCACAAACAAGTATAAACGTCTCGTCTGCCACAACGCCGTAACAGCGTTCAGAATCCTGCCTTTCGATCTGATTAGCCAGATAGATATCTTTGTCTTTTAGTATTTTTACCGTTGTTCCGCTGGGAAGAGGATATTCAAGATTCACAAATGCTCCGGTAAGCAGATTCAGGTCGTCCACAGTCAATCCATCTATAGTCAACGCATTGATCTCTTCAACCAGCTTCTGTTTGAGCTCCGGAAAATCGGTGTTCCTTTCGGCAACACAGCTTCCTCCAAAAGGATGCCCGGCGCATTTTTCGCATCCGCCGCATTCAGATAATCTGCTGCAGTATTTACAGCAATTACTACCGCAATATGTCATATGTGTTTCCTATTTTTCTTTTTTTCAAGCACATTATATCACATATGCTTTCAGATATCATTAAACCGCCGCAATGGCACATCCCTTGCCCGGACAGAAAAACAGACCGAAAGAGAATCGGTTCTCTTTCGGTCCGCAGTACCGTAAATATGTTTGCCCGTGCGCAGGATGTTATCCTGTCCTCTGTCAGGCGTTCTCGAACTGGCTCTGATAGAGGTTTGCGTAGAAGCCGCCCTTCGCAAGCAGTTCGTTGTGGTTGCCTACTTCGACGATATCACCGTCGTTCATTACGATGATCTTGTCGGCGTCCTTGATCGTGGAGAGCCTGTGGGCAATGACGAAACTGGTCCTGTCCTTCATGAGCTCTCTCATTGCCTGCTGAATGTGGACTTCCGTACGGGTATCGACGCTTGATGTAGCTTCATCGAGAATGAGGATCTTAGGATCCTGAAGCACTGCTCTGGCAATGGTAATGAGTTGCTTCTGTCCCCGTGAGATGTTTGAAGTCTCTTCATTGAGCTCGAAATCGTATCCGCCAGGCAGGTTCTGAACGAACTGGTCCACTCTGCCGATCTTGGCTGCCCTTATGATCTCTTCATCCGTGGCGTCAGGCTTTGAATACCTGATATTGTCCCTTATTGATCCCTTGAACAGCCATGTGTCCTGAAGGACCATTCCGAACATGCCCCTGAGCTCGTTCCTGGTGAAGTCCTTGATGTCGATGCCGTCTATGGTGATTCTGCCTCCGTTGAGCTCGTAATATCTCATCAGCAGCTTGACCAGAGTCGTCTTTCCGGCGCCGGTAGGACCGACGATAGCCATCTTCTCGTTAGGATTGCAGTCAAGACTGAAGTCCTTGATGATGATCTTGTCAGGTGTGTAGCCGAACCTTACATGCTCGAAGTTTACGTCTCCGACGATATCCTCTGTCGAATGAGGTGTAGGTGTGTCCGGAGTCTCCTCTTCCCGATCCAGGAAAGCGAATATCCTCTCGCCTGCAGCAAGAGCCGACTGCAGCGTTGTCGCTATATTTGCTATCTGCTCTATCGGCTGTGAGAAGTTCCTCACGTACTGGATGAAGGACTGGATGTCACCGACAAGCAGCGTCTTTGCCGCGACCATCGATGCGCCGATAACGCAGACGGCGATGTATCCAAGATTCGACACGAGACCGTTCAGAGGCATCATGATCCTGGAGGCCATCTGGCTCTTCCAGCCGTTCTCATACAGGGATTCGTTATACACTCCGAAGTCCCGGAGAGACTTTTCCTCCATATTGAAGGACTTCACAACGATATGGCTTGACATCATCTCCTCGACGTGTCCGTTCACCATTCCAAGAGAGGCCTGCTGCTTTCGGTAGAGCGGCTGGCTGATCTTGATCACCCTGGTGATGATGAGCATTGAAGCCGGTATCATAACGAATGCGATGATAGTCAGTTTCCAGGAAATCATCAGCATCATGGCTGTCGTTCCGACTATCAGCGTGAGAGAAGATGCCAGCTGTGTCAGTGCGCCTCCTATCGAGTGGCTGATCGTGTCGACATCGTTGGTGATTCTGGAGAGGACGTCACCGGTGCTGGTGGTATCAAAGTAGCTTACAGGAAGTCTGTTGATCTTTTCGTCGATCTCTTTTCTGAACCTGAATGTCAGACTGTTGGAGACCTTTGCCATTGAAAGGCCCTGAATGACCGAGAACAGATAAGAGACGAGGTAAAGGGCGATCATCGTCTTCACCACTGCAAGCAGCGCCGCATAATCGATTGAGATGGTTCCTGTCTCAAAGCCCCTTGATACAGCGTCATAAAGGACGTTGGTTGCCTTTCCGAGCAGTCTTGGTCCTATGACTCTGAACAGGCTTGCGAATGCAGACAGCACCATTACAAGTGCTATGGCAGCTTTATATGCTCCTATGTATTCGATGAATCTCTTAAGCGTGCCCTTAAGGTCCTTCGGCTTCTCGCCTCCGCGCATTGCGGAGCCTCTTCCGCCGCCTCTCGGACCGCCCGGGCCCGGACGTCTGTTAGCGTTTGCCATTATGACACCTCCTCTTCGGAGAGCTGGCTGAATACTATCTCACGGTATTCCTCACAGCCTTCCATCAGTTCCTGATGGGTGCCCTTTCCGACTATCCTGCCGTTATCCATGACAAGGATCTGATCGGAGTCCATAATGCTGGCCACTCTCTGTCCGACTATGAGCACTGTGGAGTCGGCATAGTTTTCCTTGAGCGCCTGTCTGAGCTTCAGGTCAGTCTTGAAGTCAAGTGCCGAGAAGCTGTCGTCAAAGATGTAGATCGGTGCCTTCTTTACAAGGGCTCTTGCAATCGCGAGCCTCTGTCTCTGGCCGCCGGATACGTTGGTTCCGCCCTGTGCTATCTCATACTCGTATTTTTCAGGTCTTGCGAGTATGAATTCGTTTGCCTGTGCTGTTTCACATGCCCGGGCTATGTCGTCGTCCGTCGCATTGGGATCGGCTACCAGCATGTTGCTCTTGATGGTACCTGAGAACAGCACGCTCTTCTGAGGCACATAACCTACGAGCTCTCTCAGAGAGTGCATCGTAATGTCACGTATGTCGGTGCCGTTGATCTTTATGCTGCCCTCAGTGACGTCATAGTGTCTCATGATGAGATTTACCAGAGTGGTCTTGCCAGAACCTGTTGATCCGATTATGGCAGTGACCTTTCCCGGATGTGCTGTGAAGGAGATGTCTGAAAGGGATTCGCCGTCACTGTCCGGATATGTAAAGGACACATCCTCGAAGGTGATCTCGCAGCTTCCGTCCTCCATCACTACAGCATCAGGCCTGTCGGTGATGACGTTCTTCGTCTCAAGGACCTCTGACACACGGCGTACGCTGACCATGGCTCTCGGGAACATGATGAAGATTCCTGAGATCATCATGAATGCACCCATGATGTTGCCTGAATACTGGATGTAAGCCATCATGTCTCCGACGAGCAGACTGCTCCGCGCGATCTTCGGGGCTCCGACCCAGATTATCCGTACCGGTACCAGCGACTGAATAAGAGACATCGTTGGTCCCATGAAGCTCATGACCCTCTGCACGAACAGGTTGTTCTCCATGTGGTCAGTATTGGCCTTATTGAACCTTTCCTCCTCGTACTTCTGTGTCGAGAACGCTCTTACGACCATGAGACCGGACAGGCTTTCCCTTGCAACAAGGTTGAGTCTGTCGACCAGTTCCTGCATTCTGTTGAATCTCTTAACCGTTACGGAGAATATTGAGATCATCAGGCATGCGACCAGAAGAACGCTGAGAGCGTTGATCCAGGCCATTGAAGGAGCCTTTCTCATTGCCATGATGACGCCTCCTATGCCCATGAACGGTGCAAAGACTATGGTCCTCACACCCATGGTGAGCAGCATCTGGATCTGCTGAACATCGTTTGTGGATCTTGTTATCAGGGAAGCGGTTGAGAATCTGTCAAACTCAGCATTTGAAAAACTCTCGATCTTGGTAAAGACCGTTTTTCTCAGATCTCTCGCGAGTCCGGTTCCCATCCTGGCATTGCAGAAGGCCACCCGCAGCGAAACTGCGCTGGTAAGCAGCGCTATGCCCATCATTTTTGCTCCGGTCCTTAAGATATATGCTCTCTGTTCAGCTATGAGAGCTTCCGCTGCAGCTCCGCTGGCTGCCGCGATCTTTCCGGAGTACTCCTGAATGCCTACATTGACTATCTGGCTCATGACGTTTGGCATTGCCAGATTGAGATAGGCCTGGAGAGCTATCAGCACGATGCTGCCCAAAAGGAAATACCAATAGGGCTTCACGTGCTTAACGACGTGTTTCAATTTTACTTCCTCCGTTTTCATTTTGTATACTAAAATAGTATTATATCACTAATACATAATCTGTATAAAGATTTTTACAATATTTTTATTGCTCTGTTTGTGTTTTTTCTGTTTGTTCGAATTATGTTTTGTAAATATCCAAAAAAATTAAAGCAAGTCATCTGACAACTGTTGCAGCATAACACCTGTCTTTCTAAAAGTTAAAAAAAGAATACAAATCAGCGTTATCGGTTGAATTGTCAATCAAAGTGCTGTATCTTATAATCACCAAATATATACGGAGGTTTTATGATGAAGAAAATATTAGTTGCAATGTTCGCAGCTGTCCTCGCCCTCAGTGTACTGGCAGGCTGCAGCAGCAAGACCGAACCTGAAGCTCCAGAAGAGCCTGAAGTTACAGCAGAAACGATCGAACACCACTTTGATTATGAAGGCATCGTATGTGACGCCACAGTCGATGTTTCCGGCGGATGGGATGCAGATTTCGGCAATGCTGCGATATATATCTATAACGAGAAGAAGACCGATGATTCAACAGCGGTTGCGCATGCATTTGTGATCGACAGGGAGGAATATGACCTTCAGGTGGCAGATCTCAAAGAGTACTATGACGTCGATGAGGTCGGCGGTGCTTTCATCGGAAAGGACGAAGACGGTAATGTCAGGTATATCACATTCGTAAACGACGAAGTATACCTGCTCATCCAGATAGACCATTCAGTGGACTATAACGAAGTTATTTCACGTATCAACGTGCACTGATCACCGTTTATGCGGGAGCGATACACTGCTGCAGTGATTCTTCCTGCGGACAGGACAACAATCAACGGAGATGCCGCTGTGGCATCTCCGTTAGTCTTTATAGCGTCAAAATCTCATTCGAAGCGTTCTATTCAAGGATCGTTATCCTTCCTTCGATCTGTGCATCCAATCCGTTATTGGTCGCAAAGTACTCCTCGATGATATTGTTTACAGATGTTGCCACGACACGTGGCTTCATGTTCTTTTTGACCTCCTCGAGAGGGATCCCCAGGAACTCATCGAAGTTGTTGTAATGATAGTTCTGCAGGCCGATCTTCAGTCTCATGTCGTCAGTAATGTCTTCTCCTCTGAACTTGAGTTCCTCAATGGTGTGGGTGCTCTTGCGGTAAACTATCCTGACTCCGGTGGAGAACTGATAAAACTCCGTCTCTCCTGCCCAGGCCTCATCTCTCATGAGATGCTGCACCATCTGTCTGAACTGCGCCCCGGTAAGTTCCACCATCCAGAGAACGTCATCAAAAGGGGTGTTCTCGATCATGTCCTGGTACTCGATGATCGGTCCGAGCTCTTTTTTCCTGATGCTTCCAGATCCGAACATCATTATATCGTAGCTGGCATCCCGGGCCATTACATCCGCATAGAGATTTCCCATCTCCGTTTCCTGTTCTCTGCTGGGATGTGTGAGTTTTCTTGCCCATCTGGTCACTACTCTCTTGTATTTTGAATCAGTTTTCGTTCTGTAGCTGTCGACAAGATCCTCCATTATCTCATCAACGGGCGCCGTCTTCTCGTTCACAGGAACGAGCTTGTACCTGAATTCAAGTATCTGTTTGGACTCCCGGTCATATTGGATGTCTATCTGTCCAATTACCCCGGTACCCGTTCCCGCCTGGACTATCGGAACTCCGTTCACATATTCCGGCTTTTCCATGAACGTGTGGGAATGGCCTCCAATGATCATGTCAACGCCCCAATCAGGATCCAGGAGTGAGGCAAGCTTAAGGTCATTTTCGAGGCCGATATGGGTAAGCAGGACAGTCATGTCCGTCCTGATGGTGCGGTAATTGTCGCAGATTATGCCGACTTCCTTTGCAGCTTCTTCGACGTCAATGAACGTGCCGATGATCTTTTCACCCTTTGTGGATGCAAGGACTTCCTCAGTCAGTATGCCGATGAACAGTATCCTCATGCCGTCAATGTCAATGTTGATGTACGGCGTTAATATCCTGGCATTGTTCATGGTTATGAACAGGTTGGCATTTACTATCGGGAACTTTGCGCATTTTTCAAGAAAAAGCAGATGAGCAAATCCGTAATCCACCTCATGGTTGCCTATCGTTGCCACATCAGGCCGAAGATTGTTCATAAGGTCTATGGTTGAAAGGCCCCGGTACTCCGAATCGATGACCGAACCGCGGAACATGTCTCCCGCGATTGCATAGATCACGTTTTTTCTCTCTTTTCTCAGCTTGGTGACATATCCGGACAGCCTGGCAAGTCCTCCGGTCTCTACCCCGTCCACTACCTTAGGCAAAAAATCCCCGTGCAGATCATTTGAATGCAGTATCGTAAGCTTCTTGATCGAATCTTCCATAACGCCCTCCTGAAATAATTCGGTAAAGTAATATGCTTTGGTTTGATTATATATTATCCCCCGATTGCAATACAAGGGTATAGCAATTAATGGCGCTCAACAAAAAAACAGACTCCTTTCGGAGTCTGCAATTTTTTGCTATGCGCTTTATGTCAGCTCTCGGTCCTTTTCCTCAGTATGGACATGGCAGGCACGCTCATGCCCCGGGGGACTGCGAGAGAATAGAGCATCTGAGGATGAGGAGTCGAATCGACCTTTTCTCCCTCGCTGTTCAATATCTCTTTTGGAACAAAGGTCACTGTGGTGCCGTCGGGCTTCAGTATCTCGATCTCGTCTCCGAGGGTGAACTTTCCTCTCTGCTCACAGTATATCCTTCCGTCCCTGCTCTCTCTCACCACTCCGAGAAGATCCCACTCCCTGACATAGCTTGACGTGTCAGTGGTCTGAGTGGCGTTTTCGGGTCCGAAATAGAATCCGGTGGAGTATCTCCTGTGGCTGGTCTTGGTAAGCTCGTCCAAGACATCGAGCGGACAGAGCCAGTTCTTTGGGGCAGCAAGATATGAATCTATCGCCCTTCTGTATGCTGCAGTGACTGAAGCGACATAGTAGAAGGTCTTTGCCCTTCCTTCGATCTTCAGGCTGGATATTCCCGCTTCGATGAGCATGTCGACATACGGTCCCATGCAGAGATCGTTGGCGTTCATTATATATGTGCCGCTCGAGTTCTCTCCTATGTCATAGGTCATCCCCGGCCTGGTCTTTTCAGTCAGCTGCCATTCCCATCTGCAGGGCTGCCGGCATTCTCCCCTGTTGGCATCCCTGCCCGTAAGGTAATGGGACAGCAGACACCTTCCGGAGAAGGACATGCACATCGCCCCGTGAACGAAGCATTCGATGTCGAGATCCGGCGGAGTGTTCTTCCTGATGGTGATTATATCCTCAAAGGACAGTTCTCTGGCCAGCACAACTCTCTTCGCGCCCATTTTGTAGGCGGCGTTGGCTGCGGCATAGTTTGCTATTCCCGCCTGAGTCGAGATATGTATCTCCATGTCGGGAGCTATGTCCTTGACCATCGAAAGCACGCCCAGGTCGCTGACTATTACTGCATGAACGCCTATGTCCCTCACCTTCCGGATGAAATCGGGCATCCTGCTCACTTCCTCGTTGGTCGGAACGGTGTTCAGTGTGAGGTACACTTTTTTGTTCAGGCTGTTGGCATAATCGACCGCTTCCTTGAGCTGCTCAGGAGTGAAGTTCTTCGGAGCGGCCCTCATGCCGTACTCCTCCGCTCCGAGATATACCGCGTCAGCGCCGTACCGGAATGCGAACTTCAGTCTTTCCATGTCTCCTGCCGGAGACAGCAATTCTGGTCTTTTAATCATTATAAGGTCTCCGGAGATCAGTCGGCCTTGACGCTGTAGGCTACCTCAACGTTTGCAAGGTGCTCATCGTAGGTCTTGGCGTAGTAGTACTTTCCTGTCGGATCCGTCACGAAGTAATAGTAGTCTTCGAAATCCTCTGCAGGCCACAATGTGTTCGTGATCGCGTCTATTCCCGGGTTTGAGATAGGTGCAGGCGGCAGTCCGTTGATGACATAGGTGTTGTAAGCATCCATCATGCCTTCAGGCACCTTTGATACACCGCCGTAATATTCAACGATATAGTCATATACATAGTTTCCGGGCTCGTTGATATAGCTGCATACGTTGCATTCAAGCCTGGGAAGCGGAGAACCCGGCTTTATCCTGTTGTACAGGCAAGCCGCGACATACGGCTGATCCTCAGGGTGACCTGCCTCCTCCTGGACGAAGGATGCAAGCGTCACTATCTCGTCAAGGCTCATTCCTAGCTCGTCCATCCTTGAGTACATCTCAGGAGTGATCTTTGACTCGAAGGCACTGAAGAATGTATCGACCATGTTGTAGACGCTGTCGTCCTTGTAGAACTCATATGTGTCAGGATACAGATATCCCTCTGCCTTCATGAACTTGTGGTCGTGCTCCTTTATCTCGGTCCAGAACTTGTACTGGCTGAAGTCGCCGTTGTTTGCCACATCGATGAACTCTTCTGCCGTGCACAGGCCGTTATTCTCCATCCTCTGGGCGATCTGCATGAGAGTGAAGCCCTCAGGGAATGTGACCTGGACGGTCTCCCTCTTCACGCTGACTTCGCTGAGCTTCTGGATTATCTCGGCATATGACATGCTCGTGTTAAGAGTGAATTCTCCGTACTGGAGGTTGGACGGCGGGTTCATCTTTGTGTATACCTTGAAGTAAAGATCGTTCTTTATGACCCCCGCTTCCTCAAGTATCTTTCCTATCGCATTGGCTCCGCTTCCTTCCGGTATCGTGACCGTAATGTCTGCTCCCGGCTGGGATGAGCCGTTGATCTCCTTCAGCACCCCAAAGCCGAAAGCACAGAACGCCACGACAAGCAGCACAAGGACTGTTATGATCTTTTTCACGTTGTATTCCCCCTATTCAAACATCAGGTTCACGTAAGGTTCCTTGTCCAGTCCGTAAACCAATGCATACTTAATCTTTTTTCCTTCGCCCAGGAACAGCTCGGAATCCCCGTCAAGATAGATGACGGCCTTCTCCTTGCCTGTCCTCTCCCTGATTGCCTGAAGGAGCTTCATGGCGTACTGGCTGTTCAGTGCTGTCAGTTCCTTCACTATCAGTCGGTCGTCTTCCTCATAGTAAACGGCAAAGGCATTGCCGCTTTCGGCAGTGGATCCTCCGAACGAGTACAGATACTGAGCGTATTTCCGGTAGTCCGGCTGTGAGTAGTGAACTATCTCGCCGGAAGCGAACCTGCTCCTCACCTGTCTGAATCTTCCTGCAGTTGTGATGTCGAAATCGGCATTCTGCCATATGTTCTTCGGTATCTCGATCTCCGCTCTTCTAAGCCATGTGAGCGTCGTGAAACCCATGTCACGGTAGAAATCGTAAAGCGAATCCTCGCCGGGCACAAGCACGCAGAAATCTCTGCCTTTTTTTCTTTCCTCTTTCAGGGCAAACGGCACGAGCCGGTGCATCAGCCCCTCATTTTCATGATCCCTGGCCGTACAAGCCGAGTAAAGGTAAAAGCCTTTCCTAGTTCCGTACTCCAGGGTCGCCATGGAAATGAGCATTGCCAGGACGTTGCCGTCCTGTTCGGCAATATATATGTCCTCATTCTTGACGGAGGAAAACAGGAAGTCGGCAAATCCGGGCGTTCCGTCCTCAAAACGATCGCTCCAGAGCTTTCTGACCTGTTCCAGATCCTCCTGTCTGCAAATTCTTGTTTGCATATGCTCTCTCTCTATCTGGCTGTAGCCACATATTTTTTCTTCAGTTGGGTCGGGTGATATCTGAGCTTTGCAGTCCTCAGTCCCTCATCGCCCACATCATCTTCTCTGTTGATAAATCTGTAGCCTGAGAGGCAGTTTCTCGCAAAATCCCTGTTTATCACCGCGTAGGCACTGTCAACATCGTGATATGCCTTCTCCACGACGATATCGACCATGTCTGAGCTGAGCTCCTCGGCTATGGTGATGGCCAGGACTCTTCCTCCTGCCCTTATAAGACCTCCGAACAGCCTGAGCTTCTCGAAGTTGTCCAGAAGCCGCAGGATCCCGTCCCTCTCGCTGTTGAGGTCAATGTTGTCCGGAGACGAGTAAATGGAATTCCACTCGAGCTCGAATGCCCTTGCGTCCGGGATGTTTTTCCGGTCCAGCTCCTCGAAGGCGTAATCCGGGAAATCTTTCTCAAACCTTGCACAGTGATTCCTTTTCTTTTGGTACCGCTTGCCGGGAAGTTCGCTCAGGTCGCTTGTAAGATAGATATAGTCCTCGCTGTCCCTGTCCTCTTCGATAAGAAGCGCGTCTCCCAGACATCCTTCCAACATCTGCCGGTCTTCCCGGTCGATGCCGTAGATCAGGAAGGGCTTTCTCTCCTCTTTGGATTCGCTTTTCAGCACTTCGAGCATTGACTTCGGATCCATCTTTCCCATCGGCATGAGATGCCAGATCTCATCCCCGGTCACTGTCCTCAGAAACAGGGTATCATCCAGCACTCTCCATTCGAGCGGATGCCTGAAGGACCACCGGAGCATTGCCGCAAAGCAGTGGTCGCAGTCCTCCTTGCCCGAATCGGTGAAGAATCCCTTGATGATGCTGCAGTCGTCGGGTGTAAGTGTGTTGTAGACTGTCATAATACCTCTTTAACCGCTTCTATGACCCTCTCTGAAATGTATGAAATGTCGTAAGGGTCCCGGCCGTCATCGCACTTTATCCTCTTCCAGCCCTCATGCTCGGCGCAGAACCGCCGCGCTTTTCTGGATCTGAGAAGATACTCCTTGTCCTTCTCATGTATGTCCTTCTTTGTCTCATCGCCGTGATACCTGTTCATCAGCAGCTTTTCGGAGACATTAAGCGACATGTCAAGATAAATGACAAGATCCGGTGCCGGTATGCCGAGCTTCACGTATTCGTAGTCGCTCAGCCAGTTCAGGTATTCCACCCACTGATCCTCAGGCAGCTTGGAGCACTGATGGATGCCGTTTGAGGTCGCATACCTGTCGGCTATGATGACATAGCCCTCATCGTACTGTTTTTTCCAGTTTGCCTTGAAGCTGGCGTATCTGTCAACGGCGTAGAACGATGATGCGGCATAGGCGTTCACGTCGTCCGGATGGTCTCCGAACTTGCCCGAAAGATACATCCTTACAAGGGCTGAAGAATCGCTCTCATAGTCAGGAAAACTGACCTTGAGCAGCTTTATGCCCTCGCTTTCGAGCCTCTCGCAGAGCAGCTTGGTCTGCGTCGCCTTGCCGGAGCCGTCGAGGCCTTCAATAACTATAAGCTTTCCCATTACAGTTCGTCGATGCTCCTCTTGATCCGTGCATACTTGTCACGCATCTCCTTGGCCTTGCCGCAGCTCATCTTGCCTTCAGGGCATGGACCGCTGACGCATGAAGGACCTGAGGCTGTAAACAGAGAAGGAGCTACCCGGTATACGAGCTTGAACATCTCCTCGGCGAGCTCTCTTATCTCCCACTGTGCGCGGTTGCAGCAACGGTGACGGAAGAAGTTGTTGAGGCTTCTTGCGTTCATTGTCATGATCATCTTTGTGGTGCAGGCGTTCGGAAGGATGAACCTGGCATCCTCCAGAGCCTTCTTCTCAGCAGCTTTGCCGGCCGCCTTCTCGTCCATGCCTTCTGCAATGAACTTTTCCTTATGAGCAGCCTTGAGGAGCTTTGTGACCTTGTGGTAATTCTCTGCAGCGATCTCCATGGATCTGTTGAATTCCTCCAGTGAAGCCTCATCACCCTCGATCTCGTGAGGTGTCACGAACTCAGGCTGCTTGAGGTTCACGTATCTCTGGCTCTGCACGCTGAATGACGCGATGCGGTGTCTTGTGATCTGGGCCAGCAGTGAGCGGGATACGCCCTCAATGGCAAATGTGAAGCTTGCATGCTCGGTCGGGCTCTCATGTCCCATCTCTGCGAGCATCTTTACGAAATCTCTGCTCTTTTCAGGCGTGAGGCCCTCGAGAAGAGTTTCGATCTCCGCATTGGAATAGCAGAGCTTGGCAGCAGCTGCAACGACCTTTTCAGGCTCGGGCGTATGAGCTATCAACTTGACTTTCATTGTTAATCCTCCATATATTTCAGCAGTTATTCATTTATCTTCTTTATCGGCGCAAAGTTCGCCATCACTCTCTTCATTCCGACATCGTCGAACCGGATCTCGAGCATGCTGTCGTTTGCCACCCTGGTGACCTTCGTGACCGTTCCGTCACCGAACGTCCTGTGTCTTACCCTGTCACCGAGCAGGTATATCACGGACGGCCTGGTTGCCTCTCTCTCTTTTCTCGGTTTAAGGGCGTCAAAGCCGGATACTCCCTTGTTGTATGAAGGGACTCTTCCTCCGGAAGCTCCCTCGTAATCATCGAAGAGATATTCCTTTCTCTTGACCGACCTGTCAATCTCGTCATAGGTCTCCTCGTCGAGCTCCTCGAGGAATCTTGAGGCCTCCGGTCTCGTGGTCCTGCCGTACAGCAGCCTCTGCTTGGCCCTGGACATGTACAGTTCCTTCTTGGCCCTGGTGATGCCCACATAGCAGAGCCTTCTCTCTTCCTCGACCTCATGAGGATCGTACCTGGACTGCTCTCCCGGGAACAGTCCCTCTTCCATTCCGACGATGAAGACATACGGGAACTCAAGGCCCTTTGCCGAGTGCAGCGTCATCAGTGTCACGCTGTCGCTCTTCTCATCGTAGTTGTCTATATCGCTTATGAGACTGATCTCCTCAAGGAACATGTCCATGGTGGCGCCTGGGTTCATGTCCATGTAAGCCTTGACATTGGACACGAGCTGACCGATGTTGTCCATCCTCTCCTCGCCTTCCTTGCCCCGTGCCTTCAGCATGTCGGCATATCCGGTTATCTCGACGACTTTCGAGACGAATTCATCCCGGGGCAGTTCCCTGTAGGCCTTCTGAAGTTCCTTGTATATCTGAAGGAAGTTATTGAGCGGAGTTATCGACCTGGACAGTGACGGATACTCGTACATATTATACAGTATCTCGATCATGCTCACTCCCTTTTCCTCGCTGAGAGCGAGTATGTTGTTTACGGTCGTGTCCCCTATCTTTCTCGGCGGCGTGTTGATTATCCTTCTCAGCCTGAGACTGTCCTCAGGATTTACCACTATGTTCACGTAGGAGAGGATATCCTTGATCTCGGCTCTGTCATAGAACCTGTGCCCGCCGATCACTCTGTATGCTATGCCGTTTCTGGCCAGAGCGTTCTCTATGTTGGCCGACTGGGCGTTCGTCCTGTAGAGCACTGCGTGAGCGGAAAACGGGACTCCGTTCTTCTGGTTGTCCAGGATGATGTCTGCCACGTTCCTCGCTTCGTCGAATTCGTTCTCGAACACGAAGACCTTGACCTTCTCGCCTCCGCTCTGGGCGGTCCAGAGAGTCTTTCCCTTCCTGCCCCTGTTGTTCCTTATGACGCTGTTCGCGGCTCCGAGTATGTTCCGCGTGGATCTGTAGTTCTGCTCGAGCCTGATGACCTTCGATCCGCCGAAGTTGTCCTCGAAGCTGAGTATGTTCTCAATCGTGGCTCCCCTGAACCGGTAGATGCTCTGATCATCGTCTCCGACGACACAGATGTTGCCGTGCTGCGAGAGCAGCCTGACCAGCATGAACTGAGCCACTGAGGTGTCCTGGTACTCATCGACCATGACGTATCTGTATCTGTTGTTATAGTAGTCCCTGACATCCTCATAGTCGTTGAGCAGCCTTACCGTCTCATATATGAGGTCGTCAAAATCCAGTGCCATCGCCTTTCTCAGTCTTCTGTTGTATTCCGCATAGCACTTGACCACGATCTTATCCATGGTGTTCCTGGCCATGGATTCGGCCTCTTCGGGTGATATCATCCTGTCCTTGTACGAGGACATTCTGCTGATGGCGTTCCTCACGGAAACGAATTTCTCGTCCACTCCGAAGTCCTTGTAGATCTCCTTCATGGTCCTTCTCTGGTCGTCCGTGTCATATATGGTGAAGTTCGAGGCTATCCCCAGATTGCCTCCGTCTCTCCTGAGTATCTTCACGCACAGGGAGTGAAAGGTGCTTGCCATCACCTGGGACGAAAGAGCGCCCAGGGAACGGGAAAGTCTTTCGCGAAGCTCGCCGGCAGCCTTGTTGGTGAATGTTATCGCAAGGATGTTGTACGGCATGACGCGTCCGACGGAGATCCGCTGTTCCGTTTCAAGCGGAAGTCTCGTCTTCTCCTTCACGGCCTCTTCGAGCATCCGGACGGTCTCTTCATCCGCGCTCAGCGGAAAGAAGGACGACGCATAGCTGTCGCCGAACCTGACCATGTTGGATATCCTGTTTATGAGCACGCTGGTCTTTCCGCTTCCTGCACCCGCAAGGATGAGCAGAGGTCCCTTTACCGAGAAAACAGCTTCGCGCTGCATCTCGTTGAGGTGGCTGAACTGCTGCTCCATGTATTCTTTTCTTAATCTTATCTCTGTTTCAAAAGCCATCCTGTACTCTCCGTTGCTATCCAATTATTTTACCATAACAGGCTCTTTCCGACAACAGCCGGAAGGTGTCAGTACAGGTCAAGCCCTTCGAATTTCCTGATCCTTTTCTCTATCTGTCTGTAGTTCGGGAGAACCCTTGCGACCTCGGCATAAAACCGGGACGAGTGGTTCATGTGTCTCCTGTGCGACAGTTCGTGCACGGCTATGTAATCCTGCCGTTCATCATCGAGGAGCATGACCCTGTAGGAATAGCATATCCCTCCCTTTGAATTGCAGGATCCCCATCTTCTCTTTGCTGACGTGATGTGGATATATGAGTAGGTGACGTTCATGATGCCGGCAAACTTTTCAGTTTTCCGGGTCATGACCTGTCGGGCCTTTTCCTTCAGCCGCTTTATCTCGTCTTCAGACAGAGGCCTTGCCCTGCTTGCCTTGTCAGTCTCTTCCCGCACGCGTCTGTCGATCCAATCTCTGTGCCGGCTGACAAAGTCGTCAACGAAGACTTCGGGCATGCCGTAGGGAGCCTTGACGATCACCTTTCCGGTCCTGTCAACGCTCACTGCCATGCTCTTTCTCTTCTGTCTGATCAGTGTGTACTGCATTTTTCCATTCTCTATCAAAAGGGGCGGAAGCTCCGCCCTTCTGCATTTATCGTTCTTTTTGTATGCCTTATCTCTTCGAGAAGCCCGGTGTCACGTCCTCAAAGCCCGTCTCGAGATATTCTGCTATGGCAAAGGCTTTTCCCGTGCCGATGGCAACGCACTTTTCGCTGTCCGGAGCAAGCACCGTCTTGATGTGAAGGTGCTCTTCAAGGAACTTGTCAAGGTTCCTGAGTTTCCGTCCTGCACCCGTGAGAGTGACTCCGTTGGAGTAGATGTCTCCCGAAAGTTCAGGAGGCGTGATCTCCAGCACCTGCTTAACAGCCGCAAGTATCTCATCGATTATCGGCTTCACGACCTCATAGATATCGAATGAATTGATCTCCATCTTTCCCGGAAGGCCCTTTGAAAGATTGATGCCCTTCACCGTATATGAAGTGCAGCTCTCCTGTGTGGGCATGCAGTCTGCCACCTGATGCTTGAGCATGGTCACCGACTTCTGTCCTATGACCATTCCGTGCTTGTTCTTGAGGAACTTGATTATCTCTGCATCGAAAGTGTTTCCTGCGACCTTTATGGATCTTGAAACGACGACGCCGCCGAGGGATATGACGGCTATGTCAGTTGTGCCTCCGCCTATGTCGACTATTATGTTTCCGTTTGCCTTGATGACGTCGATTCCGCTGCCTATTGCCGCGGCTATAGGCTCATCGATGAGGAATATCTGCCTCGCTCCGCAGCTCTCCGCAGCGTCCACGACAGCCCTCTTTTCAATGCCGGTGACGGCGCTCGGTATGCATATGCACACCTTGGGCTTTACCATCTTGGTGTTGTCCACCTTGTTTATGAAATACTTTACCATCTCTCTGGTAAGCGTGTAGTTTGATATGACTCCGTCCTTGAGAGGGTACTCGGTCGTAATGCTCCTGTGGGTCTTTCCTACCATCAGGAACGCGTCATCGCCGAAGGCAAAGGGCTCTTCGGTATCGGTGTCATACGCGACAACGCTGGGTTCATTGAGGATGATGCCGTCTCCCTCTCTGTATATCATGACCTTGGTGGTGCCGAGGTCTATTCCAATCTCATTCAAAGTTGCCATTTTTTATTCCGTCCTATATCTCTCTGAACTCATTCAGAAAATGCTTTATTCCCGTGTATCTGCCTCTCTTGGCATTGTTTTTCACCATCTCCCGCAGGATATCTTCCTGTCCGACAGCCACCAGCAGGTCCTTGGCTCTCGTGAAAGCGGTATATATGAGGTTCCTGTATCTCAGCTGGGCCGGTACATCGTACAGACACAGCACTACCGCCTTGAACTCGCTGCCCTGGCTCTTGTGAACAGTGACTGCCCACGCATGCTCGAGCTGTCCCAGAGCTTCTTCGGGATATGAGTAAAGCTTGTCGTCGATTTTCACCGTCAGGCTCTTCTCTCTCCTGTTCACCGACACTATCCTTCCGATATCGCCGTTGAACACTCCCGTGTCTGTCTCTCCGCTGTCCCTGATGTATTCAAGGTCGTAGTTGTTCTTTATCTGCATGACCTTGTCGCCGACCCTGAAAGTCACTCCGTTGAAGGTGATCTGCCGCTTTGCCTCACTTGGAGGATTGAGCACCTTCTGGAGATATCCGTTCAGGCTGACGGTTCCGCCCTCGCCCTTTCTTGAAGGCGAAAGCACCTGTATGTCATCAAAACCGTCAAGACCGTAGGCGTTGACCAGCCTTGTACCCACCAGATCGGCAATGTATTCCTCAAACCCGGCTGTCCTCTCGATGAAGAAGTAGTCACCGTCCTTCGAACGCATGTGAGGTACCTCGCCCCTGTTTATCGCATGGGCGTTCACTATGATATCGCTCTGCCGGGCCTGCCTGAATATCTCATCGAGCCTGACGCTCGGTATGAAGTCGCAGTCGAGAAGATCCTTAAGGATGTTTCCCGGACCGACCGCCGGAAGCTGGTTGTGGTCTCCGACGAAGACGACTTTTGAGGAATCCCTGACAGCGCTGATGAGCTGGGCAAAAAGCATGGTGTCCACCATGGAGAACTCATCCACTATGACCACATCGGCCTGTATCGGATTTTCCCTGTTCCTGAAGAACCTTATCGTTTCACCGCTGCTTCCCGGCACTACCTCCAGAAGCCTGTGGATGGTGGTCGCATTCCTGCCTGTCACCTCGCTCAGCCTCTTGGCTGCCCTTCCAGTCGGAGCGCAGAGCCTGACTATCTGTCCCATGTCCTCGTACATGGTCACAAGACCTCTGACGAGGGTGGTCTTTCCTGTTCCCGGACCGCCTGTGATTATCGACACCCTGCTTTGGGCTACCGTCTTTATGGCTTCCTTCTGTCTGTCGGCATAGCTGAATCTCAGGACGCTCTCAAGCCTCTCTATCTGCCTGTCGAGATCTCTGATCGGAATGCTCTCATCGCCTATCATTGCAGACAGCTTGCCCGCAGCCGTGACTTCGGCAACATACAGGTCCTTAAGATAGACGAATTCTCTGTCGTCCACGGTCTCAACGAAAAGTGATCCCATGGCGTCCTCGCTCTCGTCGAGTATGACTTCCCGTATCCTTTCCGGTTCGATATTGATGTATTCCGCCGCCGTTGAAACGAGCTTGTCCAACGGAACGCAGGTGTGTCCTCTCTCGGAATTGTGCCTGAGTATGAACACTACCCCGCCGATTATCCTCTCGCTTGCCTCAAAATCGTAGAACATGTTGGAGCAGATGAGATCCACCTGCCTGAAAGGCAGCAGGAACGGATAATCGCAGAGCACATACGGATTCTCCCTGAAGACCTCCACGGTCCTTTCCCTGTAGACGGAGAACATCTTTATTGCGATCCGGGTGGTAAGCCCTGCTCCGGTCAGCTCCTTCACTGCCTCCTGAATTCCGAACAGCTTTCTGAACTCTTCGCTTATCTTCCGGGCATTCTTTCTCGAAATGCCGCACCGGGTGAGTTTCTCGGGCTCGTTTTCCATGACATAGAAGGTGTCGGCGCCGAACCGCTTCACCAGCTTTCTCGCGGTAATGGGCCCGACCCCCTTGACGGCTCCGCTGACGAGGAACTTCAATATGGAATTCTCGTCCGCCGGCAGGCTCACTCTCACCGTCCTGGCGGAGAACTGAGGCCCGTATACGCTGTGGTTCACATACGTCCCCTCCACCTCAAGATACCGGCCGGGAAACACGTCGATCATGTCCCCGACGACAACGACCCGGTCGTCCTCTGTCTCCAGTTCGACGACGGTGTAGCCTGAGGTCATGTCCGCTGACCTGTATATGACTGAAGACACTGTGCCTTCGATCCTGGTGAGCTCTTCTCCTGCCAAATTGTGCCTCTCCCGAAATGGTTTATCAGTTATATTATTATATGTTATCAGGGGTCTAAAGTAAACAAAGGAACGGTTAACAAATGGTTAAGAAAGGGCGGCCGTGTCGGGGAGAAAAAGTCACGAAATAGTCCAAGGGAAAGGATCTTAAACTGTTCGAATACTGAAAAAGGCGGGCATAGCCCGCCTTTTAATTGTCCTATTTCGAAAAAAGTCCCTTAATGCCGTAAGGTTCCCGCTTGAAGCCCGTCATCGTGTAGCCCGCCTTTTCGACAGTCTTCCTTGCCAGTTCCTCTGTCAGTTCGTCTGCGATGACCGTGCATTCCTTTGCCTCGTGAGAAGCCGCTACCTTCTTGGCTCCCGTTTCCTTCTTGAAAGCGTCGACGACCCTTGCTTCGCACTTAGGGCACATCATTCCTTCTACCTTGAGCGTGTATTTGTTCATTCTGTACTCTCCCGTGATTTTTGATTCGGTTTTGTCCTAAAAATATCTTATCACCCCCGTTTTCTTTGTCAACAAATTATTGACAAAGGGATAAAATCAAATTAATATAATACTGTTATTTTGGAGGTGAACAGTATGTCAAGAAAAGTCGGAGCTTCCCCAGAGAAGACAAAGAAAAGCCTTATCGAATCAGCAACAACCGAATTTCTTTCCATGGGCTACCGGAAAGCATCTCTCAGAGATATCTGCGGAAACGCAGGAGTTACGACCGGGGCGCTGTACTTCTTTTTTGACAGCAAGGAGGCGCTCTTCAACGAGATAATCACTCCTGTCCTCTCCGAGATCAAGGATACTGTAGAAGCATATTATGACGCCAAGCTGAGCCTTGAGACTTCCGACGGCGATTCAGATCTTGAGTTCGGCACCAACATGGTGAAGTATTACTATGATAACAAGGACATATGTGACATCATCCTTTCAAACCGTAACTATCCTGTCATCCGCGATTTCTTTGACGAAGCCATTTCCTACATGGATGACCGGATGACAAGGCTTCAGAAGTTGAGGGCACAGGCCGGCGCAGGAAGAAAGCCGATTAACCGGTACACCAGGCACTGGCTGTCACATCTTCAGATAGATTCTTTCCTTAATGTCCTCACTCATACTCCGGATCTGGAAAGCGCAATAAACCAGGTCGCAGTTACGGTGACCTTCATAAGGGCAGGATACCATGCGATCATCTGATGATCATGCAGACACTTCGGTGTCTGCTTTTTTTCATCTTTTTTAAATGACGGCGGAGCTTCAATGGATTGATCGGATTCTTCCTCATATATGCACAAGATCCTCGCTGACGCCAGCGAGGATCTTATTATTTCTTTGAATATGTCCGAAGGATCATTCCAGTATGTCAAGAAGCTTTGTCAATTTGACGCTGATGAAGTCGGCATAGGTGGCAGGGTCGTCGGGATACCTGTTGTTTACAAGAATCGTGATGTAGCCCCGATCCTTTGCCCCCTTCATGTCATCCGTCGGATTGTCTCCTATCATTACACAGTTCCGGGGATCTCCGGCGAGATGTCTTGCGTAATCGAACAGCTCCCTTCTCGGTTTGTCATAGCCTACAAGGGCCGAAACCGCGTAGCCTGACATGTATTCATCGATGCCAAGCTCTTTGCACTGCTGAGGGACCTCAGGATAATTGTTGGAAATCATATATGACCTGTACCCTCTTCTTGTCAGCTCCCGGAGCGTTGAAAGGGCATCGTCATGCAGGAAGTGGTTCCTGCTGTCCACGACATATGGCCTTATGAGCGGTGATATGACCTTGGCCTGTTCTTCGGAAAGGCCGCTTCTCATATACATCTTCACGAATTCCTCTTCGCAGCTCCTCCACCATCCGTCATTGGCAACGAGGTGTCTTGTGTCCCTGTCAGGATAAGTGAACCAAGGAAGACACTTTCTGTAGAAATTATCTATTATGGTCTGATCGGCGATGTTCATCTCGGGAAAGTATTCCTTGCACAGCCTTACTCCGATGTCCAGCCACTGGTTGTCAGGCTTCGTAAGGGTGCCGTGATAGTCCCAGAAAAGCACAGGCTTCTCTCCTGCCATGCTTTTGAGTTTCTCTTTGTCTGTCATCCTGTTCAACACCTCCAAAAATGCTTTCTTAGACAGCTTGGCAGGGATCCCCAGCTGCTTCGATACAAGAAATCTTCTGAACCGTGAATTTCTTCCCCCGGAAAGACCAAGTTCATAAAGATCCGAATAAGTCATTGTTCCTTTAGGGGCATATTCCCCTTCGGACGAAAGCCCGGCTCTCTCAAAGCATTCCAGAAGGACCTTGTCCTTCATACCTTCCACTCCAAGGGTCCCTTCCTTTGAAGCAGTTACCTTCCTGGGTTCCTTCCCCGTTATCGACGGGATATATACGTCAATGATGTCACACCCGGCACAGATGTCCTGGATGTATTTTCTTATCCTGAATCCTGCCGTGTCGGAATCGGTCCGTATAACTATGCCGTTCTTGCTGCCTACAGTCTTTATGAGCGTCTGTCTGTCCGTATCCGAGAATATGGAAAAACCGTTGACCGGGATGATGAGAGCGTCAAGCACGCTGTCAAGTTTTATCCGGTCATATTTTCCCTCTACCAGCACAAGCCTGTCTGTCTTGATCTTTCTGTCTGCCATATCATATATATTATCGAGAAAGGCAGCCGTGTGTCAATCACGGCTGCCTTTAGTCAATCATTATTCATTTACTGCATCGATCAGTGCCTGTGTCCTGTCGGTGATCTCCCACTTGACGCCCAGGTCCTCTCTTCCCACATGTCCGTAAGCTGCAAGCTGGCGGTAAATAGGCTTTCTGAGGTCGAGAGTGTCGATGATAGCCTGAGGCCTGAGGTCAAATACCTTTATGATGGCCTTCTCGATCTTCTCGTCAGAGACTTTTCCTGTCCCGAATGTATCAACGCGGATGGAGACCGGCTCGGCAATTCCTATCGCATATGCGATCTGTACCTCGCACTTTCTTGCAAGTCCGGCTGCCACGACATTCTTTGCAACATATCTGGCGGCATAAGCTGCACTTCTGTCGACCTTCGTAGGATCCTTTCCTGAAAATGCGCCGCCGCCGTGTCTGGCGTATCCGCCGTAGGTATCGACTATGATCTTTCTTCCGGTAAGGCCTGCATCGCCCTGAGGTCCGCCTATTACAAACCTTCCCGTAGGGTTGACATAGTACTTTGTTGCGCCATCAAGAAGCTCTGCAGGGATGACAGGCTTTATGACATGTTCCATCATGTCTTCCCTGATCTGCTCGAGCGTGATATCCGGTGAGTGCTGTGCTGATACAACAATGGCATCGACTCTGGTAGGCTTGTCGTCATCATATTCAACTGTGACCTGTGCCTTTCCGTCCGGACGCAGGTAGCTCAGCGTGCCGTCCTTGCGGACCTTGGACATCTGTCTTGTCAGCTTGTGAGCAAGGGATATCGGCAGAGGCATGAGTTCAGGCGTCTCATCGCATGCGAAGCCGAACATCATTCCCTGGTCTCCTGCACCGCCTACCGTATCATTTGTACCCAGCGCGATATCCGGAGACTGTCTGTCGATAGATGTGATGACTGCACATGTCTCGCAGTCAAAGCCGTATTTTGCCCTGTCGTATCCTATGTCCTTTATGACTGATCTTGCCAGTTCACCGACATTGAAACTGTGTGTTGTGGTGATCTCTCCTATGCAGACTACAAGTCCCGTTGTTACTGCAGTCTCACATGCAACGCGTCCGTTCGGATCATGCCGCAGGATCTCATCCAGGACAGCGTCTGATATCTGGTCGGCGATCTTGTCCGGGTGGCCTTCAGTGACTGATTCTGAAGTGAAAAGCTTTCTGTTCTCCATTCTTTTTAATCCTTTTCTTCATATATATTTAACTCTGGAATTTAACTGTTTTTGTCCTGACAGGACCGCAAAAAACCAGTCTTGTCAAAAAAATGCTCACAGTTAAAAAGCTGTGAGCATAATCACTTATCTCTCGGCTAATAACCGCTGGATTTGGCACCTTACTTTCGCAGGTTGTCGGACTTCGTTGGGCCAGTTCCCTCCGTCTCTCTTAATAAGTTAAATTCAATTGTCGCGGAATATATTAACACGTGTCAGCCCCACTGTCAATAACGAATTTGGGACTTTTCTGAGTTTCAGTTCTTCCCCTTGAGTATCGGTGAAAGCGGCTTATACACCAGCATGCATACGATGAGGCTGAGCATTCCCTTGACGAACGTAAACGGCATGTTGAACATGATCAAGGCCTGCCACAGATTCTGCACCTTCGGGTTGATTGCCTGATACGCACCGATTATGGCCTCCATAGGCATGAAGTTGGTGTATACAGGATATACAAGGAAGTAGTTTGAGAATATGCTGAGCACGGCCATGCATACTGCTCCAACGAGAGAACCTATGAGAGCTCCCTTCTTCGTCTTGTTGAGCTTGTATATGAGACCAGCCGGGAATACGAAGAATGAAGCGAGAAGGAAGTTGGATATCTCGCCTACACCGCCGGTGCTCGTTCCCTTTGTGATCAGGTGAAGGATGTTCTTGAGTGCACTGATGACCACTCCTGCCGTCGGTCCGTAAGCGAATGAGCCGATAAGGGCAGGCAGATCACTCAGATCCATCTTGATAAAGCTTGGCATCAGCGGAACACTGAAGTCGAAGAACATGAGGATGCTTGCCACTGCACTGAGCATGGCGCAGCCAACCAGTTTTCTGACATCCATCCTGCCTGTTGATGTTTTAACGTTGTTGTTCATGGTTTAACCTCCTGAAATAAAAAGAATTATTAGAGGTCTGTTTCGCTTTCACAAAAACGGCATGTGACGTAATCGTCTCAGCCTTAAGAACCGAAAAGCCCGTCTGCATACGCAAACAGGCCTGAACGACAATTATTGCCGTCGTTTCTTCCATCCGGACTGTACCGTCGGTCCCGGAATCTCACCGGGTCAGCGCCATATAAGCGGTCGTGGACTTTACCACCGGTGGGGAATTTCGCCCCGCCCTGAAACAGACTACAGTCAGTATATATCCATATTCCGTTCAGGGCAATCAAAGTGTGACACTGTCACAAAATCGCACCGGTCTCCCGGTGCGATATATGCTTTATGTGTTATTACAGGGACTCGATGATGCCTGCTGCAGCCGCGAGGGCTTCGCCAATCTTTGCGTTGTCCTTGACACCTGCCATTGCGAAGTCAGGCTTGCCGCCGCCTGAACCTCCCGTGACAGCAGCTACTGCCTTAGCGACAGCGCCGGCCTTTATTCCCTTGGCAACGGCATCGGCGCCGCAGCTTACTGCCAGCTGAGCCTTGCCGTCACTCTCGCCGCAGAGAACGGCAATGTTCTTAGGATCCTTGTCCTTGATAACTGTTGACATCTGACGGAGAGCATCAGGCGTGACGCCCTTGAAGAACGATGTGAAGAGCTTGAGGCCCTTGACTTCGATTCCCTTCTCCATAAGAGCATCCACTCTGATGTTACCGATCTCGGCAGTCAGCTTCTCATTGAGCTTCGTAAGGCTCCTTGCCTCTTCGCTTG
Source organism: uncultured Oscillospiraceae bacterium (assembly GCA_964507095.1). GTDB lineage: Bacteria > Bacillota > Clostridia > Oscillospirales > Ruminococcaceae > RGIG3102. Next base: position 29,104 of record CAZDOS010000005.1, on the reverse strand, counting down.
CCTGCCGTGCCTTTACAGCGATGTCATTAGGGTTGTTTATCTTCAGAGCCTTTGCAGTCTCATCGATGAGAGCCTGCTTCTCAGCCAGGAGCTTGAGCACTCCAAGGCTTGTAACGGCTTCTATCCTTCTCACTCCCGCTGCAACGCTGGCTTCGGAGATGATCTTGAACAGTCCGATGGCTGCTGTGTTAGGAACATGTGTTCCTCCGCAGAGCTCTGTTGAGACATCGCCCATCTTGACTACTCTGACTTCATCGCCGTACTTCTCGCCGAACAGTGCAATGGCACCTGTCTTCTTTGCATCCTCAAGGCTCATTATGCTTGTGGAAACAGGAAGTGCTGCCGTGATGGCCTCGTTGACGAGCCTTTCGATCTCTGCCAGTTCTTCTGCCGTGAGTGCGGAGAAGTGTGTGAAGTCGAAACGCATCCTCTCGTTGTCAACATATGAGCCCGCCTGATGCGCGTGGTCTCCGAGCACCTTCCTGAGTGCATACTGGAGCAGATGAGCTGAAGAGTGGTTTGCCCGTGTTGCGCGGCGTCTCTCGGCATCTACGATAGCCGTGACTTTCTCGCCGACCTTGATATATCCGGAATCAAGGGTACATGTATGAACGATGATGCCCTTTCCTGTCTTCTGGCAGTCAACTACTTCAAGCACTCCGCCAGGTGTGACGATCTTGCCCTTGTCTGAGACCTGTCCGCCGGACTCAGAATAGAACGGAGTCTTGTCGAGCACCACAAGGATGCCGGTCTTGATCTCTTCCTCGTCCTGAGAGATGGCATCTGCGAATTCATTCTCATATGCGATAGAGACGATCTTTGCCTCGGTCTGTGTTGTCTCGTAGCCGCAGAACTCTACTGTGCTTGGATCCAGTGTCTGGAACAGGTCATCTGCCCAGCTGATGATGTTCTCATCATTCCGTCTTGCAGCTCTTGCCTTCTCTGCCTGCTCCTTGAGCCTTGCCCTGAAGCCTTCCTCATCGATGCCGATATCATGCTCTTCCAGGATCTCCTTAGTGAGGTCGAACGGGAAGCCGAAGGTATCATTGAGTCTGAATGCCTCTTCACCTGAGAGTATTCTCTCACCGCCGTCGGCGGCCTTGGCCTCGATCTCGTCTATGAGGGCATTGAGCCTTGAGATTCCGATGTCGATGGTCTTGTTGAATCTTTCTTCCTCATTGAGGATGACCTTTTTTATGAAAGCCCTGTTCTCATCCAGCTCAGGGTATGCAGACATGCTCTCGTTGATGACAGTATCTGCAAGATCCGAAAGGAATGTTCCCTCGATGCCGATCATCCTTCCGTGACGTGCCGCACGGCGGAGCAGTCTGCGGAGAACATAGCCTCTTCCCTCGTTGCTCGGCATGATGCCGTCGGAGATCATGAATACACAGCTTCTGCAGTGGTCAGTGATGACACGGATGGAGATGTCGCTCTTGTCATTGTCATGGTACTTGACGCTTGCGATGTTCTCAACGGCTGTGATGACATTGCGGATGGAGTCGATCTCGAACATGTTGTCGACGCCCTGCATGATGCATGCAAGTCTCTCAAGTCCCATACCGGTATCGATGTTGCCCTTTGCCATTCTCTCATAGTGTCCGTTACCGTCGGAAACGAACTGAGTGAATACCAGGTTCCATATCTCGATAAATCTGTCGCAGTCGCATCCCGGACCGCAGTCTGGCTTACCGCAGCCGTACTTGATGCCGCGGTCAAAGTATATCTCGGAACAAGGGCCGCAAGGACCTGAACCGATCTCCCAGAAGTTGTCTTCCCTTCCCATCCTCTTCATGTGTGAAGGATCGACGCCTCTGCGCTTGACCCAGATGTCCCAAGCCTCATCGTCGTCTTCGAAGACTGTGATGTAAAGCAGTTCCTTCGGGATCTCGAGCACCTGTGTCAGGTACTCCCATGCCCACTTCGTTGCGTCTTCCTTGAAGTAATCGCCGAAGGAGAAGTCTCCCAGCATCTCAAAGAATGTGCCGTGCCTTGCCGTGATACCGACTCTCTCGATATCAGGTGTCCTGATGCACTTCTGGCATGTGGTCCGCCTGTTGTTCGGCATGATCTTCTGTCCCATGAAGTACTTCTTCAGAGGAGCCATACCGGAGTTGATGATCAAAAGACTGTTGTCATCCTGAGGAATAAGCGAGAACGAAGGAAGACGGGTGTGATCCCTGTTCCGGTAGAATGTCAGGAACGATTCTCTCAGGTCATTGACCGAAGTCCATTTCATAATAAGTTACCTCTCTATCTTGCATTTCCTGCCTGTGAAAATAAAAAAGCCCCACAGGCCTTAAGGGCCTATGGGACGATATGTCTTTACCGTGGTACCACCCAAATTCTGTATTGCTACATCACTCATTCACCCGTTAACGCCGGATATACGGACAGCTTATATCGCTGCCGGCAAAAGGGTGGCTCTGAGACCGGTCTTCCGTGACCTTGCACCAAACGGTCACTCTCTGCATGCGGGCCGGGGTCGTATTCCCTTTTATAGCCTTTTCATATAACAAACTCGATTATACTTAATCGGTTCTGGTTTGTCAACATAAAATGAACATTCGGATATGTTTATCTGCCATCGGGATGCGCCTGCAGGATCACGGGGATCTGTCCCGAGATCTCCATGGAGTCCGGACCGACGATACATTCAAACGCTCTCACGTCCACACCGGCATCCGCTGCTCTCCACAGTGTTTCTCCAAACTCCGGATGCGTATCCCAGTTAGGCGAAAGGTCCTTCATTTCAGACATCTGCACCACGAAGATGACCATTGCCCCATATCCTTCCCCGACAGCTCGAATGAGACCGTTAAGGTGCTTTACTCCTCTTTGCGTCGGAGCATCCGGAAATCTTGCATGGCCGTCAGCCTCAAGGGTGACTCCCTTTACCTCAATGAAAGTCACTCTGTCGCTTGGATCCTTTATCCGAAAATCAAACCTGGAATCACCGTGAATGGATTCTCTTTTTATCTCACTTTCCGGATAGTTTTCTTTCAGCCACTCCTCGACCGCCCGGTTGGGAGACTGGGAATCCATATTGACGATCCTTTCGCCCTTCCTGACCGCAACAAGATCATAAGCGGTCTTTCTTGCGGGAGAGTCGCTCCTGACAAGATATACGATGGCTCCCTCCGTAAGTATCTCCCTGCATCTTCCTGTGTTCTTCACATGGACATTCTCGATCTTTCCGTCCAGCTCGACCCTGGCTATGAACCTGTTCGGCCTTGAAATGAAGGTCGCCTTTGTTATGTTCGGGTATCTCACTTCTTGCTGTTCTCGTAATACTGTATCTCTACTTCCTCTTTTACGAAGTCATAGTGATATATCCTGTTATCACCGGCTTCGTACAGCCAGTCGACCGCTTTGGTCGGAGTCACCTTTATGACTACTTCTGTAGGAACGCCTGCGTACATCTCAAAGCTGCCCGGGTGATGCTTCTTGAGAAGCTCCGCAAATCTCCGGTTTGCCCGGTCTGCAGGATGCCCGCAGAATTCAGCCGTTCCCTCTATCTGGGTGGCATTCTTAACGAGCGCGACCCTGGGGTTGTGAAGCATCTGAGTGTATTTTGGGAACTTCTTGTCTGTCTGCATCCATATGGCGTCATCAAACACCAGACACGTCATTGTGCTGGCCATGGGATAATCGTTATCGCTCGTGGCAAGCACCATGTAACAGGTCTCGCCCAGCCTCGAAAAGAACTCCTTTTTAACCGATTCGAACTGCTCGCTCATTGTATTACCTCCGGCGTGCGTTATTGTTATTCCATTCTACCATTAATCCCCTGCTTTTAAAACTGTTGTACGTACCGTAAAATCATGTTATCATTAACAAAACAGCAGACAATATGATGTAAAGTAATTTTGCTTTACTGTTCTGAACAGAGTCAAAATGAAAGAGATACGCATCAAAAAATATGAAAAGCATCTTTCTGACTACCTGATCGGAGAGTTTCCCCTTCTTACATACGGGAAGCTCAACAAGTACCTGAGGGAAAACAAGATCAAGGTAAACGGAAAGAAGGTCCCGCTCGACACCAGCCTGGAGTCGGGTGATGTTATCGCGCTTTATCTCACTGACGAGCTTCTGAGCGTTCCCACTGAAAGCAATGCGTACACTTTCGCTAAGGCGGATATCGATATAATCTATGAGGATGACGATCTCCTCGTAGTCAACAAGCCCAGCGGCATACCCGTTGTGGACGATGACTGGAGAGTCTATGACACTCTCATAAACAGGATCAAAAAGCACTATGACGGGACAGGGATATCCCCCAGCCTCTGTCACAGACTGGACACGGGAACAAGCGGTATAGTGATATGCGGCAAGAGCAAGCGGTTCACTGAATTCGCTCTGGACCTGTTCAGGAACAGAGACCTTGATAAGGAATATGTCTGTCTGGTCAGGGGGCGTCCTGAAAGACAGGGCGTATACAAGGCCCACCTTACAAAAAACAGCCGGAGAGGCTATGTGACCGTCAGCGAGAGCCCTTCTTCCCTTTCAAAGCCTATTGAGACAAGGATCAGCACCATAAGGACCATAGGAGATTATTCTCTCCTAAAGGTCGGGCTCATAACGGGCAGGACACACCAGATCAGGGCGCATCTGGCATTCCTAGGGCTGCCGATACTGGGAGATTCCAGATACGGAGTCAACTCACTGAACAGAAGATACAACCTGAAATATCAGTGTCTGTGCTGCAGAAGAGTTACATTCGGGATCATCGATGACGAAAGATACTCCTATCTTTCAGACAGATCCTTCGTGACCGAGGATCCATGGTTCGTGGAAAAATTCAATAGCGGAGAATTCAAATAGGACAAAAGGCAGTTGCACCGTGCAACTGCCTTTAAAACTATGCCTGCATTTCCTATATTATTAAACAAACAAGGCGGTTCATGTGAACCGCCTTGAAATCAATTTGTTTATTACTGGTTTTCCTCTTCCATCTTGATCTTCTTGAGCCTGCGCTCTGTCTGAATAGCGAATACTACCAGACCGACCAGTGTGGCTGCATAAGGGATCATCTGGATGAACTGTGATGGGAACGACAGTGTCTGTAGCACGTTGCCCATGGCATCGAACATACCGAAGAGCAGTGCAGCCAGAGCAGTTCCGACAGGTGTCGCATTTCCAAGGTTCATGGCGGACATGGAGATGAATCCTCGTCCGGCTGTCATACCGCGGCTGAAGAACGCCAGGTATGCCATTGACATCGTGATTCCGCCGAGTCCGGCAAAGAATCCGGAGAGTGCAAGAGCCTGGAACTGGACCTTCTTGACGTTAACGCCAACGGATTCAGCTGCGTCAGGGTTCTCGCCGACAGCTCTGATCCTGAGTCCCATCGTTGTTCTCATGATGAGGACATAGACGATCGGAACGCACAGGAACGCAAGATAAACCATTATGTTATGTCCCGAGAATATCTCGCCTATGATAGGGATATTCTTGATGATCGGGATATCGATCGTTGGCATCGTTGTTGAAGGCAGTGATGAGGAAATGCCCTTCTCGCCTGCTGCGAGGTAAAGGATGAATACCGTTCCGCCTGTCGCCATTGTGTTCATGGCAAGACCCGCGAGGTAAACGTTCGCCTTCAGCTGGATGCCCATCAGTCCAAGGAACAATCCGAGGAGCGTTGCTACGATAGCAGCTGCTAAGAAGCCCAATATGGTGCCCCACATATTTGCCTTGCCGATGACTTCCGCATATCCCGGATCTACCGGACGCAGACCGCCGAGGACAGCGAGCTTTACTTTAGCTGATACCACAACACCTGTAAGAGCTGCGGAAAGCATCATTGATTCGAGAGCGATGTTCAAAATACCTGCTCGTTTGGCCATAAGTCCGCCGAGAGCCGCAAACAGAATCGGAGCGGTAACTCTCAGTATCGAGAACAGGAATGAGGTGTTGAACAATAAGCTTCCTACCTGTTTTAACATTACTGGGCACCTCCTTCTTTACTCTCAAGCTGTTTCTTAGCATTGTTGACGATGAGCTTATGCTTTGTCTTTGAAAGGAACATCTCAGCTGCGACCAGCATGATGATGAGTCCCTGAACAACATCAACGAACTCTATCGGAACATCTGACAGTCTGTTCATTACATCAGCGCCCACACGCATATATGCGAGGAACAGAGCTGAAAGCGGAACATACAGAGGATTGTTCTTTGCAAGAACGCCTACAAGAATTCCGTCAAATCCGTAACCAGGCTGTGTACCGAACCATATGAACTTGTTGTACATACCGAGGATCTCACATGATCCGCCGAGTCCGGCAATACCGCCGCCTATGAGCTGTGTTGCCATGGCAACCGCTACAACGGAGATTCCCGAATACTTCGCGAAGTTCCGGTTAGCGCCTACCATTCTGATGGCATAGCCCCATTTGGTCCTGTAGATGAAGAAGTACATCAGTACACAGACCAGAAGGCCGATGACGAAGCCAAGGTGCACACGCGTGCCCGGCCAGATCTTCGGAAGCTTGGACCGTGCAGGAAGCGGATATGATGCCTGCTGTCCGGACTCAACATCCTTAAGGACATACAGGAGCAGGTAGTCGGACAGTTTCAGGAGGATGTAGTTCATCATGATGGATGAAACGACTTCGTTCGCCTTGAATCTGACCTTCAGCACTGCAGGTATGAATGCCGCACATACGCCAACGGCGATACCTGTCATGAGACATACAAACTTGAGAGGAAGTCCTGCCCAGGTAGTATGAGTAGTCGCGAACCATGTGGTGAGGTTAGCCGCGATGAGGAATGCACCCTCACCGATCATATTGAACTGATTCGCCTGATACATGATACAGATAGCCGTACCGGTAAACAGTATAGGCGTCATCATCTCAAAAATGTTACCTATACGGGACTTCTTTCCCAGAGGGCCCGTAATGAAGTATTTGATTGCCTCAAGTGGCTCCTTGCTGACGAATGCAATGACCAGCAGCGCAAAGCCAAGGGCTATCATGATTGCCACAAACGTCTTGAACATGTCAAAACGTTTTTCAATTTGTTTACTAGTCATATGCTACCCTCGCTATCTCTTCCGGTGTCTGTTTCTTAACGCCGAGCATGTACTCACCAAGCTCCATATCTGTGATCTTGGAAGCATCCTCGATATATGCTGCGATCTTTCCTTCGTTCATAACGATAAGGCTGTCAGAAAGCTCCAGGACCTCGTTAAGGTCAGCTGAAATGAGCAGAACAGCAGCGCCTTCGTCACGAAGAGTTACGAGCCTCTTACGGATAAACTCGGTTGCACCGACGTCTATACCACGTGTCGGCTGGTTAGCAACGACAAGATGAGGATTGCTTGAGAACTCACGTGCAACGACGACCTTCTGCATGTTACCGCCCGACAGCATCCTGACTGCCTGGTCTCTGTCATCGCACTTGATAAGGAATTCCTTGATGAGATTGTCTGACAGTTCATTGATCTTCTTCTGATCCATCAGAAGTCCCTTGTTGAACTCCTTCTTGTAGTATCTGTCTGAAATGACATTGTCCTTAACACCGCTGTTGGAAGCAACGCCATAGGTCATTCTGTCTTCCGAAACATGAGATACGCCGAGCTCTCTGATCTCACGGATCTTCTTTCCTTTTATGTCTGTTCCGTTAACGGTGATGGTTCCTGCCTGATATCCGAGAAGTCCTGTGATAGCCTCAGAGATCTGGCTCTGTCCGTTTCCTTCAACGCCGGCAACTCCCAGTATCTCGCCCTTGCGGACTGAAAAGCTGATGTTGTCAACGATCTTCTTGCCTGAGTCTGAAACGATGTCTAGTCCGGATACCTTAAGGACCGTGTTCTCAGGCTTTGCAGGTGTCTTTTCGACCTTCAGAACGACGTCACGTCCGACCATCATTCTGGAGATATCCTGCTCAGTGACATCGGCAACTATAGCCTTACCGACGCTCTTTCCAAGTCTTAGGACTGTAAGACGGTCACAGAGTTCCTTAACTTCATTAAGCTTATGGCTGATGAAAACGATCGTATGTCCCTGGTCACGCAGATGCTTGAGCTCAACAAAGAGTTCAGCGGTCTCCTGCGGTGTCAGAACAGCTGTCGGCTCATCCAAAATAAGGATGTCCGCACCACGGACAAGTGCTTTGAGTATCTCGACCTTCTGCTTGAAGCCGACCGGCAGATCTTCGACCTTGGCCCTTGGGTTGACCTTAAGGTTGTACTTATCGATCGCTTCCTGCGTCAGTTTGACGGCAGCTTCAAAATCAAACAATCCGTTCTTCTTCGGCTCCATTCCGAGCACGACATTCTCCGCGACCGTCAGCGACGGAACGAGCATGAAGTGCTGGTGAACCATGCCTACGCCATTGGCGATAGCTTCGAGAGGATTGTTGATCTTTACTTCTTTGCCTTTGATAACGATACGGCCTTCTTCAGGCTGTTCGATACCGAAGAGGATCTTCATCAAAGTTGTCTTGCCGGCACCGTTTTCACCTACGAGTGCATGAATTTCGCCTTTGTTGATAGAAAAGGTAACATCCTTGTTGGCAACAAAGCCATTGGGATAGACCTTGGTTATCCTATCCATAAGCAAAATCTCTTCTGGCATTTACCTCACCTCACTATTATTTAAAAATATACATAGATATTTTACTAAAAACACATATAAAAGTAAACATATATTTAAGAAATCGGAAATCTTTGAAAGGGCAGTTTGACACCGTTTTGTGCCCTGGCTTAACATCATTTTCATATGATAAGCTACTAAAAAAACAAAAAAGAAGACGGTCAAATGACCGTCTTCCGAAGATTTCTAAGCTATTTGATTAGCAAAGTCAGTTGCACTATTACTGTGCAGGTGCTACTGAAGCAACCAGATCATTCAGTGTAGCTGTCTCCATGCCGTAAGCTGTGTCAACCTTGATCTCACCAGAAGCCATCTTAGCCTTGATGTCGTCAATAGCTGCTCTCTCTTCCTCTGTTGTCAGAGCAAGGTAGTTCTCATTCTCAGCAAGACCGACATAGTTACCGTCCATACCGAACCATCTTCTCTCGCCTTCGATAGCGAATGTGCCGTCGAGCTTCTCCTTGATAACTGTGTACAGTGAGTTACCAACTTCCTTCAGTGAAGAAGTGATGATTGAAGCTGCGAGCTCAGGCTGCTGATCCTTAAATACAGCATACTGGTCGGAATCAACACCGATACCGAGCTTGCCAGCATCCTTAGCGGCCTCAAGAGTACCGTTGCCGGATGAACCAGCAACACCGTGGAGAACGTCTGCACCGAGGTCGATAGCAGCATTTCCGAGCTCCTTGCCCTTTGCAGGATCTGTGTAACCGCCAACATAAGATACAGCGACCTTGATGTCAGGATTTACATACTTAGCGCCTTCGATGTAACCAACAAGGAAGTCCCAGATAACAGGTGTTTCCTGGCCGCCTACGAAACCGATAACGCCAGACTCACTCTTCATAGCTGCAAGAGCGCCAGCGAGGAAGTCAGCCTCGTTTGCTGTGTAAGCCATAAGAAGAACGTTGTCAGCTGTAACTGTCTCTGTAGGAACATCATAGAGAACGAACAGTGTGTCCGGATACTCAGCAGCATGCTCATTGAGCCATGTTGAAGCCATACCGAATCCGAGGTCATTACATGTGATGATGTCATAACCGTCTTCTGCTGCTTCCTGAAGTGTAGGCTCAACCTTTGAGTTGTCGTTGCCGTACTCGATAATTGTGTACTCGATGCCGAAATCTGCTTCAGCTCTCTTCAGACCAGCGTCTGCGGAGTCGTTGAAGGACTTGTCACCAAGAGCTGTAGCAATAAGCAGAACTCTGAGTGGCTCATCATCTCCTGCAGGTGCCGGAGCTGGCTCAGTCTTGCTTGAGCAAGCTACCATTGAGATAGCCATTGCACCAGCAAGGACTAATGCAAGTAACTTTTTCATTAGAAATTTCCTCCTAAAAGTATATGTGAAATTCACATTATGGGGGTTGGTCCCCCTTAAAAACAAGTAAATTATATCTCATGGTTTTTTAGTTTGCAACAATCGGCATTGTCTGATCCTTGTGCGACACGCCCAATAATGAGTCAAATCATACAATTTCAAGAGACATAAAATGGCATTTTGCACAAAATCAATAGTAACAATTTTATTACAAAAGATATTGCATATAAAATGTTCTATGCTACAATCTTAATGAAAAGAGGTGACGGTCATGCAGGAATCTTTCTATAAGCTTGGGTACGGACTTATCAATGCCATACCTGTCTTCATTTTCCTGTTTCTCATACGGAGGATCAGAAAGAACAGGCAGGCCATAAAGGATCTTGAAGAGAAACGCAGACGCAGAGATATGATCGAGGGAACTGCAGAACAGGAAGTCGCTTCAGAAAACACGGAAAAAACTGATGCCGAATAACAGTCAGCATGAAAAAGCAGGCCATGAGGCCTGCTTTCATTGTCATATGTCAGTTTCAATAGTCGCTGTTCTCGTCGAACTCTTCATTCGTATCAAGGAACAGAGTGAGCTTACCCAATTCCGATATCCTTTCCTTGATGCCCTCTTTATCATATCCGAGACTTTCACATACCTGGTTATTTATAGCCGCAAAGGAATGCTTATCCTTTACGACAGGCATGTCCATTGTGCTCTTTTCCTTTATAAGGAGATCCTCCGCCAGAGAGATGAACCTGACATCGCTGTCTCTGTACGAGCTTCCGAGTCCCATGAAAGCGCCGTTTATCGTGAAAGCATGCGAACCGGTAAACTGAGGCACTCCTGCCCGTGTGAATATCGGCGATATTTCCAATTCTTCTCCCATAATGGTGTTGTCAGTAGGAGTGATAACAGCCTGTACACCCTTTTCGATCAGTCTTCTGGCGGCATCCGCCACCTCATTTCCGGATGCGGGCGTTTCCTCGACATATTCGATTCCCTTCTCCGTTAGATACTCCTTTGCGTCCTTGATAGGCATCATAGATGAGAATTCCGAGCGGTTGTAGAGCAAGCCGGCTTTCCTGATATCCGGCATCAACTTGAGCATCACATCGCACAGTTCTCTGCCGTCCAGCAGATCCGAAGTTCCCGTTATATACTCGCCAGGCCTCTCAAACGAGTCCACCACCTTTGAACTGATCGGGTCTGAGACCGCCCTGAAAAGCATTTTTACTCGGTTTTCCTCCAGCACTTTCTTCATGGCTACCGTCGGAGGTGTCGCAATGCTGACTACCAGATCCACCTTTTCCTTTGCCAATCTTGCGCCTATTTCCTTCATGAGTTCAGTATCAGCCTTGCCGTCGAACACAAGTCCTTCGTAATCCATTTTTACTCCGTGCTTTGCACCGAGCTCGTCAAGTCCTTCCCTGATGCCCTTTTCAATGCGGTTAAGGGATGCATGATCCATGTATTTGACTATCCCTATCCTGTAATGATCCTTCAGCATTGTTTTGCTCCTTTCAGATAACCTGTCTTCCTTTTTGTTATTTTAATTATATCACAATCATGAGCTTTTTTCCTCTGAACGCAGAAAATCCCGCCTTTCGGCAGGATAATCATATTCAGTTAATATCGTCTCGGTCTGTAATGACTATCAGAAGACTTCCTTTTTCGACTTCTATCGTGACATCGTTCCCAATGAACTCGTTGCTCACTCCTATGGGAAAATCGTTTGTCAGCACGGCATCTTCCACCTCGTATTTGGCGCCAGTTATCGTGACGCCTTCTGACCTGTCTCCCAGAGGGAACACCGAAAGGAATCTCCTGTCCGCATCCTTGAGGCATATCTTTCCGTTCTTTATGACGATGAGCGTGCTTTTGCCGGTCCTGGCGGTCGCGCTGATCCCGTGCTCAGCCAGAAACAGCATCGTTGAGATATTCGATAAGGTATGCTCTATCCTGTTCCCGCCGACAGCGCCAAGAAGGAGCACATCTGTAAAGCCTTTTTCGATGATATGCCTTGCGATGTGGTGCGTATCAGTATCGTCCTTCACTGTCGGAAGGACCTCAACATTGTCATATCTGTCCGAAGGATCCGGTGATGAGTCGAAGTCTCCGACGATCATGTCAGGGACTATCCCCATTTCCCGAGCCTTCTGCCACCCGCTGTCAGCGCACATTACATAATCGCCTTCTCGGATCATGTTTCTCGCATCAAAATCTATCGGTGCGCCGCATATTACCACACATCTGCCGCTCACAGTTCCCACTCCTTGATATTCTTCTGTCTTTCGTACAGAGCAGTATAGCTTTCATACCTGCTGGAAGGGATCTTGCCCTCTCTGACGGCATCCTTTACCCGGCAGTCTCGCTCCCCTACATGCGCGCAGTCCGCGAACCTGCACTTGCCGATGAACGGTTCAAACTCGATAAAGCAGTGCTGAAGGTCCTCCTTGGAGATATAGTTGTCGAAATCCAGTTCTATTGATGAGAACCCCGGTGTGTCTGCGACCATGCAGCCGTCTATCTCGTAGATCTCCACCCGCCTTGTGGTGTGCTTTCCTCTTCCAAGCTTCTTGCTGGTCTCTCCGGTCTCAAGGTTCAAATTCGGAAACAGCTTGTTGAGCAGCGTTGATTTGCCCACTCCGCTGTTTCCCGAAAAGACGCACAGCTTGCCTTTCATATAGTCCTTGATCCTGTCCAGTTCCTCTCTGTCATCCTCTCCGGTGGCAAACACGCGGTATCCGGCCTTTTCATACACTTCAACGACCGACCTGTAATCCGCAATATCGGATTTTGTGACGACCATGGCCACATCCACGTCCTTGTACCGTGCGATTGCGCACAGCTTGTCTATTACAAGATAATTCGGAGCTGGATCGACGGTCGAAATCACTATCACCATCAGATCGAGGTTCGCCACGGGAGGCCTTATAAACGAGTTTCTTCTTTCCTTTACTGAGGAGATGACATTCGTACTGCCGTCGAATTCAGTCTCGACGATATCCCCTGCAATCGGAGAAAGGGAAAGCTTTCTGAACTTTCCCTTTGCCTTGCATTCTATTATACTGTCACCGCTCCTGACATAGTAGAAACCGCCTATGCTCTTCAGGATCATTTTATCTGACATATATCACCATGAATTAGGATTATTCTCAACCGTTACCTTCACCCTCATTGCCGCCTTCGTCGCCGCCTTCACCTCCGTCGCCGCTCGGACCCGGATCTACGCTGCTTGGTTCCGGTTCAGGCGTTGAGCTCGGTGTCGGATCGCTTGAAGGTTCCGGTTCGACAGTGCTCGACGGCTCTACCGGCGTGGATGAGCTGCTGGATGAACCGCTTGATACATCACTGCTGTCCTCGGACTTTGAATGAGGAGGCTCCGGAGGCGGCGGACCCTGTGAAATGACCAGTGATACGCCCTGACCTGCCATCAGTCTCGTGCCCGCTTCAGGCGACTGGCTGAGTATGGTTCCCCGAGGCGCTGCATCGACCTGATAGGTATATGTGCCCACGCTCAGGCTGTTGGCAGCAAGTATCTTTCTTGCCCGTTCGAGCGATTCCACTCCTACGACATTAGGGACTGTCATCTTGGTGACATTCGTGCTTCCGTCTCCTGAAGATACGTACAGGACGACTGTGTCGCCGGACTGAACGATCGTGCCTTTCTCAGGTTCGGTGGAAATGACATGACCGATGGCGACGGTGTTGCTCCTCTGAACCGTGATCGATATGTTCACGTCGATGCCTGACAGATATGTCTCGGCATCGCTTCTTGAATACCCCGCCAGATCCTTGAGCTGGCTTGACATCGGTCCCTGGCTTATCTTGAGCCTGACCGTTCCGTTCTCCTTGATCGTCTGAGGAGGCTTAGGGTTCTGCGAGAATATCACTCCTTCGGGATACTCACTGGAGTAGCTGTACTCCTTGTTATACTTGAACTTGTAGCCTGCCTCCTTGAGCTGATCCTCTGTCAGGCCGACAAGATTCGGCATGGCAACATCGTCCCGCTTTGTCAGAAGAGGGTTGTCGCTCAGTTTGAAAGCCAGGAACACTCCTACAAGACAGGCAAAAAATATTGCCCGTGCAGTTGCGCCAAGCATCTTGAGCCATTTCGGGAAATACTCCGAATCGTTCCTGCTGCCTTTCCTGGAACCGGAAGACTTTGCACTGCCTGCGGACTTTTTGCTCGACCTCGTCTTCTTCGTGATAGAGCCGAGGAGCCCCCGCATGCCTGCTTTCTTTGTCGTCTTTTTTGTCATATCATTCACAGGAATGACCTGTGTACCTCCGTCTTCTTCCTCCGGGATCCCGTAAGGGAACACGATTGCCGGATCCTTCCTGAACCGGTCTATGTCGGCTATCATTTCCCGTGTCGTCTGATACCTGTTCTCGGGCTTCTTCTCCATGGCCTTCAACGTGATCTGCTCGAGCCCCTGAGGAATGTCTCCGTTTATGTCTGTAGGCGGTGTCGGTTTTTCATTCAACTGCCGCATTGCCACCCGCATGGCGGTATCTCCGGTAAAAGGCAGCTTTCCGGTGAGCATCTCGTACATCATCACGCCTATGCTGTAGATGTCGCTCCTTCCGTCGCTTTCCCTGCCCCTGACCTGTTCAGGACTGATATAGTGAACCGAACCGATGGCCTTGTCAGTCATCGTCTTCTGGCTGGCAGTCGAAAGTCTGGCTATGCCGAAATCCATCAGCTTGAGAGTTCCGTCTCTCAGTATCATGACGTTCTGAGGCTTAAGGTCTCGGTGTATGATCCCGTTGTCATGGGCGTGGCCGACCGCATTGAGTATCGTCTTGGTGAACCGGATGGTCTCCTGAGGAGTGAGCACCTTTCTGTTTTCGATGTACTCCTTGAGGGTGATTCCGTCAATGTACTCGACTACGATGTATTTTTTATCGGAATCTATGTTGACGTCTATTACCTTGATGATGTTCGGATGATCAAGCAGAGAGATGGCCTTGCTTTCGTTCTTGAAACGCCTTACCAGCTCTTCATTCTCAAAGTATTCCTGCTTGAGAAACTTTATAGCAACAGTATCTCCTGTTTTTCTGTCGATGGCCTTGTAGACATTCGACATTCCGCCGACGCCTATGAGAGATATGACCTCATATCTGTTGTCGACAGTCTTTCCGATATAGCTATTGTCCATCAATTACTCCTTTATATGTACTCCATGACTACGGCCGTGATATTGTCTCCGGCCATGTTCATCAGTGCTTTCCTTATTAAGTCTCCCGGGATGTCGAAGAGATTATCCGACGAGAGGATGTATTCCATGTCAGCCTTTGACACATAATTGGTAAGCCCGTCGGAGGCACACAGTATCCTGTCCCCCTTTTTGAGTTTTACCTCGGTGATGTCGACATCGACATCGTTCCTCACTCCCACAGCCCTGGTGATCAGGTTTTTCTGTGGATGTGTCGCCATCTCCTCTGCAGTGATGGCTCCCCGCTTGTATAGCTGCCGCACGACCGAATGGTCCTCGGTGATCTGGCTGAGCACTCCGCTCCTGTATATGTACACCCTGCTGTCTCCGACATTGAAGGCCGTGCACATATTGTCCTTCACCACCACTCCGGCTATGGTAGTCCCCATCCCTTTCAGTCTCTCATCAGAGACCGCTTTCTTATATATGTCCGAGCAGGCTATGTCTATCGCATCGATCACGGTCTGCTCGCAGTCCATATTCATGTTGTCGTTCTGGATATATATGTATTCTTCCAGGGTCTTGCACAGATACTCGCTGGCAACGCTTCCTCCGTTGGCTCCGCCCATTCCGTCACAGACAAAACCGAAGCTGATGCCGTTGTGTAAGGCACCTGCCACATATCTGTCCTGATTGTCTGAGCGCTTGAAGCCCACGTCTGTCTTGCCTGCGATCTTCATTGTCCGGTATCTGTTATCCTGATTGTTATCTGTTTTCGTTTCTTAACTGTCCGCAGGCGGCCGATATGTCCTGCCCCAGCCTTCTTCTTATAGTTGCATTTACGCCGAGAGCCAGCAGTTTCTTCTGAAACGCGTGTATGACCCTGTCGTCGCTCTGAGTATACGGTGAGCCGTCCACCGGGTTGATCGGTATCAGGTTCACGTGACTGATCATGCCCTTCAGAAGCTCTGACAGTCTCCTTGCGTCATCGTCGGTGTCATTGACTCCCTTGATCATTGAATACTCGAAAGATATCCTTCTGCCTGTGATCCTGGTGTAGTCTCTGCACGCCTTCAAGAGCTCCTCAACGCTGTACGCATTGGTTATCGGCATCGTGACCTTCCTTTTTTCGGTCGTGGTGGCGTGCAGCGAGATCGACAGCGTTACGCCAAGCTTCTCGTTCGCCAGGTCATAGATCCTTGGGACGATCCCGCATGTGGAAAGCGAGATGTTCCTTTGGCTAATGTTCTTTCCGTCCTCGGAAGAGATCATCCTGATGAACTTGACTGACGTATCATAGTTGTCCAAGGGCTCTCCGATCCCCATCATGACTATGTTGCTGATCCTCTCGCCGATGTCTCGCTCGGTATTGTAGACCTGCTCAAGTATCTCGCTGACGGTAAGGTCTCTCACCTTTCCGTGCTGAGTTGACGCACAGAAGGTGCAGCCCATCCTGCATCCTACCTGGCAGGAAACACATATGCTGTTTCCGTGCTCGTATCTCATGAGGACCGTTTCGATGCAGTTGCCGTCCTCAAACTGATACAGATACTTGATCGTACCGTCCTTGGATACCTGTTTCTTTCTGACCGAAACGGTGGTGATGACGCACTCCTGTTTGAGCGTCTCCCTCATCGTCTTCGATATGTCCGTCATCTCATCAAAGGAGTTGACGTTTTTCTGATGCAACCATCTGTATATCCGGGTCCCGTTGAACTTCTTTCCGCCCCTGGATACGATGTAGTCCTGAAGCTCATCGAGCCGCAGGCTTTTTATGTCTATCTTTTCCATCAATTGATTATTGTACCATATATTCGCTTAAAAATACATTAATAATAGCTCAAACGGTCTTTTTTATCTCAGATCCGCGGTTCTGCGGCCTTTTTCCTCATGGCTGCGGCAAAGAATCCGTCAGTATATCCTTCATCGGGTAGAAATGTCACCATGGAGTCTTCGACCGTTCCGTTGGCAGGAACCTTTTCCGGTTTCACAAGAGAAAACGAGCAGTTTTCGGCCAGGAACTTCCTGACCACATCCCTGTTCTCCCTATCATTTATGGTACATGTGGAGTATACCAGGACTCCTCCGTCCTTCAAGTATCCGGCCCCAGTCCTGAGTATGTCCAGCTGAAGCCGGCACAGTCCGTCGATATCGGAAAGATCCTTGTATCTCAGGTCAGGTTTTTTAGAGATCGTGCCGATGCCCGAACAAGGCACGTCACAGATGACTATGTCCCGTCCCTCAAGCTTTTCGTTATATACCTCACCGCTGTTGACCACAGTTTCGATACCGTCAAGTCCCAGTCTTTCCCGGCTGTTCCTCAGCACCTTCAGCCTGGACGGGTTCGGATCGCAGCTTATGACCGTTCCCTTTCCCTCCATCCTTATATATGTCGAGAAGCTCTTTCCTCCCGGAGCGGCGCACAGATCCACCACCCTGTCTCCAGCTTTTGCCCCGGTCAGTTCCGTGACGAATCTGCTGGGAACGCCCTGCACGAAGAAATGTCCTTCCCTGTAACCCGGAAGCGATGTCACTGCTCCCTTCAGCTCGATCTCTATGCAGTTGTCTATCTCTGTCCTTCCGTACGAGATCCCGTTCTCCGTGAGTGCCTTGAGATAATCATCGACGCTCACTTTTGTCGTGTTTATGACCACGGTGAACCTCGGAGTCT
The DNA here is from genome assembly GCA_964507095.1 of uncultured Oscillospiraceae bacterium. Lineage (GTDB taxonomy): Bacteria > Bacillota > Clostridia > Oscillospirales > Ruminococcaceae > RGIG3102. The sequence goes on along the minus strand of CAZDOS010000005.1, from coordinate 11,364 downwards.
GAAACAGTGAGGAAAGGATCGATTCGTAGCTGTCCGGATGATCTCGCATAAGGACATCCGCTATATCCCTGTTAACGGAATAAACAGTGCAGACCCTGTCAGCCTCGCTGGCAAAGTTCGCACTGTTGATATCATATCCGCTTATCCTGCGCAGAATGGCATTGACAAAGCCTTTTGCGCTTTTCTTTCTGTATGCCCGGCACAACTCCACCGAAGAATCGATGGCGGCGTAGTCCGGGACCGAATCCATGTATTTGAGCTGGTATGCACCCGCCCTGAGAATACACAGCACATCCAAATCGATCTTCTCGGGACGCCTGCCCGCGAAGACCGATATCATGTAGTCAAGAGTTTTTTTTCTCTCTATGGTGCCGTAGAAGAGTCTGGTGACGAACTGAGCGTCCACGCTGCTGTCTGCCCGCGACAGGAATCTGTTCAGGGCAATGTTCGAGTAGGCGCTCTTTTCCACTTCCATGAGTGCATCGACGGCAAGTTTTCTGGATCTGTCGAAAGCCATAATGTCCTATCTTCTTCTGCGTCCCCCGAACATCATGAGCAGCCTGAGAAGGTTTGCCATCGATACGGCAAGGGCAGCCACATATGTGAGAGCCGCGGCGGTAAGCACCTTTCTGACTCCGAAAAGCTCCTCATCGGTGACCGTTCCGCTCATTGCAAGAGATTCGACCGCTCTTCTGCTGGCATCGAATTCCACCGGCAGCGTCAGCCGCTGGAACAGCGTGACAAGGCTGAATAGAATTATTCCGAAGCTGATCAGGGAGCTGACACCCATGATGAGCCCTATGAGGATGAGCGGCCATGAAAGGCTCGATCCGATCTGCGTGATCGGGATGATCGCATTTCTCCGCTTTATCGGCGCATATCCCTCCGCATACTGCACGGCGTGGCCTGCTTCATGAGCCGCAACGCCTATGGCTGCCACGCTGGCAGCACCGTATACGTCCTGGGACAGGCTGATGGTATTCGTTCTGGGATCATAATGGTCCGTAAGATTGCCCTGTATCATCTGAATCTGGACATTCCTCAGTCCGTGAGCATCCAGTACCCTTCTTGCTGCCTCATATCCGGTCATGCCGTAATAGGTCCTGACCCGAGAGAATTCCCTGAACGCAGAAGTCACCTTCGCCTGTGCCCACATGGCGAATATCATCGCCGGGAGTATCATCAGATAATAGCTTTGATATGTTAAACCATATGTTCTGTACATTTGTTTTACCCTGTCTTCCGTTTAAGATCTTTTACTGTCTTAATTAAACACCTCATTTGTGACAATAATAAGACAATTTGAGATCTTCGGCCATTTTGTCAGTCCGTAACTATGACGCTTCCCTTCTTGAGCCTTCTGCCGTTGGCCCATGAGGTACCGTCCATCGTCTTTCCGCCTTCCGGAGAAAGGGTCAGCATCCGGATGGCTCCGTTGCCTGTAGCCACGGTGAGAGGCTTTGTCGCTATTACGGTCCCGGCAGCTTCGCTGCATTCTCCCCGCTTCCTGCTGGAGAGGACCTTTATCTTCTTGCCCTCATACATGAAGTATGCGCACGGCCAGGAGTACATTCCCCTTATCCTGTTATGGATCGTCCGGGCATCCTCACCGAAGTCGAACAGTCCCATCTCCTTCTCAAGAGGAGGCGCCAGAGTGGCCTTTGAGTGATCCTGCTGGGTCCTTGTAAAGTTTCCCTGCGCGACGTCCATTATGACCTTGCTGAGGAATATCTTGCCCCGCTCGGTCACCTTCTCGAACACGTCCTCGCTCGTCTCGTCCTCTCCGATATCTATCGGAAGAACATCGATGATGTCGCCCGTGTCCAGTCCCTCGTCTATCATCATGACGGTGACGCCCGTCTGCTTCTCTCCGTTGATGACCGCCCACTGTATCGGAGCGGCTCCCCTGTACTTCGGAAGCAGGGACACATGGAGATTGAGGCATCCGAGTCTTGGAACATCTATCACGTCCTTCGGAAGTATCCTTCCGTAAGCCACGACCACGATCATATCCGGAGCAATATCCGCTATCACCTGACCGTATTTGCCCTTGAGCGTCTTCGGCTGATACACGGGTATGCCGTGCCGAAGCGCCACCTCCTTGACCGGAGGGGCTGTCATGACCTGCTTCCTTCCGACAGGCTTGTCCCGCCTTGTGAAGGCGCCAACTATGTTGTATCCGTCACTGATCAGCTGTTCCAGACATCTCCGCGAGATGTCCGGAGTGCCCATGAACAGTATCCTTAATTCTTCCTTAGTCATAATCGTCGAGCACCAGCTCTTCTCTCTCTTCTTCCGTCAGGTCCTCATAGAAGACGTCCGCATTGTCAAGCACGGTGATTCCGTCAAGATGGTCGTTCTCATGACAGATCGCTCTTGCGAGAAGGCCTTCGGCCTCCATCTCGAACCATTCGCCGTTCCTGTCCTGTGCCCTGACCGTTATTCTCTGCGGCCTTGTTATGAGACCGTTCCTTCCCGGGAATGAAAGGCAGCCCTCAAAGTTTGTGTTCTCGCCTTCCTTTGTCAGTATTTCAGGATTGATCATCTCATAGATATCATTGATGACATTGTCTTCCTCATCGTAATACTGATCGAGCACGATGAAGAACCTTCTCATCATGCCGATCTGAGGAGCAGCCAGTCCGAGGCCGTTTGCCTTCATCATCGTCTCTGCCATGTCATCCAGGACGGTGCCGAGCTTCTCATTGAAGTCAGTGACCGGTCTGCATTTCTTCTTCAGGATCGGATCTCCGTCCTGAACTATGTTCCTAATTGCCATTATCATTCTCCTCTGTCATTCTGCGATAGGATTGATGTTTACGTATACAGCCGACCTCTTGTCCCTGTCACCGAGGTAATCCTCGAGGCATTCGTTGAGGTACTGTCTGAACGCTGCGTTGTTTATGCATTTTACGGAGAGCTTCCAGCGGTATACCCTGTTCGCCATGAGTATGTCGAACGGAGCCGGACCGAGCACCCTCAGGGGGATATCGTAGCTCTGCGATTTCGTTTTCATTATCCGAAGGAACCTGTCGGCATCCTTCTTCGGTCTGTCCTCCCTTTCATCCGAGAACACCACGTTGACCATGGTGCAGAACGGAGGATAGTTGTTCACTTTCCTGTACGCTATCTCATTCTCATAGAAGGACGGGTAATCCTGGAGAGCGGCAAGCCTTATAACAGGATTGAACGGATCGTAGGTCCGTATGAGGGCCTTTGCACCGGAGTGCATCCTTCCTGCCCTGCCAATCACCTGGGTCATCAGGTTGAACGCTCCTTCGTTTGAGTTGTAGCTCTGGTGATTGAGCGAAGCGTCCATGCCGAGTATGCATACAAGGTTGACATCTTCAAAATTCAGTCCCTTGGCGACCATCTGAGTGCCGACCAGGATGTCATATTCCTTCCTTCCGAAAGCATCCAGGATATCTTCGTGGGAGCCGAGGGAAGACGCCGCGTCGGCGTCAAGCCTGAGCAGCCTTGCCTCGGGGATCTTTTCCCGTATGTACTCCTCTATCCTCTGAGTGCCGAAGCCTCTGTAGGCTATCTCTCCGCCGCAGTCCGGACATTTGTCTATTACCGGATATACCCTTCCGCAGACATGGCATACAAGTCTGTTTGAGGACTTGTGCCTTACCAGGTTGACCGAGCAGTCCTCGCACTGGAGCACCTTCCTGCAGTCCTTGCAGATGCCGATCGTTGAATATCCGCGTCTGTTGATGAGCACTATGCTCTGCTTTCCCAGTTCGGTATTGCCCTTCAGCCGTTCTATCATCTCGTCGGGGACGATCCCGCCGCTTCCCGAAACGGTCCGCCGGGCCAGGTCCACTATCTCCACCTTCGGAAGAGGCATGTCCATGTATCTCTGGTCGAGCGTGTGCAGATGGTAATATCCGTTTTTTGCAAGATAGTAGCTCTCTATGCTGGGCGTCGCGCTTGCGAGCACGAGCCTTGCATCGGTTAGCCTGACTATCTGCTGGGCGACCCTTATGGCAGAATACCTCGGCGAGGCCTCGCTCTTGAAGGTCTTTTCATGCTCCTCATCGACTATTATGAGGTCCAGGTCCCTGAGCGGAGTGAATACCGCGCTCCTCGTTCCGACGACCACTCTGGAACGTCCGGAAAGAGCCCTGTTGTACTGGAGCAGTCTCTCCGTCGGAGAGAGCATGGAATGGATGACGCTGACGACATCGCCGAAATGCTCCTTCATCAGTCTTATCATCTGCGGAGTGAGAGATATCTCAGGCACCAGTATCATTGCGCTTTTGCCTCTCTCGAGCGCGTCCCGGATGAGCTTTATGAAGATCATGCTCTTGCCTGAACTGGTCACTCCGAATATGAGGTGGGTCTTCCTGTCCCGGGTGCCCATGATCTCCCCGTACACTTTCTCCTGCCGGGGGGTAAGCTCCACTGGTCCCCTGCACTTTTCTATGTCCGCGTATGCCCGGGTGTCCCTGTCGACGGTCTTTTTTAATAACGCGCCCTTTTCGGCCATGCCTTTGACGACCGAATCTCCGACCGGGCACTCTTCCTTGATCTGCCGCAGACTGAGCCATCTGCCGAGGCACGCGGAATATACCTTTTTCTGCTTCTCGGTTTTAAGCTGCGACTCATCAAATGACGGGGCGGAAGAAAACATATCCTGAGTGTGTCTCTTGAGCGTCTTTTCAAGCCTGTTGCCGCTCGCTCTGTACATCGCTCCGTACGGCACCACCGTCTTGACGGCATCATACCAGGTGCAAAAGGTGTTCTCCTTGAGATAGCTTATGAGCGAAAAGACGTAGTCATCGATGACTATGCTGTCATCTCTTGAATCGATTATCGTCTTCAGGCTGTCAGTGTCCTCTTTCTCCTCAACGGAAAGGACTACGCCCAGCCTCGGTCTGTCCCCTCTTCCGAAAGGCACCAGGACTATGGAGCCTTTTTTTGTTGAGTCCCTCAGGGCGTCCGGAACTATGTATGAGAATATCCTGTCAAAATCAAGGGTGGCTTTGTCCACCGCAACGCCTGCTGTCAACATGAAGCCACCTCCGTTTGTTACTGTTACCTGTTCTTGTCGTAGATCTCAATTATTGATCTGGCGCACTGTTCTACGTAATTGTTTTCGACTATGTAGTCATAGCTGCTCTGGAAGCCCAGCTCTTCCTTTGCTCTGAAGAGCCTCTGCTGGATCTCGCTCTCCCCTTCAGTCTTCCTTGCCCTGAGCCTTCTTTCAAGCTCTTCGATGGAAGGAGGAGCTATGAATATGGTGAGCGCGTCAGGATATACCTTCTTGACGTTCTGGGCGCCTTCCACCTCGATGACGAGGATCACGACCTTTCCGTCCCGGACCTTCTGTTCGATCTGGCTCTTGAGAGTGCCGTAGTAATTGTCGCAGTATAGCGTGTGCTCCAGGAAATCGCCCCGGGATATCTTTGAAACGAACTCCCGCGTCGTAAGGAAAATGTAATCCGTTCCGTCTGTCTCGTACGGCCTTTTTGCCCTTGTGGTGGCCGACACGCTGAGCACGAACCTGTCGTCCGTATCCAGTATGCATTTTGCCACAGTATCCTTTCCGCAGCCCGAAGGCCCTGAGATAACTATAAGGCTCTTTCCAATGTCACTCATCTTCGCTCTCCATGAATTTTATTATGCTCCTGTCGCTGATGCCGAAGATCCTTTCTGCGGAAAAACCGCAGAGTATGAGCTGCCGGCAGTCCGTGACAAGGACTGTTTTCGTCTTTCTTCCGAACGTGGCGTCTATGAGGGAGCCATCGCTCTTTGCTTTTGAGATCATCCTCTTTACGGGTGCGGAGTCAGGGCTTAACGCAGCCGTGATCCTGTCGGAATTGATCATGCTTCCGAACCCAATGTTCAGCATCGGCATATCTTCACCTACTCGATGTTCTGTATCTGTTCCCTGATCTTCTCGATCTCGGATTTCATGTCTACCACGATCCCCGTCACCGTCAGGTCATTGCTCTTTGATCCTATCGTGTTGGTCTCCCTGTTGATCTCCTGAACCAGGAAGTCCAGCTTCTTGCCCCGAGGCTCCTTCGCGTCAAGGATGGTCCTGAACTGAGCGATATGGCTGTGCAGTCTCGTGGTCTCTTCATCAACGGCGACCTTGTCCGCGAAAATGGCAGCTTCGGTGACGATCCTTGCGTCATCTATCTGCCTGTCCTCAAGGACTTCCCTGAGTTTTGCGTAAAGCCTTTCTCTGTAGGCGGCTACTCTCTCGGGAGCCTTTTCCTCGACGGCCATGACCATGCGCTCCAGGTTCGAAAGCTTCGAGAGGACATCCTCCCTAAGCTTTTCCCCTTCTGCCGCTCTCATGGCGACGAATTCGTCCAGCGCGTCATTGAGGACTGTCCTGACATTATGCCACAGCTGCTCCGTGTCCTCCTCGTTCTTGACCCGAACGAGGACTCCGTCAAAGCTCGCTATCCTGGCTACATCTGTATTGTTTATGAGACCGAGACCGGACCGGATGCTCTCAAGAGCGTCATAGTAGCTCCTTGCGAGAGGAATGTCCCGTTCGACCTTCGTGTCGGAGGAATCGACATTTCTGACCGTGAGCGACATCTCGATCTTTCCTCTTGAGATCTTGGACTGTATCTCCTTCTTTATCCTGTCATCCAGGAACATGAAGTGCCTGGGTAAGCGTCCCGAGTACTCGAAATATCTGTGGTTGACGCTCTTGACTTCAACGGTTATGTCCTTCCCGCCGAGTATTCTGTTGCCTTTTCCGTAACCGGTCATGCTGTATACCATAGTCAATAACCTCCGATTAATATATTTTACAATATGGGGCAACCTAATTCAAGACATGGAGCCTTTCGGCCCCATGTCGTCGTAATCATTTTCTTCTGGCGAAAACAGCCTCGTAAGGAGCAAGCAGAACCTCGCCTTTGACTGTCCCTTCCCTGCCGGTATTGGACAGAAGTATCTCGTATTCGCCTTCCGGAAGCACGGTCTTCGCGTCATCCCCGGTGAAGTTTGACCGGCAAACGCAGACCTCGTCCTCGCATATCCTGATGTAGCAGAAAGTGGACCGCGAATCCCTGTCGAACGGAGTCACCGCGCCGTACTGAACGCTCTTGAGAGTCTTCCTCAGCGCAAGCAGCTTCCTGTAGAAGTTGAGCGTTGAAGCGGGATCTTCTTCCTGTGCTGCAACGTTGTTCCAGACATACTCCCCGTTCACCTTCTGCCATGGGGTGCCAGCCGAGAAGCCTGCATTCGGGCTGTCATCCCACTGCATCGGGCTCCTGCCGCAGTCCCTGGATCTGGTGTTGTAGAGCCTGAGCCATTTCTCAAACGGCTCGCCTCTCTTCACCACATTCTCATTGTATGTGAACTCGACCTCGATGTCGTTGAAATCCTCTATTTTCTCATAGTCAAGGAACGACATCGCGAGCTCCTCACCCTGGTAGATGTACGGAGTTCCCTTCAGCATGTACATGGTAAGCGCCTGCGCCCGGGCCGATCTGTACCTGAACCGCGGCGAATCGTCGCCGAAACGCCCTACGCTCCTGGTCTGATCGTGGTTAGACAGGAACAGGGCCATCCTGCCCACATCCCTGAATTCATCCTGCCATCTGAATATGACATCCTTGAACTTTTTGACGTCGAACGGAATAGGCTTGAACTTGTCATAGCCCTCCTGGTCGAAGTTGAGCATGTCATACATGTAGACCATGTCGATCTCAGGCTGATCCTTTCCGCAGTACTCCCTTGCCCTTTCGGGCTCCATGTCGCCGACCTCGGCGACCGTCATCATGTCAAACGGCATAAATACTTCCCTGTTGAGCCTTGCAAAGTATCCGTTCACCTGAGGCTTGCTGGAATAATACTGTCCGCCGAAGCCGTATTTCTGTCCCGGCCGCGTCTCGACGTTCGGGAATGCGGGGTCCTTGTAGAGGTAGTTTATGGCATCAAGCCTGAAGCCGTCCACGCCGAACTCTCCCCAGTACTTCATGACCCGAACTATATTGTCCACAACCTCAGGGTTGGTCCAGTTGAGATCCGGCTGCTTCCTGTGGAAAAGGTGCAGATAATACTTATTGAGGCTCGGAACATACTCCCATGCGCTTCCGCCGAAGATGCTCTCCCAGTTATTTGGCTCCTGGCCGTCCACAGGATCCTTGAAGTAATAGTAACCCATGTACTTTTCGTCGCCTGCCAGGGCCTTTTTAAACCACTCATGCTCATCTGATGAGTGGTTAGTGACCATGTCCATGACGAATCTGAGTCCGACAGCATGGCATTCGTCTATGAGTTTCCTCAGGTCTTCCTTGTTTCCGAATATGGGGTCTATCTCATAGTAGTCGCTGACATCATATCCGTTGTCGGCCTGAGGGCTTTTGAGATATGGGCAGAGCCAGATGATGTCCACTCCCAGGCTCCTGATGTAGCCCAGCTTCCTTCTGACTCCCTCGATATCCCCTATTCCGTCTCCGTTGGAGTCGAAAAAGCTCTTCGGGTATATCTGGTATACGGTGGAGTTCTCCCACCACTTTCCGTTCTTTGAAATTGCCATTGGGTCCGCCTTATCTGTCTAGTTCTGCGCCACTTCCGCGAGTTTCAGCTGCGGATTCTTCTCGACCGCCCAGTTGATGTTCCAAGGGCTGGTGAACAGCAGAAGCTTCCTGTCCTTATAGTCCTCAAGGGCCTTAGTGTCACTGGTGATGTTCAGTTTCTTCAGGTCGATGTCTTCATTCTCGATCCACCTGATGTACCGGTAAGGGAGATGCTGCATCCTGATGTCCACATTGTACTCGGTCTTGAGCCTGTGCTCGAGCACGTCGAGCTGCAGAACGCCGACGACGCCGACTATCACTTCTTCGAAGCCTGAACCTGGCTCCTTGAATATCTGGATGGCGCCTTCCTGGGCTATCTGCTCCATGCCCTTTACGAACTGCTTTCTCTTCATGGTGTCGACCTGGGTAATCCTGGCAAAATGCTCAGGTGCAAAGGTCGGGATGCTGTCGAACCGGAAGGTCTCCTTGGCTGTGGTTATGGTATCTCCTATCGAGAAGATGCCCGGATCGAAGATGCCTATGATGTCTCCCGCGTAGGCCTCGTCGACCGTCTCCCTTTCGCTCGCCATTATCTGGGTGGACTGGGACAGCCTTACCTTCTTGCCTCCCTGGACATGGAACACATCCATGCCGCGGACGAACTCTCCCGAGACGATCCTCATGAATGCTATCCTGTCTCGGTGGGCCTTGTTCATGTTGGCCTGGATCTTGAATACGAAGGCGGAGAAATCGCTGCCGTAAGGGTCGATCATGCCTATGGACGAATGCCTTGCCAGAGGAGGCGTAGTGAGTGCGAGGAAGTCCTTTATGAAGGGCTCCACTCCGAAGTTTGTCAGGGCCGATCCGAAGAATACCGGCGTCAGCTTTCCCGTGTCTACCATCTCCTTGTCGAAGTCGTAGGAGGCTCCGTCCAGGAGCTCTATGTCATTTGCAAGAGTCTCGTGGAGAGGCGCCGTTATGAGGTCATCAAGGTCGCTGTCTCCCAATTTTGCCTTTATGGACTTTGCTTGCTTCGTTCCGATCTTTCCGTCGTTCTCGAAGGCTATGATCTCTTTGGACTGCCTGTCATATACTCCCTTGAATTCCTTTCCGGAGCCTATCGGCCAGTTCATTGGATATGTCTGGATGCCCAGCACGTTCTCTATCTCCTCCATGAGGTCGAACGGATCCCTGGTGTCTCTGTCCATCTTGTTTATGAATGTGAATATCGGTATGCCCCTCATTGTGCAGACCTTGAACAGCTTTATGGTCTGTGCCTCGACGCCCTTTGCGCCGTCGATGACCATGACCGCGCTGTCGGCAGCCATGAGAGTCCTGTAAGTGTCCTCTGAAAAGTCCTGGTGTCCGGGCGTATCGAGGATGTTGACGCAGTAGCCGTCATAGTTGAACTGGAGCACGGAGCTCGTGACCGAGATGCCGCGCTGCTTCTCTATCTCCATCCAGTCCGATGTGGCTGCTCTCGCACCCTTCTTGCCCTTGACTATTCCCGCAGTCTGTATGGCTCCGCCGTACAGCAGCAGCTTTTCGGTAAGCGTTGTCTTGCCTGCATCAGGGTGTGAAATGATGGCAAACGTCCTTCTTTTTTCTATCTCTTCTCTTGTAATCGCCAATTATCGTTCCTCTGTCTGTGGATATTGCTGTGTCTGTAACTAAATGATTTTACCATATTCAGGCATCGGTGTCCAACTGTCCGGAACTCATCTGATCTCTATCTGGCTGAGGACCTTTCCCACGCTGTCATATATGACCAGGTCGGCATTGCTGTCTATGTCGGTGTTCGTGGGATCCCTGTTGATGAGGACGAGCTTGTCTCCCCTGAAATATCTGATGAGCCCCGCTGCAGGATACACAGCAAGGGATGTACCGGCAACGATCATGGTGTCGGCTTCCTCGATCGCGTCTATGGCTCCGGATACGATGTCATTGTCCAGTCCCTCCCCGTAAAGGACTACTACCGGCTTGATGACGCCGCCGCAGTCGCAGTGAGGCACTCCCTTGGAATTGACTATGGTCTCAACGCCGAAATGCTTTCCGCATTTCGTGCAGTAATTGTCCATGACTGTACCGTGAAGCTCGTACACGAGAGTGTTTCCGGCCTTCTGATGAAGCCCGTCTATGTTCTGCGTGACTATGCCCGAAAGCCTTCCGTTCCTCTCCATCTCCGCGAGCCAGAGATGGGCGGCGTTCGGCTTGGCGTCAAGATAAAGCATCTTGTCTCTGTAAAATTCGTAGAATTCCTCCGTCCTGTATACGAAGAAATCATGGCTGAGCATGGTCTCCGGAGGATACTTGTATTTCATGTTATACAGCCCGTCCACGGACCTGAAGTCGGGGATGTTGCTCTCCGTGCTCACGCCGGCTCCGCCGAAGAACACCAGTCTCTCGGTCTTGTCGATTATTTCCTGAAGCTTCTGTATCTTTTCGTCCATTCTTGGCATCTCCTTTATCCGCTCAAAACAATTCAGCTTATTCGATATATTTTATTATACAACCGCTGAGGTTGGCAACTGCAGGACAGACAAAAAAAGATCTGCAGCAAAAGCTGCAGACCATTATCTTATCATTCGTGACGTATCGCGCTCAGCGCCGTGACCTTGACCGCCCTGACGGCAGGCACGTAGCCTGAGACTATGCCTACGAGCGTCGAGAAGCCCATGCCGAAAAGCGCCAACCATAAAGGTATGACCGAAACGGTCGAGCCTCCGAGCATCGCTCCCGCAAACTTGTTCATCAGGAAGGAGAGCCGATAGCTGATAATAACGCCGACCGTTCCTCCGATGAAGCCTATTCCGGCAGCCTCGGCGAGGAACATGTTCTTGATATCGCTGAGCTCGCATCCGAGCACCTT
>CAZDOS010000004.1:45325-63351 GCA_964507095.1 uncultured Oscillospiraceae bacterium | reverse complement strand
GGGCGGTGAACACTGGACGGGAGCATCAGGTGTTCGAGATGTGACGACTGGAGATTTATCATGCAGCCATTTTGCTTCAGGAAGAGCAATGGCGCAGCCGACACCTCCGCCGATAACACATGCCTTTTTTATCCCGTCCAGTTCGGTCGCTGTTCCGAGAGGACCTACTAGGTGAGCGATAGTATCTCCTTCGTTAAGCATGCTGAGCTTGATTGTTGAAGCGCCGATAGCCTGGAATACGATGGTGATGCTTCCTTCCCGCCTGTCAAATGCAGAGATCGTAAGTGGGATCCTTTCACCCTTTTCTTCGACCATGATTATGACGAACTGTCCGGGCCTTATGTTCTGAGAAGCCAGTCTGGCTTCTATCTTCATGAGAAATGTATTCTCACTGAGTTGTTCTCTTCTTAGAATCTTAAACACTGTATTACTCCTTACGGTGCCGATTATCAGATATTCTCAAGAACGGTCTTTACGATGTTATCTGTGCTGAGACCAAACACATCAAGAAGCTCAAGAGCAGGGCCGGACTTGCCGAATGTGTCCATTACGGCAACAGGTTTGATCCTGCAAGGTGCATACTCACTTGTCACCTCGCTGACTGCACTGAAAAGGCCGCCCATGACGCTGTGCTCTTCACAAGTGACTATGAATCCCGTCTCCTTTGATGCCTTGATGATAATGTCCTTATCGATAGGCTTGATGGTGTGGATGTTGATCACTCTGGCATTGATGCCTTTTTCCTTCAGGAGGTCACTAGCCTCAACAGCCTTAGCGACCATAAGTCCTGTCGCTATGATAGTGCATGAGTCACCTTCCCTGAGCGTGACGCCTTTTCCAAGTTCGAATTTGTAATCCTCACTGTTGACTATCGGAACAGCAAGACGTCCGAATCTGAGGTATACCGGACCGTCCATTTCAGCAGCGGCATAAACAGCCTGCTTTGCCTCTATGTCATCGCATGGGACTATAACGGTCATGCCGGGGATCGATCTCATGAGAGCCAGATCTTCATTGCACTGATGAGTCGCTCCGTCTTCGCCTACAGAGATGCCTGCGTGTGTTGCACCGATCTTGACATTGAGATGAGGATATCCTATTGAGTTTCTGACCTGTTCAAATGACCTTCCCGAAGCGAACATTGCAAAGGAAGATACAAACGGGATCAGTCCTGTCGTTGAAAGACCTGCAGCAATGCCCATCATGTTCTGCTCAGCAATGCCCACGTCAAAGAATCTGTCAGGGAAAGCCTTCTTGAAGGTGCCTGTCTTTGTAGCTCCTGCGAGATCCGCATCGAGTACGACAAGATTCGGATACTTTTTACCGAGTTCAACAAGAGCGTTGCCGTAGCTTTCTCTTGTAGCTATTTTCTTTACTTCTGCCATGATTACTTCTCCTCCAGTTCTGCCCGAGCTTTGTCAAGCTCTTCCATAGCCAGTTCATACTGATCCTTCTTAGGTGCCGTTCCGTGCCAGGATGCAACGTCCTCCATGAATGAAACGCCTTTGCCCTTTATGGACTTCTGGATTATGACCCATGGCTTGCCGTTCTTTTCCTTTGCCTGTTCAAAGGCTCTGTCGATGTCGTCAAAATCATGTGCATTGCACTCAGTGACATTCCATCCAAAAGCCTTGAACTTGTCAGGGATCGGATAAATGCTCATGACCTCTTCAGGTCTTCCGTCGATCTGAAGGTCATTGTTGTCAACAACGGCTATCAGATTGTCAAGCTTGTACTGAGAAGCTGCCATGGCTGCCTCCCATACCTGTCCTTCCTCAATCTCGCCGTCTCCGAGAACACAATAGACCATGTAATCCTTGTGCGTGAGTTTTCCGCCGAGAGCCATGCCGACTGCCGTAGAGATGCCCTGTCCAAGAGATCCGGTCGACATGTCGATACCAGGCGTGCCCTTCATGTCAGGGTGTCCCTGGAGCATGGCACCGGTCTTTCTGAGCTTAAGAAGCTCAGACCTGTCAAAGTAGCCCTTTTCGGCCAGGCATGCGTACAGAGCAGGAGCGGTATGTCCCTTGCTGAGGACGAATCTGTCCCTGTCTTCCCACTTCGGATTCTTGGGATCTATGTTCATCTTGTAGAAATACAGATATGTCAGCATGTCCGTCACTGACAGCGATCCGCCCGGATGTCCGCTCCGTGCGTTATACACCTCCGTAACGACATCTTTCCTTATCTGGACAGCCTGTTTCTCCAGATAAAGCTTGGTCTTATTATCCATAATGAAAACCTCCGAATAAATCTGTTTTGTAAGTATATGTTTTCAGAAATTAATCTGATATTTGCAATGTTTAACGGTATATGTCCATGATCTGTTCCAGCAGATATCCGACTCCTCCGTCAAGACATGACGGAACTGTCAGCTTGCATATCTTCTTGACATCATCCGGCGCATTGTCCACGCATACGCTCAATCCTGCCTTGGAAAGGATCTCTATATCATTGTAATAGTCTCCTATCGCAACGGTATTTGCGATGTTTTTGCCGACAAGTTTGCAAAGCGATGAAAGAGCTTCCCCTTTTGAAATGCCCTTTGGAAGTATCTCAAGATAATGCTCGCTGGTCATCACGAAATCAAGATCGTCCCTGTTAAGCCCCTCACAATACTCCTTGACCTCACCAAGACGCCTGTTCGGCGCTGAAAAGAGCACTTTGATCCATTTGTTGGCCACGCATCTGAGGTCCGTGTTGACATAGCTCATCCTCTCGCCGTGAAGATGATTGTATGTGAACGAATTCTCTCTGATCCAATAGGTCCTGAGATTGTCGCACATCACTTCACAGCCTATGTCCGGAAATGTGGCAAGGATGTCCTTGAGCACTTCCTCACTTGAGGCGGGCATGATGTTCTTCTGAAGGATCCTGTTTGCATTGTAATCGTAGATTATACCTCCGTTATACACGATCGCAGGACAGTTCAGCTTGACCTTGCCGAGATAATTGGCGACGGAATCAACGCTCCTTCCGGTAGCGACCGTAAAAAGGCCGCCCATCTTCTGGAACTTTGATATCATTTCAACATTATATTCAGGTATGCCCTCTTTTGCTGTAAGGAGCGTGTTGTCTAGATCTGATACTATCAGATAGTCGTTTATGGTTCTGCTCATGTTATTGATGTATTCTGTGTTTATTCAGGAATGACTCGAACTCGATAGGCGGCCGTGAAGTAAACGATATGAATTCACCGCTTCTGGGATGGATGAACCCCAGCGTGCCCGCATGCAGTGCCTGTCCGTGAAGCTCGGTGATGACCTTTTTGGGTCCGTATACAGGATCTCCCCGAAGAGGATGGCCTATGTGAGCCATATGCACCCTGATCTGATGCGTTCTTCCGGTCTCAAGACGGCATTCTATAAGTGTAAAGCCATTTAGCTTTTCAGTGATTTTGTAGTGAGTAACGGCATTTTTGGAGTTTCTTTCCGTTACAGTGAACTTTTTTCTGTCGGTCGGATGCCTTCCGATAGGAGCGTCAACGGTCCCGTCTTCCCTGACGTTTCCGTAAACTATTGCAGAATAGACCCTTAGCATCGAGTGAGCCTTCAGCTGCCGCGACAGATGCTCGTGTGCCATGTCATTCTTGGCAATCACAAGCAGCCCTGAAGTGTCCTTGTCTATCCTGTGGACGATCCCCGGTCTGATCTCTCCGTTTATGCCCGAAAGGCTGTCCTTGCAGTGATACATCAATGCATTTACTAGAGTTCCGGTGTAATTCCCGTTGGCAGGATGAACGACCATGCCTTTCGGCTTGTTTACGACGAGCACGTCCCGGTCTTCATAAACGATGTCAAGAGGAATGTCTTCAGGAACGATGTCGGCAAATTCAGGCTCGGGAACAGACAGAACGATCATATCCCCTGCCTTGAGCCTGTAGTTTTTGGCACCCTTCTTCCCGTTTACCGTCACAAGGCCGGAATCCATATATAGCTGAATGCTGTTTCTGGAGTAGTCCGTGACTGATGCCAGGAAAGAATCAAGTCGGCTTCCCTCGTCCTCTGCAAGAGCTGTCAGCTCAATGATCTCACTGATGTTCATTCTTGCTTTTCTCCGTAAAAATGGTATAGATAAGCAGAAGTGTCACACCGACCGTTATAAGACTGTCTGCGAAGTTGAAAATTGCGAATCTGACGAACAGAAACTCGAAATAATCGACCACATATCCGAAGAATACTCTTTCAATGAGATTGCACAGGCCGCCTGTGAAGATCATTATGAGGAACGCTCTTTCATATTTAGCGCCGTATCTCTTGATGAATATCATATATGCCATGACAAGCAGCGCCACCAGCGTTATCGCCGACAGCAGGGCAGTCTTGGAACTCAGCATGCTGAAAGCTGCTCCGGTATTCTCTGAATACCTGAGCCCCAGGATATGCGGAATAACAGTTACGGTAGGTCCTCCCTTGAGATGGTTGATGATGCCTGACCTTATAAGAAAAGTCACTGCGGTGAGGACTGCTACGGTGATTATATCAAAACCCAATATCAAACTCCGTGATTAGAATACAGTAAATAAACAAAAGATTAGTGCTGTTCACACTAATCTTTTAGGTCTGTTAGCCTTCGAAGAGTGAAGAAATATTCTTGAACTTCTCTTCAGTTGCCGGAACCTCGTCGATGTCCGGAATGATTTCCGTTGGAGATTCAACCCTCGTCTCAGCGACAGCTTCACTGACTATGTCTTTTTCAACCGGATCGAATACCTGTGTAGGCTCGCTGACTGCCGGTTCTGCCCGTGGAACTGCTTCAGGCTCATCCTTCTTCTCCTCGACAGGCTCAGCTGCTGCCAGAGGCTTATCGGAATCCGGAAGCTGTGTAAGTGATTCAATATGCTCTTTATACAGATGAAGGATCGTATTCTTGAAATCGCTTACTTCTTTCTTAAGCCTTGCAAGAGTGTTCTCGCTTCCCTCGATTTCAGCATAAGCAGAAGAAATGATGTCATTTTTCTTTATTGTGGCTTCACGGAGGATCGTTTCCGCCTTTTCCTTGGCGTCGTTCACTATGCTCTCACCGAGCTTCCGTGAGTTTATGAGTGTTACCTTGATGCTGTCTTCCTCAGCCTTATACTGTTCGATCTTTTCAGCCAGTACATAAAGCTTGTCTTCAAGATCCTTCTTCTCAGCTTCAAGTGTCCGCATGTCATTGGCTATCTGCTCGATGAATGCATCGACATCTCTCTGCTCATATCCTCTTCTGGACTGATTGAAAGTCGTTGAGCGAATATCTTCGGATGTATGCATAGGTTGCCTCCTAATATTTACTGAAATTGATATAATATCTGTTTTTGCGGCTGGTATTGCCGTCAAATCCGATCAAATACTTACCGTACCCTCTGATGCTTAGGACATCTCCGTTGTCTATCTCAAAATCGCTTTTGAGGACATTAAGATGATTGACTTCGACAAGACCTGCCTTGACCATATCCGATGATTTGGACCTGCTGATCTTGAGCGCTGCGCTCAGAACACTGTCAAGCCTGAGGGAAGCTACGGTAGCGGAACCGTTCCGTGAATAGCTCCTGTGATATACAAGCGGTTCATGATACCAGTCAAACCTGACTGAGATATGACCGACGCTCTTCAGTTCATTGATGATCAATGAAGAAACAGAATTGTGGCATATGATAAAACACTCGGTATCATTGACTATTATATCGCCGATATAGTCTCTCTTGATCATCAGACCCATGGCAGCGCCGAGAAAATCTCTGTGGTTGACGCTTGAGGATGCCGGGATCCGTGTTCGGACGACATCTATCGGGAATTCAATGTCCTCGGTATCATATTCCTGCCTGACGCAGGCAATACATCTTTCCCCGTCCCCTTCGAAACCGAATCCGAACGAAAGCCTGACGTCCGGATACCTGTTTGCCCGTGCTATAAGCAGCTCTTTCTGTCGCATATTCAAAAATGTGGAAAACTGCTCTCTTCCGTAAACAGAGCAAGATTCACACATTTTCTGATATTTTTTGTATAGTACAGTTTCTTCCGGAGTCTGAGGAGGTATGAATCCTCTCAATTAATACAGATCCTCAGGAACATCGTAATCGCTCATAAGACCGATTCCTGAAATGTCTACATTGTATGGAGTGATAAGGAATGTCGAATTTGCGATCCTTTCAACATTTCCGTGGAATGCGTAAGCAACTCCCGAAAGGAAGTCGACAAGTCTTCTTGCAACATCCTTGTTGCAGGACTCAAGATTGAGAACGACTGTCTTCTTGTCTGCAAGGTTGTCAGCAATGTCGCTGGCCTCGTCAAATCTCTCAGGCTTAACAAGGATCACCTTCAGCCGAGGGATCGTTGAGAGATTGACCTTCTTTTCACTTGAAGTTGAGGTTGTGGCCTTAGCTGGCTGGAAAGATACTTTTGTAGGCTTCTCTTCTATCTCAGGAAGCTCTTCTTCGTAGATCTCTTCGATCTCGCCAGTCTCTTCCTCTTCCCACTCATCTTCCTTGTCAACGCCAAACCGGTCCTTAACTTTATCAAAAAATCCCATAATGATCTCCTTATCGATTTGATTGTCCTTGCCTTAATGCATGACTAAATATTGTAGTTTCTCGCACCGAATAACCTGGTGCCTACCCTGACAAGAGTGCTGCCCTCAGCAATGGCCCATTTGAAGTCATCTGACATACCCATTGAGAGGATACACATATCTGTATTATATATTTTTTTACTTGATATGTCTACAAATAGCGAATGCATTTTTTCAAAATATTTACGCACTTCTTCGCCTTCGCAGATGGGAGGAACACACATGAGACCCTTCACTTTTATGCTCTTCAGCTCGGATATCTCATAGATCAGTTCCTCGGCCTTGTCGTACTCTACTCCGCCCTTGCTTTCTTCCATGCCGATGTTGATCTCAAGACAGATGTTGGCAGTCTTGCCTGCCTTCGAATACTGCTTTTCGATCTCTTTGGCAAGCTTGAGGCTGTCCACGCTGTGAATGGTATCTGTAAGCGGAGGAAGATACTTGACCTTGTTGGTCTGAAGCTGACCGATTATATGGCAAGGGACGCCAAGTTCCTTGAAGAAGTCTGATTTCCGGACCAGCTCCTGCACTCTGTTCTCGCCGAAGAGCCTTACACCGGCATCATAGACTTCCCTGATCTTTTCAACAGGCTGAGTCTTGGAGACGCCCATAAGAGTGACTTCGCTCGGATCCCTGCCGAACTTGACGCAGGCTTCTTCGATCTCTTCCATTACTCGTCTGACATTATCATAGATATTTTCCATCGTACAAGTTCCTCCCTTTTACGATTATTGAATCATACAGCTTTACCTGATTATTGGCAGTCGGAGTGCTTGGAACGATGACATAGTTGTCATCCTCAAACATAGGATCGATCTTTCTGAACTGGACCATGTTTGAATAGTTCACGAACACTCCCATCTCGCCGTCAACGAAATGAATCGCCGTTTTGGGGATCTTTATCCCGCGGTACTGCTTGAAAAGGATCTCGCAGTCCGTAACTCTCGTCACGGCAGAAACGGAATCCATTACGGAACTCTCAATTACTATGAGGGATTTTCCGCCGAGATCGATTATGTCCTTGATCGTTCCCTTCCTGAAATCGTTCTCAAGTCCTGATATGTCCACGCTTACCTGTCTGCCGATCTTAAGATCTTCCGCAACAGATGTATCTATATATGTGCACAGGGACCATTTATAGTCGGTTATGATCTTTCCGTACGAGTTTCCGCTGTTCATCTCCTGCGAGGAGTTTATGAGACCGATGCCGTCTTCGTATGACATCCCGGACAGATTGCTTACTGTTGCTAGATTCTCGAAGCCGTCGGTATAACTGATGAAGTAACCCGCGTGTGCGGCATAGAGGTTCTCAAGAGGAGAAGAAACCGCTGATTCCACGGCTGATATCTCATTATTCAGCTGATTGATGGCCGGAGAGAAGTCGTTCACAAGACCGGTCGCAAGGTTCAGCTTGTTGACGCCCTGCGCCAGCTTGCCCATTCTGGAAAACGCATCGAAGTAGTTTCCGGTACTGACATCGTAACTGACTCCGGACATCTCGTTTGCAAGCTGCTTCTTCGCCAGAGGGACATCCATTATGTTTCCGGTCTGATAATTGGTAACAGCCTTCACATCGTCGAGCATGGCCTTCCTGTTCCGGAGATACTTCAGTCTTGAAACGTCCTCAGATGAGGAATAGACACTGCCTATATGCGCTCCGCTGGACACTCTTTCTCCGCTCTCCGCGAGATAATAGACGTATCCGCTGGAGGTCTTCCTGAGGATAAGCTCGTTTCTGCACACTATTCCTTGGGATATAACAGAGTCGTTCATGTATCCTTCGACGGCCTTTATCGTATCCACGCCCCTGAATCTCATCATGTATACCTGCAGAACGATATACAGGACGATCAGAAACAGGATCAACGGAATGAAGTTGATCCTCTGAATAAGTAATTTGTCGTCTTTTCTGCTGGTTCTTTCCATTATCTGCTTATAAATTGCTGCACGAGCTGATCTGCCGTGTCAAATAGATTTTCCGTGTCGGGATGTATCCAGATTATGTCCTTCATCCTGTTGAACCAGGTCAGCTGACGCTTTGCATAATGTCTTGATGCCTTTTTAAGCTCTTCGGTGCACTCCTCCAGTGTGGAAGTTCCTTCGAAGTAAGGAAAGAATTCCTTGTAGCCTATCGCATTTGCTGAGGTAGTGAACTCTTCCCTATTATTATATACGTATCTGGCTTCATTGAGAAGTCCGGCATTAAGCATGAGATCTATCCTGAGATTGATCCTGTCGTAAAGCTTCTGCCTGTCGTGATACGTTATTCCGATCAGTAACGTGTCGTAAGGTCTGTCAGCGGGACGCGAATGAGCTATCTGATAGGTCATAGTGTGTCCTGTCATCATGTATACTTCGATCGCGCGGAGCACTCTGATCGTATTGTTTGGGTGTACCTTCCGGGCGTATTCGGGATCTATCTCTCTCAGCTGCTCGTACATCCGTTCCCTGCCGACATCCTCAAGGCGCCTGTTTAAGGCTGTCCTGATCTCATCCACATCAGGTTGCCGGGAGAAACTGGTGTCATTGATGAAGCTTTCTATGTACAGCCCCGTCCCGCCCACAATGAAAGGAAGCTTACCTCTTGAACCGATATCTTCAACTGTCTCTTTCGCCAGTGAACAGAATCTCTGGACATTGTATTCTTCCCGCGGGTCGAGTATGTCGATCAGATGGTGTCGGACCATGGCCTGTTCGGAATCTGTTGCCTTGGCAGAGCCGATATCAAGCTTTCTGTACACCTGAATCGAATCGGCAGAGATTATCTCTCCGTCATAATTTTTAGCAAGGTCAATCGATAATGAGGTCTTGCCTGTAGCAGTAGGACCGCATATGACGACCAGTTTCTTCTTATCTGCCAAATTGTTTCTCCAGATCTTTTCGACTGATTGTGACAAGCACCGGTCTTCCGTGCGGACAATAAAGCGGCACTTTTCTGTTCTTTATGTCCCTTACAAGAGCTGTGAGCCGGTTAATGTCGTTCTTATCCCCTGCCTTTATGGCACTTCTGCATGCAACAGAATGGAATATCCACTCGATCTTTTCACTGAGATCAGCCTTTGAACCCTGAGACAGATTATATGCGATCTCAGTAAGCAGCTCTGCCGGATCGGAGCCCGTGATATACATAGGAATTGCCCTGAGTATCACTCCGCCCTCACCGAAATCCTCGATCTCGAAACCGCAATCATCAAGCAGTGAGATGTTTTCCAGAACTGCGTCCTTTTCCTCAGCAGAAAGCCTGACAGTCGCCGGGGCTAGCAGCATCTGTTTCTCATTCTTTGCATTTGCCTTAAGCTTTTCATAGAGCATCCTCTCATGAGCGGCATGCTTGTCGATGATCACGAATTCATCTTCGACCGTGCAAAGCACATATGTTTCGAACACCTCTCCGAGTATCCTTATGTCCTGCGCATCGACCGACCGGAAATTCCTGTCGGTTGTCCGTTCTCCTTCATCTTCCTTGTCTATGTCAACTGACTGTCTGTTCAGATCGAGCCTGAGATCCTTTAAGCTGTATATTTCTTCATCAGTGATTCTGTCGTTTTTCTGACTACCGGATGAATCATATATGACTCTGGATGCATTGCTCCTGTTGTACGAACTCTGTCCAGAGCCGCTGTATATGCCTGTTGAGAACGCAGATTCGTCAGGAACATAGAATTTGGATATGAACTTGTCAACGCCTTCTCCATTCTTATCCAATGTCGGGAAAATGCCTGAATTCTCAGGTGTTTTAGTGTCTGTAATGGTGATTTGCTTTACAGTGCTTTCGGGCTTGTTTTCTGCAAGAACGTCCTTGAAATCGAACTTTTTCAGGTGGGTGTCACCGTCGACAGCAAGCTTTACGGCCCTGTACACCGCTCCGTATACATCACCGTCCCTTGCAAAGCGCACCTCGGTCTTGGACGGATGCACATTGACGTCCACGGCCTCGTAAGGCATGTATATCTTGAGGACATAGCCAGGGAACTTGCCCACCATGGTCGTGTCCTTGTAACCGTTCTCTGCTGCGGCGATGACCGTCTTGTTCTTTACGAACCTGTCATTTATAAACGAGAATTGCATGTTTCTCGAATTCCTTGACTTGAACGGGATCGTCGTATAGCCTTCGATCCTGAATCCGCCCTCTTCGTAATCAACGGGTATAAGGTCGGAAGCAAATTCAGTCCCGAAGACAGCCCGGATGGTGTTGATCAGTCTGCCGTCTCCCGTAGTCGAGAAGACCTGCCTTGAATCCCTGACGAACGTAAATGAAATGTCAGGTCTTGACAGGGCAAGATTAGTGATTATGTCCTGCACGTATCCGGCTTCGGTGGTGTCTCTTTTAAGGAACTTCATCCTTGCCGGAGTATTGAAGAACAGATCCCTTACGACGAATCTCGTGCCGTCAACGGACGGCTGAGTCTCAAAGGAGACCTCTTCTCCCCCTGAAATTACGTATTCGACGCCGAATTCCCGGTCTTCGGGCTTCGTGGTGAGAGTGAGGTTGCTTACGCTGGCGATAGAAGCAAGAGCTTCTCCTCTGAAGCCCAGACTGTGTATCCTGCCAAGATCTTCCTCATCCTTTATCTTGCTCGTGGCATGTCGGATGAAAGCCTTTCGGATGTCTTCATATTCTATTCCCGAGCCGTCATCCTGGACGACGATCTTCCTGATGCCGCCGTTTTCGATCTCAACATAGATGTTTCTGCTTCCGGCATCTATCGAGTTCTCGACAAGTTCCTTGACTACCGACGAAGGTCTTTCAACGACCTCACCGGCAGCTATCAGCTCTGCCACATGCTTTGAAAGTATGTTTATAGCCATGGAATAACCTCACTGTTATCTTTACATCATTTTTTTCAGCTCATTCAGGATGTTCAATGCCTCTATAGGTGTAAGGACATTCACATCTACCTTTTCGAGCCTTTCGATTATCTCCCTCTGTGATGAAGAGATATCGTCTCCCTTTGCAGGAGGTGGCATGAAATTATCGTCGAAGGACAGCTGTCTAACAGCCATCTTTTCCCTGTTTGACATCTCCACAAGGTCATCGAGAATTGTTTTGGCTCTCTCTATTACATCGTCAGGGATCCCGGCAAGCTTTGCGACCTGTATACCGTAGCTGTCATCTGCGCCTCCCCTGACTATCTTCCTTAAGAAAGTAATGTCATCTCCGCGCTTCTTTACGGCAATGTTGTAATTCACTATTCCGCTCATCTGCGATTCCATCTCAGTGAGCTCATGGTAGTGTGTCGCAAACAGCGTCTTGCAGCCGAGTCCCCTGCTCTTGTCGTGTATGTATTCAACAACGGCCCTTGCGATGCTCATTCCGTCAAAGGTGGACGTACCTCTTCCTATCTCATCGAGAATGATAAGGCTTCTCGGAGTAGCATTCTTGAGAATCTCGCTCACTTCGCTCATCTCCACCATGAAAGTGCTTCGTCCGCTGGAAAGATCGTCTGAAGCTCCTACCCTGGTATACACTGCATCACATACGCCGATCTCAGCGCTCTTCGCAGGTACGAAACAGCCTATCTGTGCCATTATGGTTATTATGGCCACCTGGCGCATGAAAGTTGACTTTCCGGCCATGTTAGGTCCGGTTATCACGTTGACTCTGTTGAGATCGCAGTCAAGCAGCGCGTCATTCGGGATGAACACATCATCCCTGTTCATCCTTTCAATGACGGGGTGCCTTCCGTCCTTGATCCTTATGGTGTCGGAATCGGTAACGAAAGGTTTCACATAGTTGTTTGAGATGCTGACTTCGGAATAGGATGCCAGTACATCAAGGTAACTTATCGCCTTTGTAGTCTTGAGTATCCTGTCCGTCCTGTCACTGACAGCTTTCAGTATCTCAACATACAGTGCCTTTTCTCTCGCAAGGAGCTTGTCTGAGGCTTGGAGAATGTTCTGTTCCAGGTCCTTGAGCTCTTCATTTATGAAACGTTCGGCTCCGGCCAGAGTCTGCTTCCTGATGAACGTATCCGGTACCATGTCCAGATATGAACGGGTCACTTCGATATAATAGCCGAATACCCTGTTGTATCCGATCTTTAGTTTAGGGATCCCGGTCTCTTCCTTGAGCTTGGCTTCCATCTCTGCGAGGATGCTCATGCTGTCATTGACAAGATGTCTGTTGTAATCGACAACATCGTCAAAGCCGGCCTTGATGAATCCTCCGTCCCTTGTGAGAGCGGGAGGATTGTCGATTATGGCTCTTGACAGATATTCTCCAAGATCCGAAAGAGTATCAATGTCATTGTTAAGACTCTTTACGAGTTCGTTATCAAAGGAGTCTGCACATTCCTTTATCTGAGGCACGACCTCAATGGATTTCGAGAGTGCGAACAGATCCCTTGGGGAAGCATTTCCGTAACCTGCCCTTATTGTCAGTCTCTCCATGTCCCGTATGTTTGACAGAAGTTTCTGCAGATTGACTCTTGATATGAGGTCGCGGTTCATGCATTCGACAGCATCAAGCCTTCTGTTGATAGTATCAACATCCATAAGCGGACTGGAGAGGAATGATCTGATCATTCTTTTTCCGATGCTTGTTCTTGTCCTGTCCAGGACCCAGAGCAGGCTTCCCCTCTTTTCCTTGCTCCTCATGGTCTCGAACAGTTCCAGGTTATATACAGTAACTGGAGAAAGCTGCATGTAGCTTTCTGTATCGTAGCTTTCAAAGCTTGATATCTTATCTATGCCGTTCTTCTGTGTCTTTGACAGATAAATAAGCAGCTGTCCGAGGCATTTTCTTTCAAGCGGCGAAAAGTTCCTGTCCGCAAACTGCTTTTTGACGGCCTCATCCATTGATTTCTGATCATAATCCGAGCCGTCGGTTATCTCGACAGAACACTTCAGCGTATCTCTGAGATATACAGATAACCACTTAAGATCCATAAGTTCTCTTGAAACAAGGATCTCCTTCGGCATGTATCTGTAAAGCTCTGACTTCAAGGCCTCTTCGAAATCATCCTCAGGAATGCCTGTCATCTGCATCGAACCCGTTGAAATATCGCATACGCATATCTCAATGACTTTATTGTCCGATGCTATGCTTGAAATATAGTTATGCTGCTCTTCATCAAGTATGCCGGATTCCAGGACAGTGCCCGGAGTGACCACTCTTATGACTTCCCTGTCTACAAGGGTCTTTCCTTTCTGCGGAAGTTCTGTCTGCTCGCAGATGGCGACCTTGTAGCCTTTCTTGAGAAGCTTCTGTATGTATGGCTCAGCAGCATGATAAGGGATCCCGCACATCGGAGCTCTTTCATCCAGACCGCATTCCTTTCCGGTAAGCGTCAGATCGAGTTCCTTTGAGGCGAGGATCGCGTCATCAAAGAACATTTCATAGAAATCTCCCAGCCTGAAGAACAGAACATGATCCTTGTGCTGTTCCTTGACCGCAAGATACTGCTGCATCATCGGGGATAGTTTAGCCAATTTCCCAACCTTCCTCTTCTGTTAACTGTTAGATGCCTACACAACCTGAGCAGCTTGAGCAATCGCCGATACAGCCTCCTTCAGGAAGCTCTACGATCATCGGGTCATTTCCTTCGATTGCCGCATGGATAATGGCCTTCAGATGCTCCTCGAGCCTGTCGACTTCATTCTTGCAGTCGTTATACTCCTTCATGCTGTCATTGGCCATGATGTCCCGGTACAGCTGCATGATATCGTCGTTGAGTGCCTTGATCTTATCCTCGTCTCTTTCAGCTTTTACGACTTCTACCCTGTATTCATACTGCTTGAGATTGAACTTGCCGATGAGCTGTTGAAGTTCCTGGTCCATATCGTTCATCTTTCTTGCCTGTTCCAGATATATAAGGCGGTCATCTTTCTGAAGTTCTTTTGCAAGAAGCTTGAACTTGTAGATGATATCATTATCCATTTTCTTTTATCCTTTCTCCGTAGAGCGTTGTGCCCTTTCTTTCATATATCCTTACCCTTACAAAGCTTCCGAGCAGATCATCATCTGCCTTAAACTTTACAAGGACCGTATTGCTGTTTCTTGCGACGAACCACCCGTCATTTTCCTCTTCTATGAGGACTCTCTGTTCCGTTCCGACCAGATTGTTCAGATAGTCAAATGTGATCTCCTGCTGAACCTTGATAAGCCTGTTGAGCCATCTTGCCTTTTCAGCATGAGAGATATCATCCTTGAGCTGAGCTGCCTTTGTTCCGTTCCTCTTGGAATAGATGTATGTGAACAATTGAGTGAATCTCACATTCTTTACAAGCCGTTCTGTATCCAGGTATTCTTCAAAGCTTTCACCCGGGAATCCGACGATTATGTCACTTGAGAACGTCACTCCGGGTATCTGCCGTCTTGCGTAGTCGATGATGTGCATGTAATCCTCGACGGTGTATCTCCTGTTCATCTCATGAAGTATCCTGTCATTTCCTGACTGTACCGGAAGATGAATATGTCTTGAAATCCTGGGGTTGTCTCTTATTACATCAATTACCTTGTCAGTAAAGTCCTTCGGATGGCTTGACATGAAATTGATGACATAGTCGCCCTCAACACTGCAAAGCAGCCGGAGAAGATCGGCAAAGTCGATCTTCGGTTCCAGTCCTCTGCCATAGGAGTTGACGTTTTGACCAAGCAGCGTAATGTCTTTATATCCGGCCTCGATCAGTTCTCTGAACTCTTTGAGGATGTCCTCAGGTCTCCTTGAATACTCCCTGCCCCTGACATACGGCACGATGCAGTATGAGCAGAAATTGTTGCAGCCGTACATTATCGTTATCGAAGCCTTGACCTTGCTGGTCCTGTAGGAAGGAAGCTCCTCGTTTATGCCAACTTTGAAATCCGGAAGCGATATCTGTCGCTTTCTTTCCGTAAAGAATCTGTAGATCCGTTCGGGGAGCGTATCAATGGCGTTGACGCCGAACACTATATCAACGAAAGGATAGCTTTTTCTGAGCTTCTCGACGATGTGTTCCTGCATGACCATGCAGCCGCATACGGCAATTATCATATTGGGTCTCTGTGCCTTTACCGCCTTAAGTTTCCCGATGTTGCCGAATATCTTAAGCTCGGCGTTCTCTCTTATGGCACAGGTATTGAATATGACGATATCGCTGTCCTCAAGATCATCTGTCATTGAATAACCTATGTCTACCAGAAGGCCTCTTATCTTTTCGGAATCGTTCTCATTCTGAGCACATCCGAAAGTAAGAACATTTGCCTTCGGCCTGGACGGATATTCGTCTCTTATTATAGTTTCCAGTCTGTCAATGTAATCCACTCTTGACCTCATTTAAACATCTTCTTGAGGAACTGACCTGTATATGATCTCTCGTTATTACACAGTTCTCTCGGCGTTCCGGTGGCAACTATAGTACCTCCATTATCTCCGCCTTCAGGTCCGATGTCTATGATATAATCACACACCTTTACAAGGTCGAGATTATGCTCTATGACAACCACGGTATTACCTGAATCGGTAAGCTTCTGAAGCACTTCGATAAGCTTGTGGACGTCGGCGGAATGAAGTCCGGTCGTCGGCTCATCCAGAATGTACAATGTCTTGCCCGTCTGGACCTTGGAAAGCTCAAATGCAAGCTTTACGCGCTGTGCCTCGCCGCCCGAAAGCGTCGTTGCGCTCTGGCCCAGCTTTATGTAACCGAGGCCCACATCATACAGGGTCTTGATCTTTCTGTATATCTTTGGCTGGTTTTCAAAAAAGGCAAGGGCCTGTTCAACAGTCATTTCAAGGACGTCTGATATGTTTTTGCCTTTATATTTGACCTCAAGTGTTTCCCTGTTATATCTTTTTCCCTTACATACGTCACAAGGAACGAAGATATCCGGAAGGAAGTGCATCTCTATCTGTACTATTCCGTCGCCTTCGCAGGCTTCACATCTTCCTCCCTTTACATTGAAGGAGAACCTGCTTGCGGTATAGCCTCTCATCTTGGCATCCTGTGTCTGCGCAAAGAGATTTCTGATATCGGTAAACACACCAATATATGTTGCAGGATTCGACCTTGGAGTCCTTCCTATCGCATTCTGGTCGATGCCGATTACCTTATCAAGATATTCAAGACCGAGTATTTCATCATGGTCTCCGGGCTTCTCCTTTGATCTGTTCAGTACAGACGATGCTTTCTTGAACAGTATCTCATTGACAAGACTGGACTTGCCGCTTCCTGATACTCCTGTCACGCATATGAACTTGCCCAGAGGAAAATCAACGTCAATGTTCTGGAGGTTATTCTGCCTTGCGCCCTTGACAGTCAGTATAGGTCCGTTTCCTTCCCTGGTCTTCTCAGGGATCGGAATGAACTTCTTGCCTGACAGATACTGTCCTGTAATGCTGTTTTCGCAGTTAATGATATCCTGAAGCGTTCCCTGAGCGACGATCTCGCCTCCGTGCACTCCTGCACCCGGACCGATATCCACTATATGATCCCGGGCTCGTATGGTATCCTCGTCATGCTCTACAACGATGAGTGTGTTTCCGAGGTCTCTGAGATGCTTGAGCGTAGCAATAAGCTTTTCATTGTCTCTCTGATGGAGTCCGATACTCGGCTCATCGAGCACATATAGGACTCCCACGAGCGAGGAACCGATCTGTGTAGCCAGTCTGATACGCTGACTCTCTCCACCAGAAAGGCCCGTGGCGCTTCTTGCAAGAGTAAGATACTCAAGACCGACGCTCTGCATGAATTCGAGCCTTGATCTGATCTCCTTGATAATGCTGTGAGCGATGAGCTCATCACGGTTTGAAAGCTTCAGATTGTCAAGGAACTTGATGGCATCCCTCACGCTTTTCTGAGTAAAATCGTTTATGTTGATCCCGCCCACTGTTACGGCAAGGATGATAGGCTTGAGTCTTGCTCCGTGGCAATCAGGGCATTCGGTACCGCTCATTTTTGAAGCGATCTCATCTTTTACCCAGTTTGAGTTGGTCTCTCTGAAGCGTCTCTCGAGATTGTTGACGATTCCCTCAAACTCCGTCTGGTATTTCCCGACGCCGCGGTTGGTCTCGCGTTCCATATCGAGCTTTTCTCCGTTGGTTCCGTAAAGAATGGCCTTCAGAGCTTCTTTTCCAAGATCCTTTATCGGTGTGGAAAGCTTGAAGTTGTATTTCTTTGCAAGGCCTTTATAGTACATTTCTGACACGGAATCAGGAGCGTAATACCATCCGCTTGCATGGATGGCGCCCTCTTCGATCGAGAGGTTCTTGTTGGGTATGATGAGGTCAGGATCGACTCTCATGTATACTCCGAGTCCTGTACAGGTCTCGCATGCGCCGAACGGGTTGTTGAAGGAGAACATTCTCGGAGACAGTTCATCGATGCCTATTCCGTGTTCCGGACACAGATAGTTCCGGGACAGCACAATCTCCTCCCTGTCTGAATCAGGGACAGAGATGATGGCAGTTCCTTCCGAAGTGGCAAGGGCGGTCTCAAGGCTGCTCTGAAGCCTTCCTTCTATGCCCTCCCTGACTACGAGCCTGTCGACGACTATCTCTATG